>NZ_VFYP01000001.1:998510-1331347 GCF_006443685.1 Rhizobium glycinendophyticum | reverse complement strand
ACATGGTCGGTGTGCCCAGCTTACCCCGCATTGAAAGGCGGAACATTATCGGCTACGACCATGACGTTCCAAAATGCGTTTGGCAAGGCACCGATTGCCGCGTTCCTCCGGCCAAATCCGCCCTTAAAAGCCAGCGAGAGTTTTCATGACAGCATCAACCGAGGCCGCCGATCTCACCGCAGCCGACCCTTCCGCACGCATCGAGGTGCTGCTTGTCGGCATGAATGGCGACCTCAGAGGCAAGATGATCCCGCTGAAGGCGGAGGACAAGGTCTGGAAGAACACGGTGCGCCTCCCGGCCTCGACGCAGTCGCTCGACATCTGGGGTGACGACAATGACGACATCACCAAGATCTCGCTGACGCTGGGTGATCCGGACGGTATCTGCACTCCGGACAAGAACTCGCTCACCACCCTGCCCTGGGGACCTGCTGGTTCCAAGCAAGTGCTTGCCACCATGCATACGCTTGATGGAGAGCCCCATTACGTCTGCCCGCGCGCCATCCTCGCAAACGTACTGAAGCGCTTTGAGGAAAAGGGGCTGACTCCGGTCGTTGCCACCGAGCTCGAATTCTACGTGATGGAGCCGGATTTCCGTGAGACCGGTGTGCCGATGCCGCCGAAGGCGCTTGTCATGAATGGCGAGGTGGAGGGTTACCAACTCTATGACATGCGGGCGACCGCTGCGATGGAAGACTTCCTCGAGACCGTGCGCGAATACTGCGATCACATGGGCTTGCCGGCCGATGCGACGACGGCAGAATTTGGCCCTGGCCAGTTCGAAGTGAATCTCTTGCACAAGCCGAACGCCATTTCGGCCGCCGATGACTGCATCTACCTGAAGCGCGTCGTCGATTTCGCCGCCCGGCGCCACGGTTTCAAGGCGACCTGCATGGCCAAACCCTATGGCGATCACGCCGGTTCGGGCCTGCACGTGCACGCCTCGATCATCGACAGGCAAGGCAAGAACATCCTGGATGCCAAGGGAGGCGATCCGGTGAAGCTGAAGTCCATCACTGCCGGCATGCTGAAGAGCATGCAGGATGCGCAGCTGATCTTCGCACCCTTTGCAAATTCCTATCGCCGCTTCCAGCCAGGTTCGTTCGCACCCGACAAGATCGACTGGGGCTTCGGCAATCGCGGCACGGCGATCCGTATCCCGGACAAGGATGGCCCGGCCGCCCGCATCGAACACCGTGTGGCCGGCGCGGACGCCAATCCGCATCTTTTGCTCGCCGCCATCCTCGGCGGCATCCTGCTCGGGCTCGACGAAGACCTCGATCCCGGCCCGGTCACGACGCCGGATAGTGCGCCTGAAAACCCTGAGATGCTGACTTACGACTTCCTGACCGCCGTCGAGCGTTTTCGGTCATCCGCCTTCATCAGGCAAATCTTCGGCGCCGAATACCAACGCATATATGGCGACACCAAGCGCAAGGAGGCGATGGCCTATCTGCGCACCGTCTCAAGCTTCGACTACCAGACCTATCTGCCGCGGATCTGACGACGCGACGCGGAGCCATGACGGGCGGTGCCTCGGCGCCCGCCCGTCGCATTTAGACGAGCCGATGGCGCGCTAATATTATTTCGTCACACAAGCGTCACACGAAATCTTCGAACCAAGTCACAGGCTTGATGGGCGAAACCTAATCAAAATTGGGGTACCGCCTCACAAATCGACTTGCCACCGTCTGACGAATGCTCTTCTCTGCCCTTTCCGTAAACGTAAAGGGGAAGAAAAAAATGACAATCCAGACCCGCCGACTCCTTGGCACAGCCCTGCTGCTCGGATCGCTGCTGACCGGCGCAAGCCAGGCGCTCGCCGAAGCCGTCCTGCATCGCGGCAATGCTGGCGAGCCGCAGACGCTTGATTACGCCCATATCTCGATCGACATCGAAGGCTTCGTCGTCCGCGACATGTTCGAAGGCCTGACCATCTTCAACGCCAAGGGTGAAGTGGTTCCGGGGTCTGCCGAAAGCTGGACGATTTCCGATGACAACCTGACCTACACGTTCAAGATCCGCGACAACGCCAACTGGTCAGACGGAACACCGGTGACAGCCGAAGACTTCGTCTTCTCGATGCGTCGCCTGGAAGATCCGAAGACAGCTGCCGAATACGCCGGCATTCTCTATCCGGTGAAGAACGCCGAAAAGGTGAACAAGGGCGAACTCCCGGTCGACCAGCTCGGCATCAAGGCCGTCGACGCCAAGACCGTGGAGATCACGCTCGAGCGTCCAACCCCCTTCTTCCTGCAGCTTCTCGCGCACTACACCGCGTTGCCGATCAGCAAGGCAAACTTCGAAAAGTTCGGCGACCAGTTCGTCAAGCCGGGCAACATGGTGTCCAACGGCGCCTTCAAGCTTGAAGCACACGTGCCGAACGATACGCTCACCGTCGTGAAGAACGACAAGTACTGGGATGCCGCCAACGTCAAGCTCGACAAGGTCATCTTCTATCCGATCGATGACGATGCCGCATCCGTGCGTCGCTTCGAGGCCAAGGAAATGGACCTCGTCTACAACTTCTCCGCAGACCAGATCAAACGCCTGCGCGAAACCTATAACGACCAGGTCCACGTAACCCCGTCGCTCGCCACCTACTATTACGTCTTCGACAACCGCGAGCCGCCTTACAACGACGTCAACGTCCGCCGCGCGCTCTCCATGGCCGTCGACCGCGACTTCCTCGCCCAGGAAATCTATGCCGGCGCCCAGCTTCCGGCCTACAACCTCGTGCCCCCGGGCATGCCGGGCTATGGCGACGGTCCGGTTCCGGACTTCGCCTCGATGTCGCAGATCGACCGCGAAGACAAGGCCGTCGAGCTGATGAAGGCCGCCGGCTACGGTGAAGGCGGCAAGCCGCTCAACATCGAGATCCGCTACAACACCAATGCCAACCACGAGCGCGTCGCAACCGCCGTCGCCGACATGTGGAAGAACACCTTCGGCGCCAAGGTGTCGCTGGTGAACCTCGACGTCGCCTCGCACTACGCCTACCTGCAGGAAGGCGGCAAGTTCAACGTGGCCCGCGCCGCATGGTCGGCCGACTACGGCGATCCGGAAAACTTCCTGGCGCTGAACGTCAGCACGAATACCACGTTCAACTACGGCAAGTACAAGAGCGAAGAATACGACTCGCTGATGAAGCAGTCTTATGAGGAGCAGGATCCGGCCAAGCGCATGGAAATCCTGAAGAAGGCTGAAGAGGTCCTGAACACCGACCAGCCGATCGCCCCCTTCATGAACTCCGCCAACCTGTGGCTGGTCTCCTCGCGCGTCTCCGGCTGGGAAGACAATGCGGTGAACGAGCACCTGTCCAAGTTCCTCAGCGTTTCCGAATAACGAACAAAAGGGATCGGCGCGCGGCAGCATGATGGCTGTCGCGCGTCGGCTTTTATCACCATGATCTCATTCGTCCTGCGCCGGCTCATGAGCGCCGTGCCCACCGTGTTCGTCGTCGTGACGATCTCGTTCTTCCTGATGCGCTTCGCGCCTGGTGGTCCGTTCAGTCTCGAACGTCCGCTCCCGCCGCAGACCATGGCCAATGTCATGGAAACGTACAAGCTCAACGACCCGCTCTGGAGCCAGTACCTGCATTATCTCGGCAATGCATTTAAGGGCGATTTCGGCCCGAGCTTCATCTACAAGGACAACACGGTCGCCGAACTCATCGGCAAGGCCCTGCCCTATTCCGTCGAGCTCGGCCTCTATGCGATCCTGATCGCGCTCATCGGTGGCGTCATTCTCGGCACGATCGCAGCGCTTCGCCAGAACAGTGCACTGGACTTCGGCCTGATGGCCTTCGCGACCATCGGCGTCACCGTGCCGAACTTCGTCGTCGGCCCGGTGCTCACCCTCATTTTCGCCGTCATGCTCTCCTGGCTGCCGGCCGGGGGCTGGGGCAGTGGCGGCTTCCAGAACCTGATCCTGCCGATGACGGCACTGGCCCTGCCGCAGCTTGCGGTCTTTGCGCGCCTGACGCGCGGCTCGATGATCGAAGCACTGAACGGCGATCATATCCGCACGGCACGCGCCTATGGCCTGCCGCCGCGCGTCGTGGTCATCACGCACGCCCTGCGCGGCGCCATGCTGCCGGTCGTTTCCTATCTCGCGCCCTGCGCTGCAGCCCTGCTCACCGGCTCGGCCGTCGTCGAAAGCATCTTCACCATTCCCGGTGTCGGCCGTTATTTCGTGCTCGGCGCGCTCAACCGCGATTATCCCCTCGTCATGGGCACCGTCATTCTCGTCGCGGTGTTCGTGATCTTCTTCAACCTGCTGGTCGACATCGCCTACGGCCTGCTTGATCCGAGGGTCCGCAATGACTGATACAACCGTCACCCAGGGCTTGGCCCCCGCCGAAATCGCCGGTCGCAGCCTGACCCAGCTCGCCATGCTGCGCTTCAAGCGCAACAAAGCCGCCATGGGCGGCTGCGTCATGCTGGTTCTGATCGTCCTCTTCTCCTTCGCCGGGCCGTTCTTCGTGCCGCATACCTACGACCAGGTCTTCGCGTCCTATGTTACCGTGCCTCCGAGCCTCGAGCCGCGTCCCGATCCGGAATCGCTGCAGGAAGTCGCCGAAGGCATCGCCAAGCGCGCCCGTGTCGAGCTCAAGAGCCTGGAGGTTGCGGACGGCACCTTCACCGCTGTGCTGACCGCCGCAAAGCCGATCGATCCGCGCACGATCCGCTATTTCGACCGCACCAACGAGTTCAAGGAAACCACCATCCAGGAGACCAGCGCCGACGGGTTATCGGTGACCGTCACCGGCAAGGTCGATCAGGTCACCTTCCCGTTCGGCACCGATACCAATGGCCGTGACCTGCTCGTCCGCGTCATGCTCGGCGGGCAGATCTCGATTGCCGTGGGTTTGGCCGCCAGTCTCGTCTCGCTTGGCATCGGCGTCATTTATGGCGCGACCTCGGGCTATCTCGGCGGCCGCATCGACAATGTCATGATGCGTTTCGTCGAGATCCTCTATTCGCTGCCCTTCGTCTTCCTCGTCGTCGTGCTGGTCGTCTTCTTCGGGCGGTCGGTGGTGCTGATCTTCGTCGTGATCGGGGCGGTGCAATGGCTGGAAATGGCCCGCATCGTACGCGGCCAGACGCTGTCTCTGAAGCGCCGCGAATTCGTTGGGGCGGCGGAAGCGCTTGGCCTCACCGACTGGCAGATCATTCGCCGGCACATCATCCCGAACACGATCGGCCCCGTCATCGTCTTCGTCACCGTCGTCGTGCCGCAGGTCATCCTGACGGAAAGCTTCCTGTCCTTCCTCGGCCTCGGCGTCCAGGCGCCGCTTGCGAGCTGGGGCACGCTGATCTCGGAGGGCACGAAGAACATGCAAAGCGCACCATGGCTGCTGATCTTCCCGGCGATCTTCTTCGTCGCGACGCTGTTTGCCCTCAACTTCGTCGGCGACGGCTTGCGCGATGCGCTCGACCCGAAGGATCGCTGACATGGACACACATGACATGACACCGGTTCTCACCGTCAACGACCTCAAGGTCACCTTCCAAACGCCCGACGGCACCGTCGAAGCGGTCAAGGGCATCAGCTTCGACGTGAAGAAGGGCGAGACACTCGCCATCGTCGGCGAGAGCGGCTCGGGTAAGAGCCAGACGATGATGGGCATCATGGGCCTGCTCGCCAAGAACGGCAGCGTCACCGGCGAGGCCCTCTATGGCGGGACCAACCTCGTCGGCCAGCCGCTCTCGACGCTCAACACGGTCCGCGGCTCGAAGATCACCATGATCTTTCAGGAGCCGATGACCTCGCTCGATCCGCTCTACCGGATCGGCCGCCAGATCGCCGAGCCGCTGATCCATCATCGCGGCCTGAGCAAGAAGGCGGCCCGCGCCCGCGTTCTGGAGCTGTTGAAACTCGTCGGCATTCCGGACCCGGAACGCCGCATCGACAGCTACCCGCATGAAATGTCCGGCGGCCAGCGCCAGCGCGTGATGATCGCCATGGCCTTGGCGAACGAGCCCGACGTGCTGATCGCCGACGAGCCGACGACGGCGCTCGACGTCACCATCCAGGCGCAGATCCTGACCCTGCTCGCCGATCTGCAGAAGCGCTTCGGCATGGCGATCGTGCTGATCACCCATGACCTCGGCGTGGTCAAACACGTTGCCGACCGGGTCGCGGTCATGCGCAAGGGTGAGATCGTCGAACAGGGGACGCGCGACGAGATCTTCGGCAATGCGCAGCACGACTACACCAAGATGCTGCTGGCCGCCGAGCCGACCGGCACGAAGGCGCCGCCGCCTGAAAATGCGCCCATGGTGCTGGAAGGCCGCAACGTCATCGTCGATTTCGACATCGGCGGTGGCGGGCTGTTCGGCAAGGCACGCACCTTCCGTGCCGTCGATCAGGTCAGCATTCGCCTTCGCCAGGGCCAGACCATCGGCATCGTCGGGGAATCCGGTTCGGGCAAGTCGACGCTCGGTCGCGCTCTGCTCAAGCTTCTGCAGGCCGATGGAGCCTTCCGTTTCGGCACGAACGACATCTCGGGCCTCGACAGGGCCGGCATGCGGCCCTTCCGCAAGCAGATGCAGCTCGTCTTCCAGGATCCCTATGGTTCGCTCTCGCCGCGCCAGACGGTGGGCGAGATCATCACCGAAGGGCTCTACGTCCATGAGCCGCAACTCTCCCGCGCCGAACGCGACCAGCGGGCGATCGCGGCCCTCAAGGAAGTCGGCCTCGATCCGACGGCGCGCAACCGCTATCCGCACGAGTTCTCCGGCGGCCAGCGGCAGCGCATCGCGATCGCCCGCTCGATCATCCTGAAGCCCAAGGTGGTCATCCTCGACGAGCCGACCTCGGCCCTCGACCGCTCGGTGCAGCGTCAGGTGATCGAATTGCTGCGCGACCTGCAGGACCGCTACGGCCTGTCCTATGTCTTCATCAGCCACGACCTCTCGGTCATCCGGGCGATGTCCGATCATGTGGTGGTGATGAAGAACGGCAAGATCGTCGAGCAGGGCGATACCGAGGCGATCTTCGACCATCCGGCGGAAGACTATACCAAGGCGCTGATCGCCGCCGCCTTCACCCACTGAGGCGGGCAAAAACTGAAACAAGAACGGCGCCTCATCGGGCGCCGTTATCGTTCAGGCGGCAGGCTGCGGCGGTGGCGCCAGCACCTTCAGTTCACCCGGATGGATCTTCAGCTCGACATCGGCCGGCATGCGCAAAAGCTCGCCATCGAGCACGCAGGCCGCGCCCTTGCGGTGCCTGGGGAAATGCAGATGGACCGTCCGGGCGGTCGAGGCGGTCACCGCCTCGTTCTCCTTGAACCTGCCCCGCAGGATGTCGAAGGCGAGCTTGCCGACGCCCGTCGGTTCCAAGGGGTCGGCCAGGTAGACGCCAAGCTGACCGGTATCGACCCGATCGGCGAAGAACAGCGAGTTGTTGCCGAGCGGATTGTTCGAGACCGAGATCGCAGAGACCGGGCGCTCGTCGCTGCGACCATCGCCGTCGATGTCGAAGATCACCTCGAAACGCGGTGGATCGAGCATCACGCCGAAAGCGGCACTGGTGCTCGCCCGGATCTTGCCGATGCGCGAGGCGAAGTTCATCTGGTTGCGCATGCGCACCATGCGGGCATGCAGGCCTGCGGAGAACTGGTGGACGAAGGGGCGGCCGTTGGCCGTGGCGATGTCGACCGAGGCCACCTCGCCTGCGGCCAGCACATCGAGCACCTTCCAGATGTCTAGCGGCAGTTTCAGCGAGCGGGAGAAGAGGTTCATCGTGCCGGCCGGGATGACGCCGAGCGGCAAGCCGGCTTTCCAGGCGATGCCGGCCGCGGCCGAAATCGTGCCGTCACCGCCACCGGCGACCACCGCATCGACGCCTGCGGTCTCGACCGCCTTCTGCAGCGCCTCGACGATCTCGTCGCCGGCCACGATCGCGCACTCGAGCTCATGCCCCTGCTTGGCAAAGGCCTCGGTGGCGCTGGCGCAATAGACCTGCATGTCGGTGGTCTTGAAGGTGCCACCGTCGCGATTGAGTACCGCCTTGATCTTCATGGAATTCCTAAACACCCCGGGCCAACGGGGTCACAACGTGCGGCCCGGTCAAAAGTTTCTGTCGTCTCTCAGATCGAAAGCCGAAAGGCGGAATTCAAGGGCGGGCAAAATTCGGTGTCGTGAGCAAAAGCCTTTGCTGCGACGCACATGAGCATGATAAACAACAATTTCATTTGCCATCTGGTGCTTCGCACCGCTTTCCCATCATGGCTTCGATAGAAGCGTTTTACGCCGTCTCCCCGGCGTCCCGGTGATTTCATGACCGATTGTTCCGCACTCGCCAGCACGCCCACGCGCTCATCCGATGCCCATACCTCCGTTGGCTCTGGTCTCAGCGCCACGGCGATCCTTTTGATCGAAATCGCGCTCGCCGCCGGTGGTTTCGGCATCGGCACCGGTGAATTCGTCATCATGGGGCTGCTGCCGGAAGTCGCGACGACCTACGGCGTCAGCGTGCCCCAGGCCGGACATGTCATCTCCTCTTACGCGCTGGGTGTCGTGCTCGGCGCCCCCATCATTGCGGCGCTCGGCGCCAAGCTGCCGCGCAAGACGCTGCTTCTGATCCTGATGGGCATCTTCGCGCTCGGTAACTTCGCAAGCGCCTTGGCACCTGGCTTCCTGAGCTTCACCGTCCTGCGCTTCATCACCGGCCTGCCGCACGGCGCCTATTTCGGTGTCGCGGCGCTTGTTGCCTCGTCCATGGCGCCGCCGCATCGGCGCGTGCGCGCCGTCGGGCGCGTCATGCTCGGTCTGACCATCGCCACCCTCGTGGGCACACCGATCGCGACCTTCCTCGGACAGTTGATGGACTGGCGCGCCGCCTTCCTGCTGGTGGCGGCCATCGGGGCGCTGACCGTCGCGCTCATCGCCATCTACCTGCCCAAGGACAGAGTGGTCGAAGGCGCCAGCATGCTGCGCGAACTGTCCGCCTTCGGCCGGGTGCAGGTGTGGCTGTCCATGGCTGTCGCCGCAGTCGGCTTCGGCGGCATGTTCGCAATCTTCAGCTACATCGCCAAGACGGTGACGGACACCGCCGGCATGCCCGCGAGCATGGTCGCCGTGGTGCTGGCGCTTTTCGGCATCGGCATGAATGTCGGCAACATCGTCGGCAGCCGTTTGGCGGACTACTCGCTGAACGGCACGATCGGCGGCATGCTCGCCTTCAACGTCGCGCTGATGGCAGTCTTTTCGCTCACCGCACACCACCCGGTCATGTTGTGCATCTGCGTCTTCCTCACCGGCTGCGGCTTTGCCGCCTGCCCGGCCGTGCAGACGCGCATCATGGATGTGGCGGCGGAGGCAAAGACACTGGCCGCAGCCACCATCCACTCCGCCTTCAACCTCGCCAATGCGCTCGGTGCCTGGCTCGGCGGCATCGTGATCGCGGCGGGATACGGCTATGGCGCAACCGGTTACGTCGGCTCGGCACTCTCGGCCCTCGGCCTTGTCGTCTTTGCGATATCGGTCGCGCTGGAAAAGAAGTCCCTGGCCGACTGACGGTTCGGGCTCCCGTGGCTGCTGGCGATCAGGGTCGGGCTTGATCCATCATTCGGCATGACTGCCTCGGCCTATGCCGCCTTGGTCGGATCGCCGCTCCACCATGCCCTCGCTCAAGAGCATGACGATCATCAGAGCCAGGGCCACGGCCAGCAGCGGGAGACCATGCAGCGGGGCGACCAATGCCAGTGCGAGCGCGACAAGTGCCGCAGCAAACCGGATGAGCAGAGGTTTCTGCTGCAACAGCCAGCGGAAGGCCGTGTCGAAGAGCAGATAGACGCCGAGCCCGAAGAGCAGCAGGCTTTCGCTGCCGTGCGCAGCCGCGGCTTGTTCCCCTCCTGCGATGTCGTGGATCCGGGCGCCGATCACCGCCTTCAAGCCGGCGGCCACGAGGATCAGGCCTGATATCATGAACAGGTGCGCGCCGTTGTAGCCGAACAAGGCAATCCGCGTTCGATCCCGGTTGTCGGCGGACATCATCCGATGCTCGGCATGCTGATCGTCGCGGTCAAAATAGCTCCACCACAAAGAACCGATCAGGGCCAGGGCGAGAAGCAGCGCGACGAAATCTCCGACGGTGTGAGGGATGGTGGTGAAACCGCTCCCCGTCGCGATGACGATCTCTCCGAGCACGATGATCAGCAGCAGACCGTGCCGCTCGACGAAATGGCAGACATCGATGGCAAAACCCTCGCCGGTGTTCGTCACGCTGACGACGACGTACAACAGCGCCGGCGACAACAGCAGGATCCAGCTCCAACTGCCCTCGATGAGGCCGGAGGCGATCACCAGAAGGGCAGCGGCCAGGTTGAAAGGAACGATGCGCAGCATGGCGCGAGCAGCCGCCGCCCCACCCTGCCAGGCGAAGGCGGCGAAATGCAGGAGCACGATGGCGAGATAGGCGGCACCGAAGAGCAGCCGGCCCTCGCCGGCACTGTCGGGGATCGCCAGCGCCATGATGAGAAAGCCGCCCATCGCGACTATCAAAACCAGGCGCATGCTCTTGCGGGTATGGGCGTGATTGGTGAGCCAGATGTAGCCGCCATACATCCACCAGACGAGCATCAGAACGGCAAGGGCATGCAACAGGTCCACGGCACCATGGGCATGCTCGACGAGATGAGTGATCTGCGTGATGGTGAAGACGAAGACCAAGTCGAAGAAGAGTTCTATGGTCTGGGCTCGAAAAGGCCCCTCTTGCGTCTCAGTCATGGCTGCACCCCTCATCATCCACGCTCCGATGCACCCAGCAGACACCGGTCGAGCCGCATCTGTCCAGTGCCAGAATTGGCCCCATCTTCTGAAGAGAAAGAGCAGCCAGCGACGTAGGGTGCCGCAGCTAAGGATCCTGTGACTTCAGGCCGCCGAGGCTTTCGAGACAATGTCCTCAGGCCCGATCACCCGGCGCTTGCCGTCCTTGCATTCGACATGGCGGCTGCCCCATTGCTCCAGCACCAGGATCACCGGCCTGAGGCTCTGGCCCAGCGGCGTCAGCGCATAATCCACGCGCGGCGGCACGACGGGATAAACGGTGCGCGTCACCAGCCCATGCTCCTCCAGTTCCCGCAGCTGCTTGGTCAGCATGCGCTGTGTCACCGCCTGCAGGCGCCGGCGCAATTCGCTGAAGCGCAGGGTGCCGTCCATCACCAGATGATAGAGGATGACGCCCTTCCATTTGCCATCGAGAAAACTCAGCGTCGTCTCGACCGGGCAACCCGGAAAGCTGTTGGTCATCTTGGCGCGGGGCTTCGACATTCCTGGTATCCTTTTTGATACTGAGGGGCAAAATTGTATCTACAAACAGAAAATGTGCATTCTTGCGGCTTGTGATCTTATCGCCTTAATGGGGGGCGTGCAAACTTTACAGGAGATCCCCATGCGCGCCGTCGGCTTCCATAGCCCCCAAGCTCTCACCTCCCCCACCGCCCTCGTCGATCTCGATCTGCCCGTGCCGGAAGCGCGCGGACGCGACCTGCTCGTCGAGGTCAAGGCCGTGTCGGTCAATCCGGTCGACACGAAGGTTCGTCGCAATTTCAAGCCCGCCGAAGGGGAAGCTCGCATCCTCGGCTACGATGCCGCCGGCATCGTCAAGGCAGTCGGTTCCGAGGTCACGCTCTTCAGGCCGGGCGACGAGGTCTATTACGCCGGTGCAATCGGGCGCCCCGGTACCAATGCTGAATACCATCTGGTCGACGAGCGGATCGTCGGGCGCAAGCCGAAGAGCCTGTCGTTTGCGGAAGCAGCCGCCTTGCCGCTGACGGCGATCACCGCCTATGAGGCGCTGTTCCACAGGCTGCGGCTCGACATGCCCGTTCCGGGGGCTGCTCCCGTCATCCTGATTACCGGTGGTGCCGGCGGCGTCGGCTCGATCGCCATCCAGCTCGTCAAGCAGCTCACCGACCTCACAGTGGTCGCAACCGCCTCCCGGCCGGAAACCGCCGCCTGGGCCAAGTCGCTCGGCGCCGATCACGTCATCGACCATTCAAAGCCGCTGGCGGGCGAATATGCGGCCCTCGGGATCGGCGCACCGGCTTTCGTCTTTTCGGTCACCCATAGCGTCCAGCACCGGGTCGATCTCGCCGAACTGATCGCGCCGGCGGGCCGGATCTGCCTGATCGACGACTTCACCGAGGGCTTCGACATCATGGCCTTCAAGGGCAAGGCCGTGTCGCTGCATTGGGAAATGATGTTCTCGCGGCCGATGTTCGAAACCGCAGACATGATCGAGCAGCACAAGCTCCTGAACCATGTCGCCGAGTTGATCGATGCCGGCCGGGTCCGCACCACGCTCGACAGCGTGATCGGGCCGATCAATGCCGCCAACCTGATCAAGGCGCATGCGCTCGTCGAGAGCAATCGCATGCGCGGCAAGGTGGTCCTGGAAGGCTTCTCCGACTGACCCTTTCCAGCGCCTGCGACGAGGTAACCTCGCTGTCGGTGCCGGTTTCCATCGGTCCGCAAACGCGAACGGCGCCGCCCCTAAAGCAGCGCCGTTCGGCAAAGGAGGAAAAAGGCTCAGGCCTGGAGAACGACGACCTTCGTCCCGACAGTCACGCGTTCGTAGAGATCGATCACGTCGTGGTTCATCATGCGGACGCAGCCGGACGACATGGCCTGACCGATCGACCAGGGCTGGTTCGTCCCGTGCAGACGGAACATGGTGTCGTTGCCGTTCCGGTAGAGATACATGGCACGCGCGCCGAGCGGGTTGTTCGGCCCCCCCGGCAGGCCGCCGGCATATTTCAGGTTCTTTTCCGGGTCGCGGCGCAGCATGTTCGGGGTCGGAGTCCAGGTCGGCCATTCGGCCTTGCGACCGATATAGGCGTTGCCGGCCAGCGCATAGCCGTTGCGCCCCACACCGATGCCGTAGCGCATCGCCTGGCCGTCGCCCAGCACGTAGTAAAGCCGCCGCGCCGGCGTGTCGACAACAACTGTGCCGGCCGGATGGGTCGTCTCGTAGGCCACCTGCTGGCGGCGCAGCTCCGGCTTGATCTTCTCGATCGGCACCTTCTTGAGCGGATGCGGTTCATCCGGCAGATCGCCATACATGGCCTGCTGGTTCGGCATCGACTGACAGCCGGCCAGGAAAAGCGGCAGGCCGAGGAGGAGGCCGCGGCGGGAAATGGTCATGAGAGAAGGTCCTCGGAATGCGATTCGATACCGAGGAGCCTAGGGAATTTATGGTTAACGAATATCTAAAGCGGCGGAGACGAGGTCGTTTGCGCGTCGAACCTATTCGTCCGCACACGGCCAATTGGGGGGTGCCGTCAGCCCCTGCGGCAGCCTGGTCGTCTCGTCGCCGCATGACAGGGCGATCTGCTCCTGCTTCAGCCCCTTCGCCTGAGACAGGTCCGCGCCCTCGATACGGGTCAAAAACAAGAAGGCATCGGTGAAGTCGATCACACCGGCGAAACTCGCTTTCTGAAACATGGCCCGCGAGAGGTTGGCCATAGCGAAATGGGTGTCCTCCAGGGTGGCCCCGGAAAAGATTGCTCGGCCCAACTCGGCTTTCGTGAAATCGGCCTTGCGCAGATCGGCACCGCTGAAATCCGAGCGCTGCAATTCGGCCGCCACGAAACTCGTGCCGGATGCCTTCACGGCTGTGAAGTCGCTGCGATAGCCTTCCACCTTGTCGAAATCCGCCCCCGTCAGATCCGACTGGGCAAGGGAGGTGCGCACGAGGCTGGCCTTGGTGACGTTTGCCCCCTTCACGCTGCTGCCGGCGAGGTCCGTGCCGCTGAAATCGGCATCGGCGAGGTTGGCGCCCTCGAGATTGCTTCCGCCGAGCATCAGCATGCGCTTCGTGCAGTTGCTCCAGTCGACGGAGGGGCCGGCATCCTGGCGGCATTGCTCGACTGCGGCGGTCGGCTGTGCGGAAAAAACGGCCAAAAGCGAGCCGGCCGCCGCTACGGCCAGAGACAGGCCTTGCCATCGGCTCTGGCGACGGATTGCCGCTCTGCCCACCGACTGTCTGTCGAACCGATCTTTCGTCACGCCAACCGCACCTTTCACGTCCCTGCCGACAAGCCGCATGCGGCCCGCCCCGAAGAGGTTACGCTAATTTGTCCGGTCTGGACATCGGTTTCACGTCCAGGTTCGGGCAAACCGGTCCTTCGCCGGCATTCTCTGGCGGCGGTCCGGGCGGCCCGACCTCCCGAACACTACATGTTCGGATAGACCGGCCCTTCGCCGTCAACCTTTGAGGCGGTCCGTGCGGCCCGTCCTCTCGAACATTTACATGTTCGGATAGACCGGCCCTTCGCCGCCTTGTGGCGGCACCCAGGTGATATTCTGGTTCGGGTCCTTGATGTCACAGGTCTTGCAGTGGACGCAGTTCTGGGCGTTGATGACGAAGGTTTCCTCGCCGTCCTTTTCCACCCATTCATAGACGCCTGCCGGACAGTAGCGCGTGGACGGACCGGCATAAACGCCGAGTTCGGATCGCTTCTGCAGGTCCATGTCGCGGACCTTGAGGTGGACCGGCTGGTCTTCCTCATGGTTGGTGTTGGAGAGAAACACCGAGGAGAGACGGTCGAAGGTCAGAACACCGTCGGGCTTCGGATAGGCAATCGGCTTGTGCTTGGCGGCCGGCTCGAGCGACTGGGCGTCGGTCTTGCCGTGCTTCAGGGTGAAGGGCGAGGTGCCGAAGATCTGGTTGATCCACATGTCGATGCCGCCAAGCGCGACGCCGATTGCGGTGCCGAACTTCGACCAAAGCGGCTTGACGTTGCGAACGCGCTTCAGGTCCTTGCCGATATCAGTCGAACGCCATTCGTTCTCGATCTCGATCGGCTCGTCATTGGCGCGACCGGCGGCGATCGCATCGGCGATCTTCTCGGCCGCCAGCATGCCGGAGAGCACGGCGTTGTGAGAGCCCTTGATGCGGGGAACGTTGACGAGACCGGCGGAACAGCCGATCAGTGCGCCGCCCGGGAAGGAGAGCTTAGGCACAGACTGGTAGCCGCCCTCGGTGATCGCGCGGGCGCCATAGGAGAGACGCTTGCCGCCCTCGAAGGTCCTGGCGATCGCCGGATGGGTCTTGAAGCGCTGGAATTCCTCGAACGGATAGAGATAGGGGTTCTTGTAGTTCAGGTGCACGACGAAGCCCACGGCCACCATGTTGTCCTCGAGATGGTAGAGGAAGGAGCCGCCACCGGTCTTCATGCCGAGCGGCCAGCCGAAGGAGTGCTGCACGAGGCCCGGCTTGTGGTGCTCGGGCTTGACCTGCCAGAGTTCCTTGAGGCCGATGCCGAACTTCTGAACGTCGCTGTCGCGGGCGAGATCGAACTTCGCGATCAACTGCTTGGCGAGCGAACCGCGAACACCTTCCGAGATCAGCACATATTTGCCGAGCAGCGCCATGCCGCGGGTATAGGCCGGACCTGGCTCACCATTCTTCTCAATGCCCATGTCGCCCGTAGCAACGCCGATCACCGCGCCCTCTTCGTTATAGAGCACTTCAGAGGCGGCAAAGCCCGGATAGATCTCGACGCCGAGCGCTTCCGCATGGGCCCCTAGCCAGCGACAGACATTGCCGAGCGAGACGATGTAGTTGCCGTGATTGTTCATCAGCGGCGGCATCAGGGCGTTTGGCAGGCGAACCGAGCCGGCAGGCCCAAGGAAAAGGAACTGGTCGTCGGTGACCGGTGTCTTGAAGGGATGGTCGGCTTCTTCGCGCCAGCCGGGGATCAGCCGGTCGATGCCGACGGGATCGACGACGGCACCGGAGAGGATATGGGCGCCGACTTCCGCCCCCTTTTCGAGCACGACGACGGTCAGATCCGGATTGACCTGTTTCAGCCGGATCGCCGCCGACAGACCCGCGGGGCCTGCGCCCACGATCACGACGTCGAATTCCATGCTTTCGCGTTCAGGCAGTTCCATCTCGGTGCTCATTCGTCATTCCTCGCCAGGCGGTGCTTTCCGCCCTCCTCCTTGACAAAACCCAACCGGATTGTCGAGCCGAAGCGCGACGCGCAGAGGCGCAAATTCCGGCAAGGCGGTGTGAGGACCGAGAATATCTTACGTGAACGTAAGGGTCAACGTGACATTTCCGGCCATACCGTCGCAACGAAATTGGCGGGACATCCCGCGCCCGACGGCTCGGACACAAAACGCCCTTGCAAGCCGCGTGGTTGCAGGTCAAGACACCGTCGTTTTCTGCCGGATACCACGACCATGCACCCCTTTACCCCCGCCACCCTCGCCGACGCGCTCGCCCCATTGCATGCCGAGCTGCGCATTCTCGGTCCCCAGGCTTTGACGGGACGGCATCCGGGCGAGCACGAGGACAATCTCGGCGCCGGCGTCGTGGCGCAACCGGCCAGCACCGAAGCGGCAGCGGCGCTGATTGCCTGGTGTCGACAGAACCATGTCGCCATCGTTCCCCATGGCGGGCTGAGCGGACTGGTCGGCGGCGGCATCAGCCGGGCCGGCGAGGTTGTTCTCTCGTCGGCACGTCTCGACCGGATCCTCGCCATCCGGCCGGATGAAGGAACGGTCGAAGTCGAAGCCGGGGTGACGCTCGAAGCGCTGCAGGCGGCACTCCTGCCCCACGGCTTCACCACCGGCATCGACCTCGGCTCGCGCGGCAGTGCCACCATCGGCGGCATGCTCTCGACCAATGCCGGCGGCATCCTCGCCTTCCGCAATGGCGTGATGCGCCACCAGATCCTCGGTCTCGAGGTGGTTCTGCCGTCCGGCGAAGTCTTTTCCGACATGACGCGCGTGGTGAAGGTCTCGGCCGGGCCGGATCTCAAACAGCTCTTCATCGGCGGTGAAGGCGCCTTCGGCTTCGTCACCAAAATCGTCATGAAACTGGAGCGTCTGCGCGCCCATCGGGCGACGGCTCTTCTCGGTGTCGCGGATGCCGCCTCGGCGCTGTCGGTTGCGGCCGCTCTCGGTGAGCGGGGCGATTTGCAGATGGAGGCCGCGGAGATGATGTGGCCGCGTTACATTCGCGATCACGCGGCTTTGAAGGGCTTCGATCTCGACTGGCTGGAGGATGGCGCCGCAATGCTGCTGGTCGAGATCTCCTCGGAGACGGAGGAGAAGGCAAGGCTTGCGCTGGAGGAGGCGCTGGCCGAGCTTTGGGACAGGGCCGACCTCAAGGGCGGCATCCTCGCCCAGTCCTCCGAACAGGCACGCCGCTTCTGGGACCTGCGTGAGGATTCGGGCTTCTACTTCGCCAGCTATCCCAACGCCCCCTCCTTCGACGTTTCGATCCCGCCGGGCGAAGCCGACGCCTATGTGGCAGGTCTCATCGAGGGCCTTGGCGGCATCGGCAACGGGTTCGAGGCCTATGTCTACGGCCATGTGGCGGATGGCAACCTGCATATCGCGCTCGCCGCCCCCGGCCCGCTGCCCAAGGAAACCAAGCGCGCCGTCGAACGCACCGTCTATGCCGGCGTCACCGCGCGCGGGGGCAGCTTTTCCGCCGAACACGGTGTGGGACTGGAAAAGCGCGATGCCTATGAGGCGCATGCGCCGGCGCTGAAACAGGCGCTGTCCCGGCAGATCAAGGCGCTGCTCGACCCCGACGGATTGTTCAACCCCGGCAAGGTTCCGTTCTGACGCCGGCAGAGCCTCAGCCAATGCCCGCGCCCTGACAAAAAATCGCGGCCGCCTGTTCCGCCTACGGCAAATCCCGTCGCAGGCCGAAATCTGCCTTTGAACCTGTCTGCGCTTTGTCGCAGTCTCCGGCAAAACGCCAGCAGGGGAACAAGGACATGGCACTCACTTATGGTTTCATCGGGCTCGGCCATCTCGGCCGCCATCTCGCCGGCAGCCTCGTCAGGGCGGGGTTCGCCGTCGTGGTCAACGACCTCGATCCCAGGAATGCCGAAGAGCTGGTTGCCGCCGGTGCGCGTTTCGCCGCCGATCCGCAAGCCGTGGCCGAAGCCGTCGATGCCGTCATCACCTGCCTGCCCTCTCCGAAAGTCAGCGAACGCGTGCTGACCGGCGAGCGCGGCATCCTCAAGGGACTGAAGCCCGGCTCCACCTGGATCGAGATGAGCACGCTCGACGAACAGGAAGTCCTGCGCCTCGGCAAGATCGCCGCCGACGCCGGAATCCGCATGCTGGAATCGCCCGTCACCGGCGGCGTGCATCTGGCCGCCTCGGGCGAGATCACCGTGATCATCGGCGGCGACGAGGATCTCTACGACATGCATCTTCAGGCCTTCCAGGCCATGGGCAAACGGATTTTTCGCGCCGGGCCGCTCGGGAAAGCCGCGGTGATCAAGGTGATCACCAACATGCTCGCCTTCATCCACCTTATTGCAACAGGCGAAGCGCTGATGCTGGCCAAGAAAGGCGGCATCGACCTCACTGACGCCTTCAACATCATCAAGGCCTCCTCCGGCAATTCTTTCGTGCATGAGACCGAAGGCCAGGTGATCCTCAACGGCAGCTACAACATCAATTTCACCATGGATCTCGCCGTCAAGGATCTTGGCTTCGCGCTGGGCTTCGGCCGCGAGTTCGGCGTGCCGCTCGATCTCGCCGGCCACGCGATGCAAACCTTCATTCGCGCCCGAGCAGCTTACGGCGGCGACGCCTGGTCGTCGCAGGTGGTGAAGCTTTTGGAGGATGCGACCGGCACGGATCTCAGGGCACCAGGTTTTCCGGCGGAGCTTTGAGGGCGACGGTGTAAGGAGACGGGAAAGCGGGCCTTTCGCCTTCCCCCGCCCCCTCCCCCTTGCTAGGGTCGGCGCAAATAGATCGCATCAGGGAAGGACATCACCATGGATCTCGGCATTTCGGGAAAACGCGCACTCGTGCTCGCGGCCTCGCGCGGCCTCGGGCTCGGGATTGCGAAGGCACTCGCCGCTGAAGGCGTGCACGTCTTGATCTGCGGCCGCAGCGAGGAGAAGCTGAAGGACAACGTCGAGGCGATCAGGGCGGCCGGTGGCAAGGCTGACTACGAGGTCGCCGACCTCGCCGACGGGCATTTCGTCGAGCAGATGATCCACGCGGTGCATGACATCCTTGGCGGCATCGACATCCTCGTCAACAATACCGGCGGCCCCACCCCGGGCACAGCCGAAGAGATGGACGGCGACACGCTCGACATGTTCTTCCAGACCATGGTCGTGCGCGTCATCACCCTCACCAACGCCTTCCTACCGCTGATGAAGACGCAAGGTTTTGGCCGCATCCTCACCGTCGCCTCGTCCGGCGTGTTTGAGCCCATCCCCAATCTTGCCCTTTCCAACACGCTGCGCGGTGCACTGGTCGGCTGGAACAAGACGCTGTCTTCGGAGGTGGCCTCCTATGGTGTGACCGCGAACATGCTTTTGCCCGGCCGCATACACACCGATCGGATCGACGAACTGGATGGCGCCAATGCCAAGCGTCAGGGCAAATCGCTGGACGAGGTGCGGGCCGCCTCGGTCAAGTCGATCCCGGCCCAGAGGCTCGGCACCGTCGAGGAATTCGCCGCCGCCGGCGCCTTTCTCTGCTCGGCACAGGCGAGCTACATCACCGGCACTATGTTGCGCGTCGATGGCGGGGCGGCGAAATCGAACTGAGCTCGGATATAACCGGGTTGCCGCCATTGATCGCAATCCGCTAAAATTCGATTATCCGCATGAACGGGCTCTCAATCTCTCGCGCGTAAGGCTTGTCGCCAGTGCTGAAGGGAAATGAGAGATCCCGACATGATGGAAACCGGACATGAGGACCGGACCCTGCTCGATGTGTTGTCGCTGCAGGTGGACGAAGACGACAATGGCGACATTGTGCAACCCGGCCCGTCGAGGTCGACAGAGGCGCCGATGCGCATCGATGCACATGGCATGATCATCGGCCATCTGCTTGCTCAGGTCGCCGAACCTGACGCTGCCGATAGCGGAGGCCTGCGCCCGGGCCTGTCGCGGCATTATTTCGAAGTCTGACAGCGTTTCGCGAACACCAAAGGTCGCGGCCCTGAAAGGGCGCTGGCGACGCGTCGGCATTGCGCCTAAGCTCTGCCTCGCAACAGGAGCCATTACCATGTCAGCCTTGCGCCGTATCCTCAAAGTTATTGCCGTGCTCGCCATCCTGATGGGCGTGATCTGGGTGGCCCAGGGCACGGGCATCTTTCCCTATCCAGCCTCCAGCTTCATGATCAACCAGAGCCCCTGGATCTTCAATGGCGCATTGCTGGCGCTGGCGGGGCTCGCCGGTCTCTATGTCCTTCGCCGTCGTGGCTGAGCGTCTGCCCATGCTTTAACGCTTGCCCTCATCCGCCCTCTGTGGCATCTGGCGCCCTCCTCATTGGCGCTGGAACAACCGGCGTGCGGCCGGGCGCGCCCGGACTTTTGACATCTCCAAAACACAGGGAGCGACGGCCATGGCACAGGCGCTTGGGCTCGATTTCGGCACGACCAATACCGTGATTGCCGTGGCTGACGACAGCGACCATACCCATTCGGTGGCCTATACGTCGCCCGCCGGCACGTCGGACAGCATGCGCACGGCGCTCTCCTTCCTGAAAGACCGGCAGCTCGGTGCCGGCGCCTTGAAGGTCGAGGCCGGCCAGGCGGCGATCCGCACCTTCATCGACAATCCCGGCGAGTGCCGCTTCCTTCAGTCGATCAAGACCTTTGCCGCCTCCCCCCTCTTCCAGGGCACGCTGGTGCATGCGCGCCGCTTCCAGTTCGAAGACCTGATGGAGGTTTTTCTGAAGCGGCTAGAGGCTTACGCCGGTGACGGCTGGCCCGGTGGCGCCAAACGCCTCGTCGCCGGACGGCCCGTGCATTTCGCCGGCGCTAATCCCGATCCGGATCTCGCCACCAGCCGTTACAACGAGGCCCTGACCCGGCTCGGCTTCCCCGAAATCCACTACGTCTACGAGCCGGTCGCCGCCGCCTTCTATTTCGCCCAGAACCTGAAGGCGGATGCCACCGTTCTGGTCGCAGACTTCGGCGGTGGCACGACCGACTTCTCGCTGATCCGCTTCGAGACCGAAGGCGGCAAGCTGAAGGCCACCCCGATCGGCCAGTCCGGCGTCGGCATTGCCGGCGACCAGTTTGACGCGCGCATCATCGACCAGCTGGTGGCGCCCGAGATCGGCAAGGGCAGCCAGTTCAAGAGTTTTGGCAAACTGCTCGACGTGCCGAGCAATTATTACCTCGCCTTTTCACGCTGGAACCAGCTCTCGGTGTTCAAGACCTTGAAGGAATTTACCGATCTCAAGTCCCTCGTGCGCCAGGCGGAAGAGCCGGAAAAGCTCGAACTTTTCATCGACCTCATTGACCACGACGAAGGCTATCCGCTCTACCAGGCGGTTTCGGCCACCAAGATGGCGCTGTCTTCTGCCGAAGAGGCCGATTTCCGCTTTGCTCCCCTCGGGAAAGCCGGCGAGAAGACCGTCACCCGCGCCGCCTTCGAAAGCTGGATCTCCGACGACATCGCCCGCATGGAAGAGGCGCTCGACCAGGTGCTGGAGACCACAAACACCGCAGCCGACGGCATCGACAAGGTCTTCCTCACCGGCGGCACCTCCTTTGTGCCGGCCGTGCGCAACATCTTCCACCGCCGGTTTTCGCAGGACAAGATCGAGACCGGCGGAGAACTGGTGTCGATCGCCCACGGTCTCGCTTTGATCGGGGAGCGCGACGATATCGAGCAATGGGTGGCATGAAGTCTGCGCTCTGCCTTTGAGGGGGAGGGTCGGAGCGAAGCTCCGGGGTGGGGTGATCTGGCACCGGAGACACAGGGCATCAGCCGACTAGAGCTCCCTTCCACGTCCGTTGCGACGGAAAAGTCTGCCCCTCACCCCATCCTCTCCCCGCAAGGGGGGAGAGGATGGGCCAGCGGTGGCCGTCATGGCCTTCTCCCCGCTCGCGGGGAGAAGGTGCCCGAAGGGCGTATGAGGGGCGGTCTCAACGCCCCCCACCCTTTCCATTTGCCATCGCCCGTCCCTTCGCTCTAGAACAACCCCATGATCCAGACCCGCGACATGACGACCGCAGAGCTTGCCGCCCTTCTTGCATTCCATGCGGAAGCGGGCGTCGAATGGCTGCTGGAAGACGAACCGGTTGATCGGATTGCGGCCTTTGCCGCGGAAAAGGCGGCGCGGCAGGGTGGTCGGTCGGCGACGGCGCCAAGCGCGGTTGGCAATACTGGCAGCTCCGCCCCAGCTGCCGGACGCAGCCTCGCTTCGCGGGCCGCCCCTGCAGACCAGCGCCAGACGGCGCGGGCGCAGCCGTCGCAGTCTTCGGCGCTGCCGGCCATTCCGGACGAGAATGCCGTTGCCGAGGCACGGTTTGCTGCCGAATCCGCACGCTCCCTCACTGAGCTGAAGACCGCCATCGAAGGCTTCAGCAGCTGCAATCTGAAAACATCGGCCCGTTCGACTATCACTGCGGCTGGCGCTGCCGGTTCGGCCATCATGGTGATCGGCTCGATGCCGAGTGCCGACGACGATCGCGAGGGGCTACCCTTCTCCGGCCGGGCCGGACTTTTGCTCGACCGCATGCTGGCGGCCATTGGCCAGTCGCGTGGAAGCGTGCTGGTCACCACGATCATTCCTTGGCGCCCACCCGGCGACCGCATGCCGTCGGCACCGGAAACCGCCATCTGCCGGCCTTTCATCGAGCGGCAGATCGCACTTGCCGAACCGCGCCAGATCCTTGTGCTCGGCAATTTCGCTGCCCGTTTCTTCTTCGGGGAGACGGGCACCATCCATGCTCTGCGGGGCAAATGGCGGGAGATCGGCAGCGGCGGGGCGGCATTGCCAGCCATGGCGACGCTGCATCCCCAGGAATTGCTCACCGCACCGGCGAGCAAGGCGCTCGCCTGGATGGACCTGATGGCCTTTTCCGAGCGGCTCCCTGGAGCGTGAACGCCCAAATAAGCGCCATCGTAAACAAATTATGAAAGCAGCCATGCAATTCCTGCAAAGCAGGGCCGCACGGATTGGCCTTGCCGACTCAATGCTGCACTGCGATATACAAAAGGCAAAGTGGGAGGGACACTTTACAAGGAAGACCGCCGTGAGCCTTCGGACCCGCCCTATCCACTGCAAGTTCGAGACCCTGCGCCTCGCTGGCGAACAGGGTCGGACAAACACCCCCTACAACCGGATCGGCCCTGCCGTCGCTGCCGAGCAAATCAGCGCCCGTTATGCCGGCCATGCCGGACGCATTGCGCGCCCCGCCACCATCTTCTCCGATTTCCGCGCCTGATCTCGACCTTCCGCGCCTGATCGGCGCGGCTCTGCATTGACCGCATATCAGCCCCGCCGAATTGTGCGTTGCACAAGTGGTTCAGCCATGAACTAATAGGGACGCAAGAAGAGACATGCGCAAAAAGCAGAGGACACGTCCATGAGCATCCGTTTTCATCCCGTCCGCACCCTGCGCCAGGCCATGCACCAGATCGGCCATGCGGTCAGCGCATCGGCCGAGTTCTCGCAGGCCGCCCATCAGCGTCAGGCTGCGATTGCCCGTGGCGAACGCCCGGTCGCACAGCCGCTCGGCTTCTAAAACCCGACACATTACCAGACCATCACAAACGGCTCGCCCATGGCGAGCCGCATGCATTTCGGGCGAGGCGCTCCCGCCAAACCCTTCAGTTCAGGCTTCACGCACCGCGCCCAGGCGCGGCTCAGGCTTTTCCAGGCGGACGGGTCCGCAGATCTTCTCATAGGCCTGATCGACGATCGAGAATTTGACCGCCTGCCAGTGGCAGTACTCGCGCAGGAAATCGCGGCTGAGCAGACAAGCCTTGCGGCTATCATCGGGCCAGGACAGACAGCCGGCCTCCACCGCGCGGCGGAACAGCCGCTGCAGATGGGTGCGCGAGATCATGAAATGTTCGGCCATCTGGCGCGCATCGATCCGGCCGATCTCATAGGCATCGCCGCTGTCGGTGAGATCCATCGCCCGGCGTACCAGTTCGTCCATCACCAGCCCACCGGCTTCCGTCCACAGGAACAGCGCAACGCGCGGCGGCGGCTCGAGCCAGCGCGGCTCAAGACAGGCACGCCGCGCGATCTGCGGTTGAACCAGCCGCAGCAAGTCGGGCCTGCCCTGAAGGGTCGCAAGCCGGTCGCCGCCGTCGAGGCGATCCAGCAGCATCAGATTGGTCAGGACCCACTGGAACATGGCGTGATAGGAGATTTCCGTCGCCTCGTAGCGCCGTGGTCGGCGCGTGGGATCGCCGACAATGCGGACGAATTTGTAACTCAGCAACTGGTCGAGAAAGTTCAGCACCGTATTGCGGCTGGCCGCATTGTTGGAGGTGATGATCTCGCGCAGATTGGTCGTCGTCAGGCCGCTGCCGGGCTGGGTCGGGTCATATTCCAGCTGCAGGGCGAAAGCCGCCTGGCTCAATAGCCAGCGCTGGTGCGAGGCCAGCATGCGTGACAGACGCGGACTGTCGTCAAATTGTTTTCGAAGCGACCCGGCGAAGCCCCGCAGAGCCTCCACGAAGTGCGGATGGTTGGCAATATCCTCAGACGAAAACGCCATGTTCTACCTCAATCGCCCAGCGTCACGCCGCGCCGATCCCTCACCCGACGAGCGCCCGGCAACCGCAAAACACGGACCTTGCACCAAGTCTGGTTGTTTGCCTGACAGCCCCAGAGCCCCCACTCTGGCGAAACCGCCTATGTTGATGCGTCATCGTTAAGTGACGAATGCCAAGGTAAACGATTTCGTTGCGTGATTTCAATCAATTATTAAGGCTTGCCTGAACATTGCGTCAGTATCATCGAAGGTTTGCGACGCTGGACGTCGGTTTCGAAATTCCTTAAACGCAGCGTTGCGGGCACTATCGCCCAATTCCTGCGCCGAGGGGTCCTCATGCTGTCCAGTCTCGCCTCGATCGCGACCCTGATGCTGTCCACGCTGCTGATGATGGCGGGCTTCGGCCTGATGGGTTACATGCTGCCGATCCGCTCGCTCAACGAGGGCTGGTCGACCTTCATCATCTCCGTCATCGCGACCGGTTATACCTTTGGATTCACGGTATCCTGTGTGGTGACGCCGATCTTTGTCCGCCGGGTCGGACATGTGCGCGTCTTCGGTGCGCTGATCACGCTGCTCACCGTGTCGATTCTGCTCTGTGCGCTGGTCGTCGAGTGGTGGGCGTGGATGATCTTCCGTGGCCTGTCAGGCTTTGCCATCGCGGGGGCCTATCTTCTGATCGAGAGCTGGCTCAACGAGCGGGTGACCAACGACAATCGCGGCGCGCTATTTTCCGTCTACATGGTCACCTGCCTGGTCGGTTCGATCGGCGGGCAGTACATCGTGCCGCTCGGCGATGTGAACGGGCCGGAACTCTTCATGATCTGCGCGCTGATCTTCTCGCTCGCCATGTTCCCGGTGGCCCTGTCGACCGCAAAATCCCCTGCCCCGATTGCCGAAGCCCGCTTTGATCTCAAGCGGCTTTATCGCCGCTCGCCGATCGCCTTTTTCGGTTCATTGCTGTCTGGCGCACTTTCCGGCACCTGGGGTAGCCTGGGCGGCGTCTATTCGCAGACCATCCAGATGAACACGACACAGGGTGCGACGCTGCTCGCAGCCTTCCTCGCCGGTGGCGCCATTTCGCAGGTGCCGATCGGCCGCCTCTCAGACCGGATCGACCGCCGCCTCGTGATGATCGGCTGCGGATTGTTCGGGGTCTGCGCCTGTATCGCCATGACCCTGTTCAATGCCGACAACGCGACCGCCATCTATGTTGCAGGCTTCTTCGTCGGCACCGTGCTCTATCCGGTCTATTCCCTGAATGTCGCCCATGCCAACGACCTGGCCGAGCCGGACGAATATGTGACGCTCTCCAGTGCCATCATGATCCTCTACGGCATGGGCACCGTGACGGGCCCGATCATGGCCGGTTCGCTGATGCAGTGGTTCGGGCCAAACGCCCTGATCCTCTTCCTCGCCACCGCCTTCGCCCTCTATTCGGGTTACGCCGCCTGGCGCATCTCGCGCCGTCCGGACACCGCCGCAGACAAGACCGACTTCCAGGCCGTGGCGCTCCCCATGCAGGGCACAGAGGGTGCCTCGCCGCTCAACGATTTCGATCGCTGAGGGACCGGCCTTATCTTGTCGGCCTATGGCGTTGCAGCCTTGCGCGCAGCACGCCGCTCCAGCCCCAGCTGATGTTCGCGAAGGATGATGAATATGCCGGCGCTGACGACAATCGCGGCACCCAGAACCGTCGTCCAAGTCGGCACATCCGCAAACAGCAGATAGGCGGCGATCGAGCCGAGGATGATGGAGATGTATTCGAAGGGAGCAATCGTCGAGACATCTGCGTAGCGATAGCTCTCGGTCAGCAGGATCTGGCCGAGCCCGCCGAAGAAGCCGGCCAACGCCAAGAGGCCGAGCGCCCGCCAGGACAGGTCGGGCCAGCCGAAGAACCATGTCAGTGCCGAGAGAAGCGACGCCGTCACCGAGAAGAAGAGCACGATTGTCGCGGTCTTTTCCACCTGTACCAGCTGGCGCACCTGCAACATGGCGGCCGCACCGAGTGTGGCCGAGACGAGCACGGCAGCGGCGCCGATCGCCGCTTCTGATCCAAGTCCCTCGTCTGCAAAGAGAGAAAGCTTCGGGACCGAGATGATCAGCACGCCGATCAGACCGACAAAGACAGCCGTCCAGCGATAGAGCCGCACGGTCTCCTTGAGGAAGACCGCCGCAAAGACAACTGCAATCAGTGGCATGGCATAACCGATGGCGATCGCATCCGGCAGCGGCAGATGGACGAGACCGAGGAAGCCCGCCCCCATGGCGCAGACGCCGATCAGGCCGCGCTTGACGTGGCCGAAGGGATTGTCAGTCTGGATCGCCTGCCGCAACTCGCCGCGCCAGCCAAGATATATAACAATCGGCACGATGGCGAAGGCGGAGCGGTAGAAGCTGATCTGACCAGGGGCAATGCCGGTCCCCGCGAGCTTGATCGATGTCTGCATCGCCACGAAAACGGAGACGGAAAACACCTTGAGCAGAATGCCGCGCAGCGGGTTGGGATCGGCGAAGGCCATTTCGATGAGCAATTCTTTGGCGATGTGTCGATTGCAGACGGGACGAAGCGGGTAGGCGTTCGGGTGGTGGGTGCGGATCCTGCGGGGCCGCGCGCTACACCTTGCACCTCAAGCCGACTGAAACAAGGCGGATTTCACCCGAAAATGGGCTGAAACATGGGTTTTCTCACCATTCCGTGTTAACCATGTTTTCAATCTCAATAAACTAACTTTCCTCCAGATACATGCTGCACCGCACATTTTGATCATTGCCCTTGACCTAAACCTTTACCGGACCCGCGCCATGACGCAAACGGCAGACAGACCTCGCCAGACATCCGGGCACCGTGCCACGCCGCGTTCGATGCGGCTCGTCACCGAGAGCATCGGTCGGGATCTCGAGACTTACAGCGCCGACAATGATCTAATCGTCCGACAGATCAGGCTGCTTGCGATCAACGCGCTCATTGAGGCGGCGCGGGCGGGAGAAACAGGCAAGGGCTTCGCCGTCGTCGCCAATGAGGTGCAGCGGCTGGCGCAGGGCGCTGCCGACATCTCCGAGCGCTTCCAGGAAAACGTGCTCGATCGTATCCGGCTGAGCCGCAGCATGGCAGACGCTCTCGTTGAAGATATGGAAGGGGTCCGCCTCATCGACCTCGCCCAGACACTGGTGCAGTTCATCGTGCGTAACCTGTTCGAGCGCACGGCCGACGTGCGCTGGTGGGCAACCGACAGCGCGCTCTGGTCGGCGCTCGAAGAGCCATCCCCTCGGGCGGCCAGCCATGCGGCCGAACGCCTCGGCGTCATCAACCGCTTCTACACCGTCTATCTCGATCTGGTGATGACCGATGCCAGGGGCCAAGTGATCGCGTCTGCCAATCCGCGCTACCAGCGCAACCTCAAGGACAAGAATCTTTCCCAGGAGGACTGGTTCAAGGCAGCCCGCAGCTGTCGAAGCGGCGAGGACTATGTCGTCGACAGTGTTCGCCGATCGACCCTGCACGATCAACGGGACGTGCTGGTCTATGCCACCGGCATTCGGGTCGGCGGCCGCTCGGACGCGCCGCTCGTCGGCACGCTCGGCGTCTATTTCGACTGGCAATCTCAGGGCCAGGCAATCGTCGAAAAAGAAGCCAACCTGCCGCCCGCAGTCGCGGAGCGCACGGAAGTCATGCTGCTCGACGGCGCTAACATGGTGATCGCGTCGAGCCGACCGGAGCGGGTCTACACCCATTTCGCGCTGTCCAATCCGCAACAGGCACCGCGTGGGAGCTATCACGACGCCAATGGGGCGATCGTCGCTTTTGCCAAGACCCTCGGCTACGAGGACTATGACGGGCTTGGTTGGTCGGCCGTCATCGTCCAGCAGTCGGACAGCGACGAAATCATTCGCGCGCAATTGAAGCTGAAGTAGTCGCTGCCCGGCGCGGAACGACTGCGAGAAAATAGATCAACGCGTCGCTATTCTTCGTCGTTCCGGCTTAACGCCCCCATCAGCCAGGCTCTGATCTTGGCTGCCCCCCAAAAAGGCCGCCGAAAAATATCAGGTGTTTTAACAATCGTTCAGATTTTGCTGCAATCATCGGCGGCAACTTGACCCCTATCGGTGCAGAGACAATCCGTTTGCGCCGTCGCGGCCAACCTCGAAGCGACCAGGATATACAATGCGCACAGATACGGGCCGGATCGTTCATCTGGCAGACTACCGCCCCACCGACTTTGTTCTGGAACGGGTTGATCTGACCTTCGAACTGGACCCGACCGAAACCAAGGTGGAAGCGCGTCTGATCTTCCACCGGCGCGAAGGCGTGGATGCGAAAGCCCCGCTGGTGCTCGACGGTGACGACCTCACCATGACGAGCCTGCTCTTCGACCAGATCGAGATGGACCCCGCGCGCTATACCGCGACGCCGGAAAGCCTCGTCATCCGCGACTTGCCGGAATCCACGCCCTTCGAGATCACCGTTGTCACGATGATCAATCCGGAGGCCAATACCCAGCTGATGGGTCTCTATCGCTCCAACGGCATCTACTGCACCCAGTGCGAGGCCGAAGGCTTCCGCCGCATCACCTATTTCCCCGACCGTCCAGACGTGCTTGCCGTCTATACGATCAACATCATCGCCGATAAGGCCGCCAATCCGCTGCTGCTCTCCAACGGCAATTTCCTGGGTGGCGCTGGCTTCGGACCGGACAAGCATTTCGCCGCCTGGTTCGATCCGCATCCGAAGCCGTCCTATCTCTTCGCGCTGGTCGCCGGCGATCTCGGCGTGGTCGAAGACACCTTCACCACCATGTCCGGCCGCGAGGTGGCGCTGAAGATCTATGTCGAGCATGGCAAGGAGCCGCGCGCGGCCTATGCCATGGACGCGCTGAAGCGCTCGATGAAGTGGGACGAAGAGGTCTTCGGCCGCGAATACGATCTCGACATCTTCATGATCGTCGCCGTCTCCGATTTCAACATGGGCGCCATGGAGAACAAGGGCCTCAACATCTTCAACGACAAATATGTTCTGGCTGATCCCGAGACCGCGACCGACCAGGACTACGCGAATATCGAGGCGATCATCGCGCATGAATACTTCCACAACTGGACCGGCAACCGCATCACCTGCCGCGACTGGTTCCAGCTCTGCCTGAAGGAAGGCTTGACCGTCTATCGTGACCACGAATTTTCGGCCGACATGCGTTCGCGCTCGGTCAAGCGCATAGCCGAAGTCCGCCACCTGCGCTCGGAACAGTTCCCAGAGGATGCAGGCCCGCTCGCCCATCCCGTGCGCCCGACCACCTATCGCGAAATCAACAACTTCTACACAACGACCGTCTATGAGAAGGGTTCGGAAGTCACCCGGATGATCGCGACCATTCTCGGCCGCGACGATTTCAAGAAGGGCATCGACCTCTATTTCGAACGCCATGACGGCGATGCCTCGACGGTCGAGGATTTTATCAAGTGCTTCGAAGATGCGAGCGGCCGAGACCTGAAGCAGTTCTCGCTCTGGTATCACCAGGCCGGCACTCCGCAGATCACCGTCTCCTCCACCTATGACGCTTCCGCCAAGACGCTCTCGCTGTCGCTCGAGCAGATGATCCCCGCCACGCCCGGTCAGAGCACAAAGGAGCCGATGCACATCCCGCTGCGCTTCGCGCTGATCTCGGAAAACGGCTCCGAATCCACGGCTTCCGCAATCGCCGGCGGCACGGTCAGCGGCGACGTCCTGCACCTCACCGAGCGCGCTCAGACTTTCACCTTTGCCGGCATAGGCAGCCGCCCGGTCGTGTCGCTCAATCGCGGCTTCTCGGCGCCCGTAACCCTGCATTTTGCGCAGAGCAACGACGACCTGATCCACATCGCCCGCCACGACAGCGACCTCTTCGCCCGCTGGCAGGCGATCACCGATATCTCGCTTCCGATCCTGACCTCGGCTGCCAAGACCGCCCAGGCCGGCGGCGCAATCGAAGTCGAGCCCGCTTTCATCGACGCTCTGCTCGCAGTCGCTGCCGACGAGGCGCTGGAACCCGCCTTCCGCGCCCAGGCGCTGTCACTGCCCAGCGAAGCCGATGTTGCGCGCGAACTCGGCGGCAACAATGATCCCGACGCCATCCATGCCGGCCGTCAGGCTGTCCTATCCGCCATTGCCAAGGCCGGTACCGAGGTCTTCCGCACGCTCTACGCCGCCCATGCCGCAAACGGCGCCTTCAGCCCGGATGCCGCAGGCGCCGGCAAGCGAGCACTGAAGAACAGCGCCCTGTCCTTCCTGTCGATCGCCGAGGACACCCCTGCCCTTGCGGCAGCAGCCTATGCCAAGGCCGACAACATGACGGACCTGTCGCAGGCGCTGACCATCCTCGCCCATCGCTTCCCCGAGGCGGATGAAACCAAGGCAGCGCTTGCCACCTTCGAAGCGCGTTTTGCGGCAAACCCGCTGGTGCTCGACAAATGGTTCACCATCCAGGCGACGATCCCCGGCGCCGATGCGCTGATCCGCGTCAAAAGTCTGATGCAGAGCGCCAACTTCGCGCCGACCAATCCCAACCGCGTTCGCTCGCTGATCGGCACGTTTGCCTTCTCCAACCCGACCGGCTTCAATCGGGCCGATGGAGCAGGCTACGCTTTTTATGCCGAGCAGATCCTCGCCATCGATCCGCGCAACCCGCAGCTCGCCGCTTGCCTTTTGACCGCGCTCAGATCCTGGCGTCTGCTCGAGCCCGTGAGGGCCGAACATGCCCGCAAGGCCCTCGAGAGCATCGCGGCATCTGATGCGCTTTCGACCGACGTGCGTGACATCGTCGAGCGCGTCCTGAAAGGCTGATCCTGCCCTCCTGATCCATCTCGTGGACGCCGGTTGCAAGATCGGCGTCTTTTCCGTTTTAAGGGCAATGGAAGGGCGCCCTCTCGCCGATTCCTGCATCAGATTCAGCTGCTTGCTGCAGGCGCGATAAAAAAAGCGGAGTCGCTTGAAGGGGTTAATGTTTTCTTAATCCGGCAGCTCTGGACAAGGCGAATCGGCCATGATTCCTTGACGTCAGATTCGGGCGAGCGGCGCTAACGAATCACACGAGGGATCGAGGGACAATGTCTGACGCGCGGCGGGTGACCGCAGCCGATGAGCGGTTGCGCACTAAGTTTCCCGATGTAGGGACGTATCTGGGGAATTTGGGACGCAAGTTTAATCTGCCGCCATCTGGCGCAGGAGAACCGCGCTGGCAGGCGTCGACAGCCCAGGTCAGCGGCACCTCGCAGCCGGTGGAGACCATTCTGCGACGGTCCATCCCGGTCCTGATCCTCGCTTTCCTCACGGTGGTGGCGCTGGCGCGCACCGTTGGCATCCTGTCCGAACAGCAGCGCATGGTGGATTCCATCCACATGTCGACCTCGCTGATGGCCGCCACAGCCGAAGCGGCCTTCGCCGGAAAAGCCGACCTTTTCGAAACCGGAAGCCGCGCTGCCGCCGAGACCGTTCTGTCGACCTATCTCGATGACGAGCATCTCGCTGAAGGCGCTTTCGTGCTGCTCGTCGACCCGGCAGGCCGCATCTTCGGCGCCTCGCCGGATGCTGCAGCCCAGGTCGGCCTCATGCTCTCGTCCGTGCTGCCCGAAGTCACCACCATCCGACGCTCCGTCAACCCGGACAGCCGCAAGGGCGCTGGCGCCATCGAAACCGTCTTCAACGGCCAGCCGCATTACGCCATCGTTGCCCCGGTCGGGGCCGACGGTGCGCTTCTTCTGACCGCCCATTCCATGCAGGCAGTCGATGATTTCTGGCGCGGCGAGATCTCGCTCAACGTCACCCTTTTTGCCGGCATTTCACTGATCCTGCTGGTCATCCTCTATGCCTATTATCACCAGGTGAAACGCGCTCGGGATGCCGATGACATTTTCCTCGAATCCAACATGCGCGTCGAGGCAGCCCTTGCCCGCGGGCGTTGCGGTCTGTGGGATTTCGATCTGGAAAGCCGCAAGCTGATCTGGTCGCGATCGATGTACGAGATGCTCGGCCGAGAGCCCTCGACCCAGCCGCTCGCCTTTGCAGATGCGGCCCGCCTGATGCACCCTGATGATGGCAATCTCTATGCACTGGCCCGTTCCGTCGGTCGCGGCAAGTCGCGCCACATCGACCAGATTTTTCGCATGCGCCATGCGCTCGGCCATTATGTCTGGATGCGCGCTCGCGCGCAGATCATCTGCACCAATACCGGCGACCTGCACGTCATCGGCATTGCCATGGACGTGACCGAGCAGCATCGTCTTGCCCAGCGTTACGCCGAGGCCGACCAGCGGCTGGCCGACGCCATCGAATGCACCTCCGAAGCCTTCGTGCTCTGGGACAAGAACGACAAGCTGGTGGCCTGGAACGGCCATTTCCAGAAGGTCTATGGCCTGCCGGACGACGTGCTGGTGCCGGGGAAGGAACGCTCGCTGGTGCTGGCCGCCGCCGCTCGTCCGATCATTCAGCGCCGGATCGCAGATGCCGACGACGGCACCAATTCGCGCACCACCGAAGTACAGCTTGCCGACGAGACCTGGCTACAGATCAACGAACGGCGCACCCGGGACGGCGGCCTCGTCTCCGTCGGCACCGATATCACGCTTCTCAAGCGCCACCAGGAGCGCCTGCGCGACCAGGAACGCCGCCTGATGGCCACCATCGGCGACCTCTCGGCCTCGCAGAAGATCCTGGAGCGTCAGAAGACCGAACTGTCCGACGCCAACGAGAAGTATCTCGCCGAGAAGCAGCGTGCCGAAGCCGCCAACAAGGCGAAGTCGGAATTCCTCGCCAATATGAGCCACGAACTCCGCACACCGCTCAACGCCATTCTCGGCTTTTCCGAAATCCTTCTCGCCGGCATGTTCGGACCGATCGGCTCGCCGAAATACGAGGAATATGCCAAGGACATCCACGAGAGCGGCAAACATCTGCTGAACGTCATCAACGACATCCTCGACATGTCGAAGATCGAGGCAGGCCAGATGAAGATCCGCTGCGAGAATATCGACCTGTCGCCGCTGATCGAAGAGAGCTTGCGCCTCACCGCAATCCCGGCGGAAGACAAGGCGATCCGCATCGAGCAATGCGTGGCACCGGGACTCGCGATGATCGCCGACCGCCGTTCGATGAAGCAGATCCTGCTCAACATCCTCTCGAATGCGGTCAAGTTTACCGAACCGGGTGGCCGCATTGCCCTTCGCGCCCGCAAGGTCGGCGGCAGCGTCGTCATCACCATCGCCGATACTGGCATCGGCATTCCGAAATCCGCGCTCTCGAAGATCGGCCACCCCTTCGAGCAGGTGCAGAGCCAATACGCCAAGAGCAATGGCGGCTCGGGCCTCGGCCTCGCCATCTCCCGCTCGCTGGTCACCATGCATGGCGGCCGGTTGAAGATCCTCTCGCGCGAACGCAAGGGCACCGTCGTCTCGGTCGTGATCCCGGAAACCATGCTGATCGAGGCCGGCCGCAAGCGCGGCTGAGGTCGGCTGATCGACTGCAGAAGATCACCAAGCCGGATCGCAACCCGATCCGGCTTTTTGGTGCGCGCTGCCCCACCCTCTCGCCCAGTCGTCTCGATCCGTTTTACACCCCATGAACATGGGATTTACTAACCCCGGCGAGCGAAATAGCCAGGATCTATAGTGTCCAAACACGTTTTAATTCCGTTGGTTCTCTGAATATCGCGCTAATATACTGACTTTGTATTTTAGGCCAGCATCACCGAACCGACACCGGTTGTATCTCTCCACTAGAGCGGAATCGACTGACGGTGCTGCACATGAATTCAAATCGGCCAACCCCCACCCGAAGGCGCTCCTCGGATAGGCTCACGTTTCTCGCCAGCGTCTCCGCCCTTGCGCTGGGGCTTGGTCTCGCCGGCACGGCCGAAGCCGGTTACTCCGAGCTCTTCGGTGCCAGCGACGATCTGTCCGTCCTGCTGGTCGGCTATAGTGACGACAGCTGGTACAGCGGCTTCGGTTTGGTATCGGCATCCGACTATCTCGGTCAGGAGGATGGGGCGCTCAACGACGGCTACGCGACCGTCGACCTCGGTGAGGTCGCGACCCCGAACAGCATAAGCGCCGAGATGTCCGAATTCCTCTTGAGTGGCGATGGCACCACGGTTGCCGGCTCTTATCTGGAGAGCGGGAAGTGGACATCCTTCCTCTGGACGGAGGCCGATGGCTTTACCGAACTCGGAACCCTGGATGGCGGAACCTGGTCTTATGCAATGGCCGTGAGCTATGACGGTAGCGCTGTCGCAGGAAACGCCGAGACCGCCGACGGCTCGCAGCACGCCTACTACTGGCAATCCGGCGACAGCAGCCTCACCGACCTCGGAACCCTGCCCGGAGAAACATATTCTTCCGTCTCAGCCATCAGCGGTGACGGCACCACGGTCGTCGGCTATTCCGACTCGCACGGCTTCGTCTGGAGCCTGGGCGACAGCGCCATGACGGACATAGGCAGCCTTGGAGGATCCACCCTTGCCACCCTGGTCAGTTTTGACGGCGATGTCGTCGTCGGCTACTCGTTCACAGACAGCTCCTATTCGGCTTACCACGCCATTCGCTGGACAGAGGCCGGCGGTCTCGTCGATCTCGGCACTTTTGGCGGAAATTGGTCATCGGCCAATGCGATGAGTGCCGACGGCGATGTGATCGTCGGTCAGTCCTATACGGCGTCTTCCTATGCCCATGCCTTCCGCTGGGCTGTCGGTTCGGACGGCATCACCGGCACCATGGCTGATCTCGGCACCCTCGGTGGCACCGATTCATACGCCTATGACGTCAGCGACGACGGCAGCGTCGTGGTGGGCGAAGCCACCGATGCTTCCAATGTCTCCCACGCATTCCGCTGGACCGAAGAGAACGGCTTGATCAGCGTCGACGACTGGCTTCGCAGCAACGGCGTCACACTCACCGAAGACGTGACCTTGGCCGCCACCGCCGTATCGAGCGACGGCAGCACGATCCTGGGTTACACCTATGATTACGAGCTCTTCATCGCCCGCGTCGCCGGCATCATCACGCTCGAGGAATATCTCTCCTCCGTCTCCAACGCCGGCTCCATCGCCACCGCCCAGCCGATCGGCAGCGCCGATACCATCATGTTCGGCGCCCAGGGCAGCCCCATGCGCAACCTGCTCTCAGCCGGACAGAAATCGGTCTATGGCACCGTCGACAGCGGTTACGACGACGGCGCCTCGTCCGATGGCGGCCTGCTACTCGGCGATTTCGGCTTTGCCTATGGCCTATCCGACGGCATGACCCTGCGTGTCTCCGCCGGTGGCAGCTATACGGACCAAGATCTCGACGAGGGCGGCGATTACCAGTCCAAGGGCTGGTACATTTCTCCAGAAGTCTCGGCCAATGTCGCCGGCAATCTCTACCTCACCGTCGGCGGCTACTATTCCAGGGGCAAACTCGACATCAATCGCGGCTATCTCAACGGCACCGCCACGGACTATTCCACCGGCGAGACCGATACGGAGACCTATGCCGCCAAGATCCGCCTCGACTGGCTGAATGCCTTCACCGTCGAAGAGGTGGCCTTCACCCCCTATGCGGCCCTGTCGCGCACCAACAGCAAGACGGATGCCTATTCGGAAAGCGGCGGCTCCTTCCCCGCGAGCTATGACGCGGCGTCCGACCATGCGACCATCGCCCGCCTCGGGCTCGATGCTATCAGGCCGCTCACCGGAACCATCACGCTGCTTGCCCGCGCCGAAGTCGCCTATCGCTTCGAGGAGGAAACCGCCGGCACCAGCGGCGAGATCATCGGCCTCTCCTCCTTCGATCTTGAAGGCCAGGACGTCAAACAGCTCTGGCTGCGCGGCGGCATCGGCGCCGAAATGGCCGTCGCCGGCGGCACCGCTTCCCTCATGCTCAACGCCACCACCGAAGGCGACGACCCCGATGTCTGGCTGCGTTCGGGCTGGAAGGTGGATTTTTAAGCGGCGGAACCGGCAGCATCCGGAACGGCAAAAAGGGCCGCCCGGTTTTCCCGGGCGGCCCTTTTGCTTGTCATCCGCTGCAGCGCTTAGGGTGGAGCGACCAATGAGAACGCCCCGTCCCTCACGCCTTCACCACCCGCGAAAATACCTTGCGCACCGCCTTGGCGCGCCGTTTCAGCTCCGCTTCAACGGTCTTCAGATCCGGGCATTCCGCCGCCCGCACCACCCGGTCGATGAGCCCTGCCGGCACGGCGGCGGGATCGAAGGGGCCGTCGATGCAGAGTCGGATTACCTGCGAGAGGTCGGTGTAGAGTTTCAGGGCAGCGATGCATTCGTCTCGGTCATTGGCGTCGATCAGATCCCCCAACGCCTTCAACGCTTCCGTCGTCGAAAGACCGGAGGTTTTAACCGTCACGCCGCGTGCCGGCGCCGCCAGGGCCAGGAACTGGGCGATGAATTCGATGTCGATCAGACCGCCTTGCACGAGTTTCAGGTCCCAGGGGTCGCGCGGCGGCTTTTCCTGTTCGATCAGGGCCCGCATCTCGGCGACGTCGGCGGCTATCTTCGCCGCATCGCCAGCGGTCGCGAGCACCCCTGTTATGATTGCCGCGGCGTCCGCCATCAGGCTCTCGTCACCGCAGATCAGCCGCGCCCGCGACAGGGCCATGTGCTCCCACGTCCATGCCTCCTCGCGCTGGTATTTGGCAAAGGCCCTGAGCCGTGTCGCCACCGGCCCCTTGTTGCCGGAGGGGCGCAGCCGCATGTCCACTTCGTACAGCACGCCTTCCGCCGTCGGGGCCGAGAGGGCCGCAATCAGCCGCTGCGTCAGGCGGGTGAAATAGCGCAGCGTGTCGAGCGGCTTTGGACCATCGCTCTCCGCTGCTTCATCATCGTGTTCGTAAAGCAGGATCAGATCGACGTCGGAGCCGGCCGTCAGCTCGAAGGAGCCGAGCTTACCCATGCCGACAAGCGCCACGCGGCCGCCCGGCACCTTGCCATGAGCCACCTCCATCTCGGCGATGACGGCAAAGAGTGCGGCCTCGATCACGAGATCGGCGAGGTCGGTGAAGGCACGCCCCGCCTGGGCGCCTCCGATCGCCCCGGTCAAGAGCCTGATGCCGATCAGGAAGCGCTGTTCGGCGGCAAAGATGCGCAGCCGATCGAGGATCTCCTCGTAGTGACGGGCACTCGACAAGAAACTCTTCAGACGCTTGCCGAGATAGTCGCGGGTGGGAAGTTCGACCAGCAGCCCGGGATCGAGCATGCCGTCGAAGACATGCGGCCGCTCGGCGATGATTTCGGCCAGCCTGGGGGCTGCCGCCATGATGTTGACCATCAGCTCCAGGAGCGCTGGATTGTTGCCGAGCAGGGAAAAAAGCTGGATGCCGGCCGGAAGCCCTGCGAGAAAATTGTCGAAGCGCAGCAGCGCCTCGTCGGCCCGTCGGCTTTCGCCGAAGGCACGTAAGAGGTCCGGCGTCATTTCCGTCAGCCGCTCGCGCGCCTCGACCGATTGCGTCGCGCGATAACGCCCGTAATGCCAGGTGCGGATCACTCGCGAAATATCCTCCGGTCGCTCGAAACCCAGGCTCTTCAGCGTCTTCAGCGTGTCGGGGTCGTCCTTCTGGCCGGTGAAGACGAGATTGCCGGTCGCGCTCGACAGGCCCTCCTCCTTTTCGAACAGCCGGGCGTAACGCTTCTCCACCGTCTTCAGCACATTTTCAAGGGCGGTCGAGAAGGCCGTGGTGTCGATGAAGCCCAGCATGAAGGCGATCCGCTTCAGCTCGGCTTCGGTTTCCGGCAGCACATGGGTCTGCTCGTCATGCACCATCTGGATGCGATGCTCGACATCGCGCAGGAACCAGTAGCATTCGGTGAGTTCCTCGGCCGTCCTGGCATCGATCCAGCGCGCCTCGGCCAGCGCCTTCAGCGCTTCCTCGGTCGGGCGGCAGCGCAGATCCGGCATGCGGCCGCCGGCAATCAGCTGCTGGGTCTGGGCGAAGAATTCGATCTCGCGAATGCCGCCGCGGCCGAGCTTGACGTTGTGGCCCTTCACCGCGATTGCCCCATGTCCCTTGTGGACATGGATCTGACGCTTGATCGAATGGATATCGGCGATCGCCGCATAGTCGAGATATTTGCGAAAGACGAAGGGGACGAGTTCGCGCAGAAAACCCTCACCCGCCTTGATATCGCCGGCCACCGGCCGCGCCTTGATGAAGGCCGCGCGCTCCCAGTTCTGGCCCCTGCCCTCGTAATAGATGAGTGCCGCCTCGACGGGCACGGCAAGCGGCGTTGAGCCTGGGTCAGGACGCAGGCGCAGGTCGGTGCGGAAAACATAACCATCGGCCGTACGCTCCTGCAGGATGCGCACCAGCCGGCGCATCATCCGGCCATAGGTCTCCATCGCGTCGTCGGGATCCTTCAGGATGCCGGCGTCGGGATCGTAGAAGATGACGAGGTCGATGTCGGAGGAATAATTAAGCTCGCGGGCGCCATGCTTGCCCATGCCGAGCACGATCAGGCCGCTGCCCTCTGCCGGTTGTTCCCGGTTCTTCAGCGAGAGCTTGCCCGCTTCATGCCCGGCCAGAAGCAGGTGATCGATGGCGGCTGCCACCGCCGCATCGGCAATCGCCGTCAGCCATGCCGTCGTGTCGCGGGCTGAAAAGATGCGGGCGAGATCGGCGAGCGCCGTGACGAAGGCGACCTTGCGCTTGGCCCGGCGCAGCCGTGCCATGACCTCGGCTTCTGTGGGCAAAGCGCCATTCGCCCCCGGCCAGCTCGCCGAGCGGGCTTCCGACACGGCAGCTTCGAGGAACGGTTCCAATGGGCTTTTTAGCGCCTCGACCAGCAAATCGGGCCTGATGCTTGCCACTTCGCGCAGATAGGGTGAGAGGGTGAAGGCCGACAGCAGGAAGCTGCGAAGAGGGCCGTCTGCGGACAAGTGCTCTGCGAGATCAGGCTCCTGCCGAATCATCTCCTTGATCAGCGCGGTTGCCGATTTCAACTCCGTCTGGTTGAGCGGCCGAATGATGCCCTCGGCCACGTCGGCCAAATGCTTTGCTGTCGTCTCCGCCATCCGTGCCTCCCACCCTCTTCGCTGCAGATCTCTTGCGAATCTGTCAGGGGTGTCAGGTTAGGGCTTCATTCCGGGAAAGACCATGGTTGCCGTGAGGCCGGGATAATCGGCATGGTCGCGGGTGTTGGAGAGAACCAGCCGCCCGCCATGCAGCGCCATGATCGCCTCGACCAGCGAAAGACCAAGCCCCGTACCGGGTTTGGAGCGGCTCTTGTCCAGCCGCACGAAGCGTTTTACGACCTCGTCGCGCTTATCCGCCGGCACGCCCGGCCCTTCATCGGCGATCGCGATCTCGACGCCTTCCGACGAGCGGGAGACGCGGACACGGACTGTCGAGCCGGCTTCCCCCTGGCTGCCATACTTGATCGCATTGTCGATGAGGTTGGTCAGCGCCTGGCCGACCAGTTCTCGATTGCCCCGAACCGATAGCCCTGGTGCGATCTCGCAAATCATCGTCTGGCCCGCCTCCTCGGCCACCGGCTCGTAAAGCTCGGCGCTGTCAGCGGCAATGGCTGAGATGTCGATGTCGGTGAGTTCGGCGGCAATCGATCCGGCCTCGACGCGGGAGATCATCAAAAGCGCATTGAACGTGCGGATCAGCTGGTCGGATTCGGCGATGATGGTTTCGAGCGCTGCCCGCCTTGCTGCGCCATCATCCTCTTCCAGCGCATCGGCCGCCTTGTTGCGCAGCCGTGTCAGCGGCGTCTTCAGGTCATGGGCGATGTTGTCGGAAACCTGGCGCAATCCTTCGTTCAGTTGCTCGATCCGCCCCAGCATGCCGTTCAGTGAAGACGACAACCGGTCGAATTCGTCGCCGGAGCCGGAAACGGGCAGACGTTGAGACAGGTCGCCGGCCATGATCTTCTGGCTCGCGGCCGAGACCCGGTCGATGCGCTTCAAGGCGTTCCGGCCGATGGCAAACCAGATGACCACGGCTCCTATGCCCATGATCAGCAGCGCCACCATCAGAGCCTGGCGCACCAGCAGCCGCAACTGCGTCGGCTCGCCGAGATCCCTGCCGACCATCAGGCGGAAGCCGTTGTCGAGGAAGAAGACATGGGCGGTGGCCAGGTGTCGCTTGACCTTGCCCGTGTCGCTGTAACGCTCGTAGCGGAATGGGAATTCCGTCCAGCCTTCCTCGTCGAAGACGCCGGGCTGCACGGAGGCGACATTGCCGGCAAGGATTTCCCCGTTCGGCCCGGCAATCACGTAGAGATTTGCGCCCGGCTGGCGGGCCCGGCGTTCCATCGTGCGCAAGAGCTGGTTGATGCCGCCGCGCTCGAAGGCGCGCTGGATTTCCTGGACCTCCTGGCTCAGCGCCTCGCGCGTTTGGTTGTTCAGGATGCGCTCGGAAAGCCCCGTGACGTAGAAGACGAGAAAGGCGGCGCAGAGCGCAAACAGGACGATATAGAGCGCCGAAAGGCGCACCGCCGTCGACCGTAGCACGACGCCCAGCCTGGACCTTGCCGGCTTGCGCCCCATGTCAGCCTTCGTCCTTGATCATGTAGCCGGCACCGCGCACGGTCTTCAGAAGCGGCCGGTCGAAATCCTTCTCGATCTTCGAGCGCAGCCGCGAGACATGCACGTCGATGACATTGGTCTGCGGGTCGAAGTGATAGTCCCAGACGTTTTCGAGCAGCATGGTGCGGGTCACCACCTGGCCAGCATTCTTCATCAGATATTCCAGCAGTCGGAATTCGCGCGGCTGCAGCAGGATCTCCTTGCCGGCACGCTTCACGTCGTGGGAGAGCCGGTCGAGTTCCAGGTCGCCGACGCGGTAGACCATGTCCTGTTCCGGCTTGCCCTTGCGGCGGCCGAGCACTTCAACGCGGGCGAGCAGTTCAGAAAAGGCGTAGGGCTTCGGCAAGTAGTCGTCGCCCCCTGCCCGCAGTCCCGTGACGCGGTCGTCGACCTGGCCGAGCGCCGATAGGATCAAAACCGGTGTCTCGACACCGCGCTTGCGCAGTTCGCTGATGACCGAGAGCCCGTCGCGGCGCGGCAGCATGCGGTCGACCACCATCACGTCATAGGTGTTTTCCGAGCCCATGAAGAGGCCGCTTTCGCCGTCGCTCGCATGATCGGCGACAATGCCGGCCTCGCGAAAGGCCTTGGTCATGTAGGCTGCGGCTTCGAGGTCGTCTTCGATGACAAGTATTTTCATGCGGGCGACATTAGCGTCGGTGTTTGCCACCGTATAGCCGGTTTCACCGCCGGACGACTGTCCTTGTTCCACGATCCCCATGCTTCGTCCTTTCCCTGATGGTGGCGGCTGGACCGCCGGACACGAAAAAGGGCGCCGCCGGTCCAAGACCGCCGGCGCCCTCGTTCATTGCAGCATCAACCCTGGTTGATCGGCAAGGCCACGAAGCGGCTACCGGCTTCCGATTCCACCTGGAACAGCGCCCGGGTGCGGCCGTCCTTCTTGGCCTGATCGATCACCTTCTGAACGTCGGCGACCGAGGAAACTTCCTGGTTGTTGACCGAGGTGATGGTCTCGCCGGACTTCAGGCCCTTGTCGGCGGCATCGCTGTCGGGATCGACATCGACAATCGCCAGGCCCTTGCCGCCGTCAGCGGGGCGAACGGAGAGGCCGAGGCTCGACAGTTCCTGCTCGGCTTCCGGAGCGGGCGCCGCGTTGTTCTCCGTTTCGGCGCTGGCCGACTGGTCGGCCGGCAGTTCGCCGAGCTTCACCTTCACTTCGGTTGCCTTGCCGTCACGCCACAGCGACACATCGACGGTGGTATCCGGGGCAAAGGCTGCGATGCGGCGGGCGAGATCACGCGGATCCTTGACCGGATCGCCATTGACGGCGGTCACGACGTCACCCTGCTTGATGCCGGCCTTTTCACCCGGAGAGCCCGCCTGCGGAGCAACCACGAGGGCGCCACTGTCTTCGGCCAGGCCGAGGCTGTCAGCGATGTCCTTGGTCACCGGCTGGATCTGCACTCCGAGCCAGCCACGCGACACCGTGCCGGTGTCCTTGAGCTTGGCGATGACGTCCTTGGCGACCGAGGCGGGGATGGCAAAGGCAATACCCACATTGCCGCCCGAGGGGGAGAAGATCGCGGTGTTGATGCCGACGACTTCGCCGTTCAGGTTGAAGCCAGGGCCGCCCGAGTTGCCGCGGTTCACCGCCGCGTCGATCTGCAGGTAATCGTCATAGGGGCCGGAGCCGATATTGCGGCCGCGAGCCGAGATGATACCGGCGGTCACCGTGCCACCGAGGCCGAAGGGGTTGCCGACGGCAACGACCCAGTCACCGACGCGAACCTTCGAGTCGTCGGCAAACTGCACATAGGTGAACTTGACCTTGGGCTCGTCGACCTTCAGCAGCGCGAGATCCGTGCGGCTGTCCTTGCCGACCAGCTTGGCGTCATATTCCTTGCCGTCGTTCAGCACGACCGTGAAGGCTGCGCCATCGTCGACAACGTGATTGTTGGTGACGATGTAGCCGTCTTCGGAGATGAAGAAGCCGGAGCCCTGGGCGGTCGGGCGCAGACGGCCGGGACCATGGTCACCGTGCGGCGGACGGCCGGGACGGCCTTCTTCCGGACCGGCGCCGGGGCCGCCGAACTCACGGAAGAAGCGCTTCAGCGGATGATCGTCCGGCAGTTCGTCGAAACCGCGACCGCCGAAATTGAAGGAGAAATTGCTCTCATCGTTGGAGGCCGGCTGCACATTCGACTGGACGCGGACGGAAACGACGGCAGGAAGCACGGCCTGGACCACATCACCGAAGCTCGGCACCTGCGGCGCGTTGACCTCGACCGGGGCGGCGATAGCCGGGACGGCGGCGAAGGGCGCTGCACTCACCAGCATCAGGCCAGCAAGACCGGCAGCGGTTGAATTCTTGAGGATCGACTTGAGGGAGCGACCGTTATTCTCAGACATGGGATCTACCTTCATCTGTTCTTCTGACTGGAGCCACCGGACTGTCCGGTGGTTGGAAGCGGTGGATGAGGAGAGATATAGAACCCGTCACGTTACGGCGAACTGTACGGAGCATGAATTGTTGGTAATCTTTGGGATAAGCCAAGACGAGCAGAGGCGGCGGATCCAAGTCCAGGCCAAGATGGAAGCGACCAGCGCTTCAAAGAGCAGCGGACCGTCTACAACGATGCAGAATTAGCTTCATTTGCGGCAGAAAACGGCATCAATCTGCGATGCGCTCCTTGAGAACACCCGCCAGAGCAGGAGCGCCAAAACCCACATCACATGCCACCCGATGACCACGTCCGAGAGGAAGTGCGCGCCAAAGACGACCCGGTTGAACGAGAAGGCTGCGGCAAGCACTCCTATGGCTGCGAGGTAGATCTTTGCGTATCGTGGCGCGACGAAAACCACGAGTGTCAGCAGTGCAAAGGCACTCGCCGCCTCGCCTGAAATGAATGAGGAGTTGCGCAGGCATTGATCGCTGATTTCCCAGGGCGGCGTGAAGACCGCATTGCCACCGAAGCCCTCAAGCGCCCTCGGGCGGGCTCGCCCGACCAACGCCTTGATCGCCTCGACGCCCAATCCAGGGCCGATGGCGAAGAACGTGATGACGAAAAGCAACTTGTGCGGTGGAGCAAGGCGCCTCAGATGTCCCATGAAGCCATTGGCGATCAGCAACGCCGTGGCCGTGCCGATCAATATCCAGGGCAATAACCTGTTGATGTCACGGAAAGCGATGAGGAGCGGGTTTTTCCCCGTGTCAAAACCATTCTGCTCGTCCCAGAAAAACCGGCTTGTCATCAGATCAAGTTCCGGCACGGCCGCAAAGACTATGGAGACAAAGCCGAGAAGAATAAGCGCGGCTGGAAGGAAATCGCGCGCCTTTTCTTCCGCCCCATGCGAAACGGGTTTTTCGAAGTTGTTTACGTTGGCGAGTTGCATCACAAGTTCCTCGGTGAGAAACATGTTTTTGCGCCGGAATGCCAAGATTTGGCGGAGAGCCGGAGAAGGGCCTGTCGGAAGCCGTGAGCCTGATCATGATTTCATCACTCGTGCTTGTGGTCGAGGATGACCCGGAGATCGCACTCCTGCTGGAAAGATACCTGGCGAGGTCCGGTTACCGAGCTGTGAGAGCATCGACCGGCCAGACCGCGCTCGCCCATCTGCAGATGTTGCGACCGGATCTGGTGCTCCTCGATGTCGGTCTGCCGGATATCGACGGCTTCGATCTCTTGGCGAAAATCAGGCGCGATTCGCCAGTCCCGGTCATCTTCGTGTCTGCGATGGATGACGACACGGACAAGCTGCTGGGTCTCAAGCTTGGTGCCGATGACTATGTCACCAAACCGTTCAACCCTCAGGAGGTCGTCGCGCGTGTGGGTGCCGTGCTCAAGCGCACAAGAGGGATCGCAGGCAGTGAGGTGATCCGTCACGACCAGATCGAAGTTCACCTCGATTCACACATCGCGATGACTTCAACGGAGAGCGGCCGGCTCGAACTGTCGCTGACGGCCACGGAATTCCGTCTGCTTGTCTGCTTCGTCCGTTCTCCCTTCAAAACGTTTCAGAGAGCGTTCCTGCTGGATGCCTGCATGCCCGAAAGCGAGGCTCTCGATCGCACCGTCGATACGCATATTGCCAATCTGAGGCGAAAACTAACGGATTGCGGCCAGAGCGGCTACATCACCACGGTCCGCGGGATAGGCTACCGCTTCGCGAGATCGACGGATGTCTAAACGGCCTTCCCTCTTTATACTGGCCGCAGCGCTGGTGTCTTTCACGCAGATCATCACGATTGCGCTGCTCTTCCTTTCAGTCGATTGGTATATCGACCACGCCGAACTTTCTGCGATAGAGAGCCTTCCGCCCGACGCCAGATCGGCTTGGACAAGCCTCAACAAGGGTGAGGTTCCTGAGACGAAAGCCCTAACAGCCCTGGTTGCACTCTATCCGCAACTGGAGGAGCAGACGGAGGGAGCACCGGTTGTCGGCGTACTGGGGTTCGGCTTCGCCCTGATCGTATTCACGAGCGTCATAGGGGTGGTTCTGGCCTACAGAATTGTAGCACCTCTGACCAGACTGACTGCAGCCGCAGAACAGATCCGACAGGGTGATTTTCGGGTAGAGGTGGAGCCGGGCGCGACGAAAGAGGTCGAAGCGCTTGCAACGACGTTCAACCGATTAGCGAGCGAACTGCTCCAGTTGGAAACCCGTTTGAAGTTCAATTCCAGAGCGGTCGCGCATGAACTGCGCACGCCGCTGACCGTCTTGCAGGGCAATCTGCAGGCGATGGCAGATGGGGTGCTCGAGGTGAGCGAGGAGCGCGTGCGGGCGCTGCTCCTGCAAGCGCAAAGCATGTCGGGGGTCGTAGACCAGCTCAACACGCTGTCGATGGCGGGCACCGCCAATTTTATCACGGCAACCACGTCTACCGATCTGGCGCTGCATGTTTCTGATACGCTGAGCCTGTTTCAGGCGTCTGCGGGAAGCGCAATCGACTGCCGAATGGACCTGTCACCCGCGCCGGCCAACATCGATCCTCCCCGTTTCCGCCAGGCTCTTCTCGCTCTCCTGGAAAACGCGCGCCGATATGCGGGGGACTTTGGACCTATAGAGGTTCGCACCGGAGTGGACGAAGCCGGTCGGTCCTTCATTTCCGTCACCGACCACGGCCCCCGATTGCCGTCGGATGTAGCCCATTCTTCGTTCGACATGTTCTGGCGAAGCGAAGCGCCGAACGGCCGCGACCTCGGCGGATCTGGCCTCGGGCTCACGGTCGTGAAAGCCATTGCCGAAGGGCACAAGGCGCGCTTTCAAGTGGGAAATCGCGCCGAGGCGGGAGCTTATGCCACCATTCTCTTCGAGGCACAGGAGGAACATGGGCTCACACGCTCCCCCCAGCCGATCGACGGCCACTCCGGTTCGAAACCCGTCTGATCACTCCCCGTCGAGCAGCTTACCGAGCCGGGCTTCCTCTTCCGCCGAAAGTTTTACCGACGGCTGCACCGCGCGCCTGCGCGCCGCAACAAAGGCCACAAGCAGCCCGACCAACACCAGCGCCGCCGGTGCGCCCCATAGCGCCAGCGTCTTCACACTCAGCCGCGGCTTCAGCAGCACGAATTCGCCGTAACGCGACACCACATAGTCAATCACCTGTTCATCCGTATCGCCACCTACCAGCCGCTCGCGCACCACGACGCGCAGATCGCGCGCCAATTCGGCATTGCTGTCGTCGATCGACTGGTTCTGGCAAACCATGCAGCGCAGTTCCGCCGAGATTGTCCGCGCCCGATGTTCGAGCACCGGATCCGCCAGTACCTCGTCAGGGTTGACGGCGAAGGCGTGGATGGGGGTGAGCAGGAGGACGAGCGTGAGGAACGCGGCCCTAAGTCCCCCTCTGGCCTGCCGGCCATCTCCCCCACAAGGGGGGAGAAGACCCGTGGAAGCCACGCGTCTCGCCGTCGAAACCAGCACGCGCCGCAGAAGCCCCTCCCCCTTGTGGGGAGGGGTTGGGGAGGGGTTCTTGCCCACGCTCATTCCGCCGCCTCCAGCGGAGCCTTCGCCGCAACCTTCGCCCGCTTCGGCGCGCCAACTCTCAATCTCCGATCCGACAGAGAGACAATCCCGCCCGCCATCATGACCAGCGTGCCGTACCAGATGCAGAGAATCCACGGCTTCCACCAGATGCGCACCACGATACCGCCGTCTGCCATGGGATCACCCAGCGAGACATAGAGCTGGCTGAAACCGAAAGTGACGATGCCGGCTTCCGTCGTCGGCATGCGCCGTGCCGGATAAAGCCGCTTCGACGACCAGACATCGGCCACAGCAACCCCCGCCTTGCGGATGGTGAAATGGCCCTGGTCCTCGGTGTAATTAGGGCCCTTACCCGCCCGCATGCCGTCGAAGGTCAGTACATAGCCCCCGGCTTCCGCCGTCATGCCGGGTTTCATTTCGACGACATGTTCGGTCTGGAAGGTCGAGACCGCGACGATGCCGATCACGGTAACGCCGAGGCCGAAATGGGCGAGCGCCGTGCCGAAGGCCGAGCGCGGCAGACCCTTCAGGCGGCTCCAAGCAGTGCCGAGCGGGTGTTTTCCGAAACCGGCGCGGGTCCAGAGATCGGCGAGCGCACCGCCGATGACGAAGAAACCGAGCGCCAGGCCAAAGACCGCCATGACCGGCCCGCCATGCTGCGAATACCAGAGGCCGAGACCGAGCACGAGCGAGAGCGCCGCCGCCACGTAGAGCCGCTGCAGGGCCGCGAGCAGGTCTCCGCGTTTCCAGGCGAGGAAAGGCCCGAAAGGCACGGCCAAGAGCAGTGGTACCATCAACAGGCCGAAGGTGAGGTTGAAGAAAGGCGGGCCAACGGAAATCTTCTCGCCCGTCAGCGTTTCCAAGAGCAGCGGATAGAGCGTGCCGATCAGCACGGTCGCCGTCGAAACGGTCAGGATCAGGTTGTTCAGCACCAGCGCGCCTTCGCGCGAGATCGGCTGGAACAGCCCGCCGGATTTGAGGCTCGGGGCGCGCAGCGCAAAGAGCGAGAAGGCGCCGCCGATGAAGATCACGAGTATGCCGAGAATGAAGATGCCGCGAGTCGGGTCCGTGGCGAAGGCATGGACCGACGTCAGCACGCCGGAGCGCACCAGGAAGGTGCCGAGCAGCGACAGCGAGAAGGCGATGATCGCAAGCAACACCGTCCAGATCTTCAACGCGTCGCGCTTTTCCATGACGAGCGCGGAATGCAGAAGCGCGGTCCCGGCCAGCCAGGGCATGAAGGAGGCGTTTTCGACCGGGTCCCAGAACCACCAGCCACCCCAGCCGAGTTCGTAATAGGCCCAATAGGAGCCCATCGAAATGCCGGCCGTCAGGAACACCCAGGCAGCGAGCGTCCAGGGCCTCACCCAGCGCGCCCAGGCCGCATCGATGCGTCCGTCGATCAGGGCGGCGATGGCGAAGGAGAAACAGACGGAAAAGCCGACATAACCGAGATAGAGCAGCGGCGGATGGATCGCGAGGCCGACATCCTGCAGAACCGGGTTCAGGTCCTGCCCCTCGGCCGGGATCGGCGACAGGCGGATGAAGGGATTCGAGGTCAAGAGGATGAACAGCGTAAAGGCGGTGGTGATCCAGGCCTGAACGGCCAACACATTCGCCTTCAGCCGGTCCGGCAGATTGGCGCCGAACAGCGCCACCATGGTCGAAAACAGCGTCAGGATCAGCACCCAGAGCATCATCGAGCCCTCGTGGTTCCCCCAGACGCCGGAGATCTTGTAGATCATCGGTTTCAGCGAATGCGAATTCTCGAAGACGTTCTTCACCGAAAAATCGGAGACGACATAACCCCAGGTCAGAACGCCGAAGGAGAAGGCGACGAGCAGGAACATGGCATAGGTGCCCGTCGTCGCGACGCCCATCATTGCTGCATCGCCGCGCCTCACCCCGATCACCGGCAGGATCGACACGACGAGGCTGGTCGCCAGCGCCAGCACCAAAGAATAATGGCCGAGTTCGATGATCATTGGACCACTTCCTTGCCGCCGAGCTGAACCCCTTGCGCCCTCAGGCGGTCGGCCACGTCCTTCGGCATATAGGTTTCGTCATGCTTGGCCAGCACCGTATCGGCCACGAACATGCGGTCGCCGTCGCGGAACACACCCTCGGCCACCACGCCCTGCCCTTCGCGGAAGAGGTCGGGCAGAATGCCGGTATAGGTGACCGGCACCTCGCCGATCGTATCGGTGACGGTAAAGGTCACCCTCGAGCCCTCGCCGCGCTTGACGGTGCCGGTCTCCACCAGGCCGCCGAGGCGGATGCGGGTCCCCGGCTTCACCTCGGTCTTCTGCAGGTCGCCCGGCACGTAAAAATAAGCAATCGACTGCCCGAAGGCGAACATCACCAGAAGCACGGCAGCGACGATGAAACTCATGCCGCCGGCGATCACGGCCAGTCTCTTTTGTTTGCGGGTCATGGGTTCACCTCCTCGACATCCAGGCCGAGTTCGCGGGCCATGGCCACGAGCTGCTGGCCCTCGGCACCGTCAGCCGGAAAAGCCTTCAACCCGTCCTTGAGGGCGGCCTCGGCCCGCGCCTTGTCCTTCAGCATGGCATAAGAGCGGACCAGCCGCATCCAGCCCTCGAAATTGTGGGGATCGGCCTTCAGCTTCTGGTCGAGGCTTTCGACCATGCCCCGGATCATCTGACTGCGGTCGCCCTCCGACATGTCCTGTGCTGCGGCGATATCGGCCGAGGTCGGATTGCCGGGTGCTGCCGGGTTGGCCTGTGCGGCGGGCGTAGCCGGTGCGGCCTCCGGAGCCGCAGGCGCGTTCGCCAGCGGCATGCCTGCGCTGTTGGTGGCAATGTGACGGTTGATCAGCTCCATCCACGGCGCATTGGCCGGCGAAGCGGCCGCGATTTCCTGGAAGGCCGCGAGCGCTTCGGCCTTGCGGCCACCCTGCTCCAGCGCCAGCGCCAGATAATAATCGGCGCGGGGATTGTTCGGCTGCATCTTGCGCGCCGCCTCGAAGGCCTTGGCCGCATCTTCAGTGACAATGCCGTCATTACGCGTCACCAGCGTCTCGCCCAGCCCGTTCAGCCGCTCCGGATCGGCGCCCAGGAGACGGATCGCATTGCGGAAGGCGAGTTCGGCATCGTCGAGACGACCGACGCGGAAGTAGACCGGCGCGAGCACGTTCCAGCCATTGCCGTCATCCGGATTGTCGGCCAGATGGCGCTCGACCTTGGCGATCAGCAGATTGACATCGTCGCCCGGATTCTCGATCCGGGCAGCGAGCGGGGCATCCGGCGTGCCGGGGCTGCCGATCTCAAGATAACCGGCAAGCCCGATCAGCGGAAGACAGAGCAGGATGAAAGCCTGCGACAGCCCATAGCGGCCGCTGCGGCGTGGTTTCTCATCGGAGGCGCCCGTCACGTCCGAACCGGCCTCGTCCACTCCGTGCTCGAAGGAGGTCCGTCCAGCGACCGCCAGCAAGCGCCTGCCGATTTCGGCGCGCGCATAATCGGCCTCTTCGGCCGATATCAACCCGCCCGCCTTGTCGCGCTCGAGTTCGCGCAACTGGTCACGATAGACGGCGGCTTCCCCTTCGTCATAACGCGTGGCGCGGGCCGAGGCCCGCAACAGGGGAGACAACAAAAGGACGGCAGCGGCGACCGTCAGCAGGGCGGAGAAGATCCAGAACAACATGAAACTCAATTACGGCAAGGGCGGGTGCATTCCAACTGGCAAACGGTCCATGACGCAAAGTTGAGGCGTTTGGCCGCAAACCCGATTAGCCCCTCAAACCACGCCTATCCTTGACCCAAGTCAAGTGGGTGAGCCGTGCGGCACGCCCGTGTTGGGAGAACGGTGTGACGGAGGTCGTCAGCCGGTTGGGGGCGGCTGTCATGTCATGGATTCCGTTCAGGTTCATTGAAACCGCGCATCGCCGCTGGTTAGCTGAGCGGCGTCCAGGTACCATTGGCATTGCGGCAGGCGGCACCGCGTGCCTCGAGCGTGCGATTGCCGCTCACCACCTTGTGGGTGAACTGGCGACAATTTTGCTTGCCCACCTGATAGGGAGCCGCAGCGATCACTTCGCCTCGAACATCACCACCAGCCCAGGTCACTGGCTGGCCGCCCGGTGCGGCTTCAAGCGCGCGATATTCCGCTTCCAGCGCCCTCTGGGTCTCACTGTTGGAGAGCTTCACGCCCGTGCGAGACACGATGCCTCCCTGCAAGGCACTGATATAGACGGCGGAACCCGCCTTGACCGAACCGGCCGATCCGCCGCCCGTCGTGGTGCAGCCCGCCAGCGCGAGCGCCCCCAGAGCGGCGAGTGCCAAAGTTCCAAAGCGCGTTTTACCCATCAGAGATGCCCAAGTCCGACGCAGATTTCATGCGACCTGATACGATGGGTGGCGCCGGCGTGTCCCCGGTCGGCCCCGCCTTGGCAGGTCGTTTTATACAACTATGTAATTCCACAGGAAAATCAATCACGCAGTGTCTTTCGTCACAGCCGGTAAGATCAACTGTGCGCGAAGACCGCCAAGGCTTGCCCGCGACAGACCAAAGGTCCCCTGATATTCGCCTGATATCTCCTTGACGATCGAGAGACCCAGCCCCGTTCCCGGTCGGCTTTCGTCCAGCCTGCGCCCGCGTTTCAAGGCTTCGCCGATCTGGTCGGGGGCCAGCCCCGGTCCGTCGTCCTCCACCACGATCTCCACCCAACTGCGCCGTCCATCCGCCGTCGTATCATCCTCACGGACAACAGGTACGGCGCGGGTGACGATCCGGGAGCGGGCGAATCGCGATGCGTTTTCCAGGAGATTGCCGACCACTTCCTCGACGTCCTGCTGCTCCATGGCAAAGGTCAGGTCCGGCGCCACCTCAAGTTCGAAATTCACCGTATCGTTCAGTTTGCGCATGACGCGCACCAGGCGCTCGAGAACTGGCTGCGCCTCGGTGCGCGCCAGCACGCTGTCACGTTGGGCGGCAATGCGGGCGCGGTTCAGATAGGACGTCACCTGCGCCTGCATGGCTTCCGCCTGGCTCACCACGACCTCGGCATGGCCCTTTTCGAGCGTGCGTGCTTCGTTGAGAAGCACGGCAATCGGGGTCTTCAGCGAATGGGCGAGATTGCCGACCTGCATGCGGGCGCGTTCGACGATGCGTCGATTGCTGTCGATCAGCGCATTGATCTCGTTGGCGAGCGGCATGATTTCGCGGGGAAAATCCCCCTCGATCCGCTCCGCCTCGCCGCGCCGAATCCGCTCCAGCCCGCGCCGCGCGCGGTCCACCGGTTTCAGACCATAGACGATCGCCAGACCGTTGACGATCAGGCCACCGATGCCGACGACGGCGAGCGCAATGTTCAGGCGGCTGGCGAAGAAGGAGATCTCCTCCTCGATGACGGCCAGATTGCCGGAGACGCGAAAGCGCGCTGCCCGCCCCTGGTCGTCGAGCACGACTTCCGTCTCGGCCACGCGGATGCGATTGCCGACGTCGTCCGTCATCTCGTAATAGCGCTCGTAATTCTCGTCGAAGGGGGTCTTCTCCACATCCGGTACGGGGAGATTGGCAACTCCGAGCGAAGCGGATGCCAGCGGCGCGGTCGCAAAATTGCCAAGCGGCTCGACCAGCCAGTACCAGCCCGTCTCGGGCTGCGAGAACCTGAGATCGCCGAGTGCTGGCGAACCGGCCAGGCTGTCGCCGTCGCCGATCGAGACCGAATTGACCACATTGTAAAGCTGCGCTCTGAGCAGATTGTTGAAGCCGCGTTCGACGCCCTGGCGATAGAGAGCGGAAATCGCCACCGCGATCGTCACCAGACCGAGCGCCGACCAGATGGTGGCGAGCAGCAGGACGCGCGCGGTGAGCGAGCGGGGCTTCATTTCGAAGGCGCTTGGATGCGGTAGCCGAGGCCGCGCACGGTCTCGATCATGTCGACGCCGATCTTCTTGCGCAGCCGCCCGACAAAGACCTCGATCGTGTTGGAATCCCGGTCGAAATCCTGGTCATAGAGATGCTCGACCAGTTCCGTGCGCGACACCACCTCGCCCATGTGATGCATGAGATAGGACAGCAGCCGGTATTCGTGCGAGGTGAGCTTCAGCGCCACGCCATCAACGAGTGCCTTGGAGCTCTTGGTGTCGAGCCGCACCGGACCGCAGACGATTTCGGAGGACGCATGGCCGGCTGCACGGCGGATCAAGGCACGGATGCGCGCGAGCACTTCCTCGACATGGAAAGGCTTGGTCACATAGTCGTCCGCACCGGCATCGATGCCCGCTACCTTATCCGACCAGCGGTCACGCGCCGTCAGGATCAGCACGGGCATCACCCGTTGTTCCGCACGCCATTTCTCCAGCACGGTAATGCCGTCCATTTCCGGCAGGCCGATATCGAGGATGACAGCGTCATAGGGCTCAGTCTCGCCGAGAAAATGCCCTTCCTCGCCGTCGAAGGCCTTGTCAACGACATAGCCGGCCTCTTGCAAGGCCTCAACGAGCTGGCGATTGAGATTGACATCGTCTTCGACGACGAGAATGCGCATGAAATTCCCCTAGGCTGAAGCAGACGGCAATTCGGCTGGCTTTGATATCACTGGGCGACGCGCATCGTCACCTTGCGGGGACGCTCGGAGCCATTGCCCGGCACAAGCACGACAATCACGCATTCACCGCCCGATTCGCGCACCGAAAGCAACTGGCCGCCCAGTTCGGCCACGGCCCTTGCTGCCGCCGCCCGGCAATCCGCCGCCATGGCATCGCCGTGCAGGACCGGCAGGACGAACACGCCCAGCGCCAGCGCCAGCCCGCTCAACTTCCTTCCGCCGATTTTCATCAAAGATGCCATTGCCACTTCTTCTGTATGGACGCCCACGCTTCGCAAATTATGTACCCCAAGCCTTCTGAATGGCAAATGAATGCTTGGACATGGGAGCGATGCAGAGGATGGGGAGCCAGGGTCAGTCCCCCTCCTCGCCCAGCACATCATGCGCTTGCGACGCCCGAGTAAGTCGCCGGATTCGCCGCCTTGCTCGATGCCGCTTCTAACGGGCTGTTCCAGCTGTCGGGTGGGTTGCCGTCGTCCAGCATGGCTCGGAACACATGATAGGCGTCTGTCCGCGCACCATAGCGGCGCAACGTGTCGGAATCGTTCACCCATGCAAAGACGATGACCCTGGCGGCAGAACTGTAGCGAAAGAAGAGCCGAAACCGCCCGTTGCCGAACTTCGCCCGAAACCAGTGCTTGCGCTCGGGCCTAACTATTCCGCCCTGACGGAAACCTGTCGCGGCCGGGTCCGCCGGAATGGTCTCGAAGATGAGCTTCTGCAGTGCCGCCAAAAGCTTGGCATTGGCGCTCGATCGAAAGGTCTCAGGCTTCTTGAGCGCCTCACGCTCGACCGCCGCTGTCAAGCGCTCCAACTGATCGAGAAACAGAGGATGCGCCCGGATGATCCAGCCGTTGACCGTCTCCATCGTTCAGAGTTCGACCTTGCCTTCGATCGGGGCATCGAGATCGATGTCAATGTCGCTGGTCAGCGCCGCCATCCGCGCGCGCAAGGCGGGCGGAATTTCTGCAATGGCCTGCTCCGGCCGGGCCGCCATATCCTTGGCCAGGACGTCGAGAAATCCGTCCAGAACGGGATCATCTTCATCCGCGTCGTCACGCTCGACATAGACGCGGTTCTGCGCATCCAGGCTGAAGGCAATCCGCCCGCCATAACCGACGCCCAGGGCGTCACGGATCGACTTGGGAACCGTCGTCTGGCCCTTGTCGGTGATGGTGCTGACTTTGCGCAAAATCGGGTTCATGACGGCCACTCCTCGCCGGAGGATAATGTAATGCGCAATCCTTACTTCGTTAAGGACTCCGGCTGAAGCCCTTCCTTCAACTGGTCCGGCGTCGGCACGTGTAGCTGAACAGGCCCAAAACACATCTTATCGCGTCTTCCGCGTCTTAGTCAGCTCATGGGTTTGGTCGGGGTAACCTTCAACCACCAACCCCCTTCGTCGCCGACAGCCGCCCATAGAGCGCCAGCAGCCCCCCCAGCGTGCCGGCAAGCGTCGTCAGTGCATCCGCCAGTTCCGCCTCCTCGGCGCTGCCAAGGTCGAAGCCGGCATGGCGCAGAAGCGGCGAGCCGATCGCGATGAGCGCGCCCCAGACGGTTTTCGACTGATACCAGGGTTTCATCTCGAGCATGGTTTTCTCCTTCAGTTTAAGGGTCACAAGTGTTCATCGAACGGGAATGATCGCTTCGAGGGGAAGGCCTGCCGCCAATCGTCCAAGCTGGCGAATGCGGAGCAGCAGGCTCGCTTGCGCTGCCCCGAAATCGGCAAACTCGTCACCGGCCGCATAGGTCAGCCGCGGCACCGTCACTTCCACACTCCGGCGCACCACCGCCCCGTCGAGGATCTCGACGCGGTAGCGCTCAGTCTCTTCGTCGAGCGGAATGTCGCCCTCGCTCCAGTTGTCGGCATCGGTCCGGCCGCGCCGGATCCAGCTTAGCGCCACATCGCCGGCTGCGGTCCTCCGCGCCTTCGGATGCACCGGAGCGAGCGGCGTTTCCGCACGCAAGCCTCCGCCAAAAACATGCGGGCCGGAGAGATCCGTCACGAGCCCCATCGGCTCCAGGATCCAGTTCTGCGGCGTTCCGCGTTCCGCCGTCGCCAGCCCCAGCGGCTTCACCGCCGCATCCAGCAGCACGACATCCGCACCTGCCTCGGCACCGGCCACCAAGGCATCTTCGGTCCCGCTAAGGCCGCGCAACAGACCTGTCAGCCGGAAGCGACCCGCAGCGATTTCCTCGGCATCGGTAAAGCCCAACACCTCCCACACGCCGGACACCGCCCGCACCGCGATGCGATTGGCGCCCGAAAACACCGCCGTCCGGCTCGCCGAAGACAGGGCGCCCGACAGCAGATCCACCAACAGAGGATTGGCCCGGTCGAACCGCCCGCTGACACCCGCCGCCAGCGGCTCCACCAGCGCCCCCAGGGTCGCCGGCCGATCGAGCGTCAGGCGAAGCCGATAGCCCTCGACCTCCGGCGAGCTCGACGCCGCAAGCCTCACCCAGGGTTTCGCATAAGCCGCCACAGCCGCATCGCCGCTCATCGCGGTCGCGTCCACATGCGGCAGGTCGAGAAAAACCACTGTGGGGTCAAAACCCGCCGCCCCGGGATTGTCGCCCGCCCGCCCCGGCTCGACCACGGCCACTTCGGAAGACACCTTTCCGGCAAAGGCGCGCAAGGTCAGCCGCCGTTCGAACCCCTCGTCGATCTCGCTCACCAGAAAGCGCCCGGCCGGCCCTTCCGAGAGCCGCAGCACGTCGCCCGGCTGCACCGCGATTTCGCCCGGCCCCAGCGCCAGTTGCAGCGTGCGCCGTGCCAGCCGGTTGTCGCGCAACCAGCCTTCGGCGGCGGCCAGCGCCGTCTCCTCGGCGATGACAGCCGGCAGGTCGCGCACCAATTGCCGCTCGGTTGCCGCCTCGACCTTGCGCGAGCGGACGCTCGCCTCGGCATAATCGGCCGCCGGATCGTAGAAGGTCACCAAGGCTTCCGAGGCGAATTCGCTGTCATGTCCACGTGTCTCGCTCCACAGCGGCTGCCCTTCCAGATCTGCCAGCACGGAGATCTCCCGCGCCGGCAGGCTGGCATTGGCCCTTGTGCGAAAACGCAAGACGCCGTCATCCTCGACCACGTCGATCTGGAACAGTTCCACCAGCGGCTCGATCAGGTCGCGCGCCGAGGTCAGGTCCCCCTTCACGTAACCGCCGAGATCGCCCGCCACCTGCGACACGTCGAAATCGACAAAGCCATGATCGGTGAGGATCGCTGCGATCGCATCGGCCAGCGTGGCCGTGCCCAACCGCCCATTCAGCCAGTGTCCTGTGCGCCAGTTGCGCCCATCGGCCCAAAGCCCCGTCTCCTGCGGAAAGGCCGGGTAAGGCCGCGCATCCCAGCTCCACACAAAGATTTTTTGCGGATCGACCAACCCCTCCGGCCTCTCTTCCTCCGCCCAATGGGAAAGATGCGTCTCGAGAAACCGCCGCTGCTGGCTGTCGGATCGCGCGCCGCTGGAAAAATGCGGCCGCCCGCTTTCCGCCGATTTGGCGTCGACGAAGACGTTCGGCTGGTTTGCCCCGCGATCGACCGCCCCGCAGCCAAGCTCGATAAACCAGAACGGCTTCATGCGCGGTGTCCAGGCCGTCGGCGCCGCCTGCTCTATCCCACCGATCCGGTTGAAATGCCGGTTGCCCCACCAGCTTTCCAGATCCTTGAACCTGTAGATCCAGGGCTTGCCATAGGCGCCGTCGGTGATCGGCGTGCGGTTGCGCGCCTGCCGGTCGGCCTCATTGGCATAATACCAGTCAAACCCCTCGCCCGCCGTCAGCATCCGGGCAAAACCCGTGGCATCATCGGCACCGGAAAACCCATCCGGGCTCACCGCCTCCAGATCCTCGTCGCGCCAGTCGGCAAGCGGCATGTAATTGTCGATGCCCACACCCGAGACATGCGGGCTCGCCCAGAGCGGATCGAGATGGAAGAACAGATCACCCGAGCCATCGGCCGGCTGATGGCCGAAATATTCGCTCCAGTCGGCACCGTAGGAGATCGCCGTGGAGGCACCCAGGACGCCGCGTACCTCGCCCGCCAGCGACACCAGCGCCTCGACGAAGGGAAAGGCGTTCGCCTCGTCGCGCAGCGTCGTCAGCCCCTTGAGCTCCGACCCGAGCAGAAACCCGTCCACCCCGCCCGCCTCTTGTGCAAGGCCCGCATAATGCCGGATGAACCGACGGTAACCGTCGCTACGGGTCACAAATGTCGAAACCTGCGCCCGCGCTGCCGCCGTCTTGTCGGCGCTCACGGGATGAACCGTAATCCGCCCGCGCCAGGGATAAGCGGCCTGCTCCGCCCCGCCATAGGGGTCGGGCAAGCCGTTTCCGCTGACGATGTCCATCAGCACAAAGGGATAAAGCGTCACCTTCAGTCCGCGCGCCTTCAGATCGCGGATCGCCTCGATCACGCTCCGGTCATCCGGCGATCCGCCATAGGCCGGCCCGCCCTCGTGCCGGCTCACCAGATGAGCCTCACTGCGCGAGAGTCCCGCCACGCGCCACGCCCGGCTCTCCTGCCGCCGCGTCGAAACCTCCACGCCCGGCAGCACCCGGCATTCCCCGGCGCGCAGATCGGTGCCGAACCAGGCCACCACCAGCGCCACCTCTTCGAGATTGGGGCAGAGCGCCTGCAATTCGTCGATCGAGGCCTGCCAATCGCTCGAGGCCACCAGCGTGTTGCGGTTCAGCCAGCGCTTTTCGCCGGATTTCGGCGCATCCGACACGCGCGTCACCGCATAACCATGCTCGGTCGCACCGGGAATGACCGCCACCGCCCGGATCGCGTCCTCCAATCGCCCGACCGGCCGGATCACCTCGAACTGCAACAGCGGAATGCGATTGCCGAAATCGTCGAGCGGCAGGCGCTCGAACACGACATAAGCGAGCCCGCGATAGGCCGGTGCCTTGTCCGCCCCTTGCTTGGCCGCAATCAACGGATCGACCGGCTGGCTCCGCGTGCCGCGATAGACCCGCATCTCGATCTCGGTCAGGTCCAGCTCGCGCCCATCGGCCCAGACACGCCGCACGCCCGCGATCGGCCCTTCGCAGAGCCCGAGCGCCAGATTGGCGTAATACTGATAGGTCGTGGTCCGCGTCCCGCCGCTCGACTTGCCGCCGCTGCGCTCGGTCACCGCCTCTTCCTCGAAGCGCGTCGCCCAGATCAGCGTGCCGCCCAGCCGCGCCGTGCCATAGAGCCTCGGGATCGCCGTGCCCTCGCTCGCACCCGCCAGCCGTGCCGAAGACAGCCGCGCCCCGGTCACCGAGCTCGTGCCGCCGATCAGGCTCCGGTCGATCATCCCGCCGACGGCCGCCCCCGCCGCTCTGCCCAAAATGGCACCGACTGGCCCGAAGACCGAACCAAGGGCGGCACCTGCCGCCTGCAACAGGATCGTCGCCATCAGAACACCCTTTCCGGAAACCGATAGATGCCGGCAATCCTGCGCCGCCACCCCGGCACCAGAGCCGAGCAGGTCACCGCCGATTGCTCATAGGCATGAATGAAGGCATCCGGGACAGTGTCCCCCGCCCTCGCCCCGTCGACCGTCATCCGTGCCAAGATCCCCGCATGTTTGGCGGCCGTCCCCGGCCGAAAGCGAAACAGCACCAGATCGCCCGGCCGGCTCGCCTCGAAGGACGCAACGGCCGAAAAATGCCGCTCGGCCGCGTGGAGCAAGCGCTCCTCTCCCGACCGCTCCGCCCAGTCAGGCGCATAGGCCGGCACATCCTCCGGCTCTTCTCCATAAAGCTCCCGCCAGATCCCGCGTACGAGGCCCAGGCAATCGCACCCCACCCCTCTCGTCGCCCCCTGATGCCGATAGGGCGTGCCGATCCAAGTCTCGGCAATGCCGAGCACGCTTGTGTTGACGGACATGGGAGGCTCCAGGAGTGATGATGGTTTGTTGCGGCCGTTGTTTGACGGTGGAGCTAGATCGGCCAGCCCCGCCGCCGCAGCCCAGTCTGCCCACTCGTGGGGAGATGTCGGCGCAGCCGACAGAGGGGGTGCCGCAAACGCCCAACGCAAAGTCCCTCATCCGCCCTTCGGGCACCTTCTCCCCGCAATCGGGGAGAAGGAGAGGTGCGCCGGCGCCTCGCCCCCTTGATGGGGGATGAGCGGCAAACCTGAGACCTTACGCCCGGCTCACCAACCGGTAGCTCGCCTGCTGGTCCGGAGCGATCAGGCCCTTGGTCATGTTGCGATAGATGCCATACTTGAAATAGACCGAGCTCGCATCGGCCGGCACCAGTGACAGTCCGCCTGCCTTCACCACCGTCTTGCCGTTGACCACGGCCGTCACCGCCCCGTTGGTCGGGTGCCAGGTGAAGGTATAGCGGAAGGTGTTCCACACGCCCTTCGTGATGACGACCGGATAATCGACGAAACTGTCACTGTCGTGGTTGTTGAGGCAGATCAAAAACTCACCGTTCTCATAGCGATTGTAGACGCTGTCATAGACACCGTTATGCCACTGGCCGAGCGTCTGCTTCGGGCTGAATTCGGCATAGTCGGTCGGGATCTTCAGGTGGAAAGCATAGGTGTGGGTCGAGCCGACAGCATCTTCCGTCGTCACCCGCGCCTCACAACGCTCGCGAAAGTTCAAGGCATCGCTGCCGTCCGGGCCGTTCCAATAGTCACCGGCCTTGACCAGAAAGGTCTCGACGCCTCCCGCCCTGGTATAGCGGCTCGTATCGACCGCCTGGACATAATAGGAATAACCGTTTCCATCGGGGCAAATGATCTTCATGGGAATAACCTTTCACTGTGTTGTCTGAGGGGGATTGGCAAAGGGTTGGGGCGGAGGTGGGGCAAGACAGGAAAGTCCCTCGTCGGAGCTTGGTCCACAGGCGCCGGGAGGCCGTAACGTCTCCTACTGGGAGCATTTTCCTCTTCGCCATGGGGAAAGGGCGACTGCGTTCAGCGGCTTGCTCCCTTCTCCCCGTTCACGGGAGAAGGTCCAGCAGGGGGATGAGAGGCAAGCGCAGGAAGGCAGCAGACGATGGAAGAGCCCAACGGCCCCTCACTCATACAGCACCCCTCCGTCATGGGTGCTTGCGCCACTCACATAGGAATAGGCAAAATCGCTTCCCGGCATATGCGGAAAGCCCTGGAAATTCCGCTGGTTGGTGAACCTTGTTCGACAGGTGGCAAAACTCTTGTCGCAGCCGACTGTCAGGGTCACGGGATCACTGACCTCGGGCGATACCTCCAGCGGCAGCCAAAGCCTCACCTCGACAAAGCCCTCCACCGCCGTCCCGCTCTCCTCGATCGCCAGCCGCCGTCCGGCAAGCGGTCCGCCTTCGAAACGCAAATGCCCGAGCCGGAAATGCCCTTCGGCAAGTCCGTCCAGTCCGCCCAACCGCAGCCGGTCCGCCGCCATCACGTCGGCGACCACAGCGGTCCGCCGCCGCCCGCCCACACTCATGTCGACTCCGCATCTGGCGTCCCCGAGATCCGCATCGCAGCGCCTGTTGTAGATCCGACCCTGCGGCTGCTGCAGCCGGTGCGCGATGCTGCGCAACTCGGCCGAAAACGCCGGTCCCGCCCTTTGCACTTCGCCGATTTCCTGCACCGAAAGCAGACCATGCTGCTCTTCCGGCTGCTGCCAGTTGACCAGAAACAGCTCGACGCGCGCGCCATCATAGCGCCCGGCGGCGAGATCGCCTTCCGTGATCGCCTCGCTCGAAAAGCCGCCCTTGATCTCGGCTGCCGGTGCGGCCAGTCCACTTGCCGCATTCGCCTCGCTCGCAGCAAAACCGCTAGCCGGCTCGAAGCGTGTACCAGAGAACTCCAGCATCTGGTCGTGTTCGGTAAATCCGAGCACCACCCCATCTGCCCGGGTCACCCGCCAGGCGCGGCACAGCGTCATCTCGCCGGTTGCAATATGCGTGGCAAGGTCTTCGGCAAAGGCTCTCATGGGATTACCTCGATCAGCGGAATGGAAGGAATGCGCCCGGCCCTGAAGGCGTCGAGATTGATCTCGATCCGGTCCGTGTCGAACCGGACAGGCACGTCATACTCAAAGCCCGCCCGGATCTCGGACCCAGCATCCGGCACATGCCCTTCCTCGAAGGTGACGATCCCGGACGTCGCATCCACGGCAAAGCCCGTCATCCGTTCGACCCCGTCGACCGCAATGCGCAGCGTGCCCGCCACCGGTTTCACCACCGGCCGCCGCTCCACCGCCGCCCCGTCGCCATAGGCTTTCACCAGCGGAAACGCTGTCGTCACCCCGTCACCCGTCCCGATCCACTGGTCGAGCGACGTCACACCCTCGTCCGGCCGGGCGGACGAAAAATCCACCGGATCGCGAAAGCGGAACGCGTGCAATTGTCCGCCGCGCGCCTCGAAGAATTCGAGCACCGCATAGAGATCCGCCACCGAGCGCAAAGCCGAGCCGACATCATAGCGGCGTCTGGAAAACCGCCAGCGCCGATTGCGCGCCTCGCGGCCATTGGACAGCGACACAATATCCGTCTGCCGCCCCGGCCCGCCGCTTGATGTCAGCGACAGCCGCAGCGGAAACCGTTGTTCATGAAAGGCCATGGATGCCTCCACTGAATTGGTGTTTGAAGATTGCGGCGCGGGCTGCTTCGCCCCCGGCCTGGCGCGAGCACGTTGCGTGCAGCGACAATGTCCCGTTCAAAAGGTCCCGTCAGAGACGTCCGCGGCCACCAGCCCACAGTCCGCCCTCCTTATGGGGGAGATGTCGGCGCAGCCGACAGAGGGGATGCCTCATCTTCGACACCGACATCTTGCCGGCCCGACATTCCCAGGCCTGCAAACCCGCCCCTTTGAAAGAGCACCCGCCTACTCCCTACTCTCTATTTGCTATTCGCTATTCGCTATTCGCCACTACTACGCGCCGCTGCCCCGCCACTCACATCCCCCGCCGCCCGCGCCCGACCGAGCGCGCCAACATCGCCGTGATCTGCCCTTCGCTTCTGGCAAAACTCGCCGCATCCGTCGCCGTCACCTGAAAATGGATCACCGTGCCCCCGCCGGCACCGTCTGCCGCCACGCCGAGCGCCCCGTCAGCGCCGCGCTTCAGCGGCAGAATGGCTTCGGCGCCCGCCTCGCCCATCAGACCGGTCCCGCCCCCCATCCGAAAATAGGTGGGCGATGCGACCACGCCGCCATCGGCAAACGGCATCACCCTTCCTGGCACCCCGCCCTCGGCAAAGGCGCTGACACCTGCGCCAAGACCCGCCCCAAGACCCGATCCCAGACTGCCGATCACCCCGCCCACCGCTTGGCCCAGCAGGTTTTCAAGCGGCTTCAGACCCGCCGAAAGCGCAATATCGGCGAGCCGCAACCCGACTGCCCGCAACACCTCCTCGAGCCCCTTGCTCCCCGTCACGGCGCCCGCCAAGGCCGAGCTCAGCGCCCGCCCGAAGCGGGCCGACCGTGCCTCGAGATCGTCGAGCACGGCGAGCGCCGCAGTCCCATCGAGATCGACGGATAGTGCCAGAGTCTCGTCGTCGGTCATGGGGTTCTCCTTCTGATTATTTTGGGTTTGGTAAAACGCGCGACTGCGACACCTACCTCACGGGGAGATTGCCACCACGCGTCAATCTGTACATATTTGCGTACATTCCGCTTGCGAGAGCCCCAATGCCCCATTCCGACTGACCGAGTTCCGCCAGAACATCGCGACCCATTTCGACAATGTCATCGCGTCGCGTGCGCCCCTCCTCGTCACCCGTCAGGGCTCGGAGGCCTTGGTCGTGATGGCCGAGGGCGAATATGAAAGCCTGCAGGAAACGCTGCATCTTCTGTCGACGCCGGCAAATGCCGAGCGATTGCGGGAGAGCCTGGATCAGCTCGGCAAAGGTGAGTTGATCAAAACGGATCCGACCCTCTAACATGAACCTGCCCTGGACGGCACACGCCTGGGCAGACTACGAATACTGGCAAGCGTCCGACCCGGCCATGGTCGAAACGATCAAAGCGCTGATCAGGGACACGAAGCGATCCCCCTTGCAGGGCCTCGGCAAACCTGAACAGCTCAAGGGCGATCTCAGCGGGTTCTGGTCGCGGCGCATCTTAGGCGAACATCGGCTGGTCTATCGCGTCTCAGGCAAGCACGGCACACAGCAGATCGAAATCGTTCAATGCCGCTTTCATTATCAGAAATAGTGTAGATCGAGCCGGACAGCTGGTCCGCGCCTCCCTTCTACCCGGCCTTGGGGAGAAGGCCCCGGCAGGGGGATGAGGGGCATTCTGCAGCCCCCCTCAATCCGGAAACCTCAACATCATCCTATCCATTTCGCCCCGCGACATCCCTCCCGGCCGATCGAACCCGCCGGCCATGGCAACGAATTCCGGTAGGCTCAGCCGCCAGAACACCTCCGGTGACAGCCGCAGACGATGGAGCCCGAGCGTCATCGCCGTCTCCCAGGGAAACGGCTTCGGCACGTCGCCACCGCCGCCTGCGGCCCTCAAGGGGAGGCCGTCGTCTCCGTCCGCTCCGATGCGCCGCGCGGCATCTCGCCCGCAGAACCACTCCCGCCGCCACCCGGTGCCGTGGCCGACGTGTCGCCCACCACCCCGCCCGTCTGAAACGTCACCGTCAGCAGTTCACCAACGAGACCCGCCGCCCCCGCCACGCCGCCCTCCACGGCCATCTCCGCCACATCGGCGTCCGACACCCGGTTGCCGCCGCCGCGCAACCCGCAGGCGAGGATGCGGATCAGATCCGCACTCTTCAGCCGCCCGGTGGAAAACCGCCCGGCGAGATCACCAAGGCTTTCCGCCCCAAAGGCCGTTTCCAGCTCCGAAAGCGCCCCCAGCGTCAAACACAGAATACGCCGCTCGCCGTCGATCACCGCCTCCACCTCGCCGCGATGGCGGTTGGCGCGGGCGACCGTCATCGGCTCGCGCATCTCCCGTTCATAGCCCCGCATGACCATCCCCTCACAGCGCTGCAAACGATACGGCACCGGCCGATTCCAGTGCGATCTCGAAGGTCATTTCGCCATCGTGATTGCCGGCATAATCCAGCGCCGTCACCTGAAACGGCGCCGTCACCGTGCCGAAATCGGGGATGACCACCTGGAATGTCAGGAGCGTTCCGCCAAAGAAGGCAGCCCGCACCAAAGCGTCCGAGGCCTGGTCCTTGAACAGGCCGGAGCCGGTCAGCGAGGCCCGGCGCACGCCCGCCCCCTCCAGCAGTTCCCGCCAGCGCCCGGCGCTTTCGCTGTCGGTGATGTCCACCGACTGGGCGTTGAACGACAAGCGCCTCGCCCGCAAGCCCGCCACCGTGACGAACCCCGCCCCGTCCTCGATCTTCAGCAAGAGATCCTTGCCCTTCTGCGCGCCCATGGCTGCCTCCATTGGTGATGTATGATTGATCTATAGTGGAGCGAGGCGCTTGCGGGCCTCATCTCCCCCCCTTGTGGGGGAGAACGGAAAATCGAAGGTTTAGGCGAGCGTAAGCCGCCTAAACTTCAGATTTTCCAAGAGAGGGGCAAAGTTCCGCAGGCACTCACCGCACCAAGACCCCTCCTGCGAAATCTCGAGGTTGGGCCCTGATCGCGCCAATGTCTCTCACAGACTTCGCGCGGCGTCGCGCTCAGCCCCCCTTCGCTGAAATCGTTTCATTGGATCGATTTCTGGCCTTATGGCCAGCGCTCCGAAGTCTCCCCCGCCAGCGGGGACCGCCCGAGGCTTGCACCCCCAACACAAGATTTCGCCCTATCGCCCACCCGACAACCGGCCTAGAAGGAATACCCCGCCGCTACCCATTCCCCCGAGTCCCCCATGAACATGCCCCGCACTGCCCTCGTCGCCGCGCTCACGGTTTCGCAGATCCTCGGCTGGGGCACGACCTATGAGATGCCGGCGGTGTTCGGGCGGGCCATGGCTGCCGATCTCGGGCTTGCCAATGAGACGGCCTTTGCCGGGCTTACCGTGATGATGCTGGTCATGGCCTTTCTCGGCCCCTGGACCGGCCGGCAGATTGCCCGCCATGGCGCCTCCAAGGTGCTCGCCTTGGGCTCCGCGCTGATGGCTGCGGGTCTTGCGACGCTTGCGCTCTCCACCGGGCTCGTCCTCTATGCGGTCGCCTGGCTGATCCTCGGCGTCGGCGGCTCCTTCGCGCTGACGGTGCCGGCCTTTGCCGCCGTCGTCGAACGCGAAGGCCGCGACGCGCGCCGCGCCATCGGCATTCTCATGGTCTTCACCGGATTGTCCTCTGCCGTCTGCTGGCCGCTGCTGACGCTCGCCGGCGAGGCGCTCGGCTGGCGCGGGGCGCTTCTTGCCGCCGCTGCCGTGCAGCTCCTCGTCGTCCTGCCCGTGCATCTCGCCATCGGCCGGATCGCCATCACGCGCTCGGACGAAGACCGTGCGGCCGACGCCGTCGAACCGCTCGACCTCAGCCGCCGCATGGCCGTCGTCGCCTTCCTGCTGATCGCGCTCTCAAGCTCGCTCTCCAGCCTGATGACCTTCGGCCTGTCGCCGCAGCTCCTGCATATCCTCGAGCTCTCGGGCGCCACGCCGGCGCTGGCGCTGCAGCTCGGCTCGCTGCGCGCCGTCTTCGGCATCTCCGCCCGCGCGGTCGATCTGGTGCTCGGCAAACGCACGTCGCCGATCACGACAGGCCTTGCCGGCTCCGCCATGCTGACGGCATCGACGCTGCTCCTGATCTTCTTCTCAGGCACCCCATCGAGCCTTCTCCTGTTTACCGCGCTTTACGGCTTCGGCTCCGGTGTCAGCGCGCTCGCCCGCGCCACGATGGCCCTGTCCTTCTTCTCCGCCAGCCGCTTCGCCCGCCAGTCGGCCCGCCTCGCTTTGCCGCAGAACCTCGCCAATGCCACCGCCCCCGTGCTCATGACATCCGTCATCGACCGCGCCGGCATCGACGCCGGCCTCGTGCTTGCCACGCTGCTCGCCGCAACAGGCTTTGTCGCGATCCTGGGGCTTGCGGTGATTGCGCGGAAAGGGAGGCCCATCTCCCCCCTTGCGGGGGAGAACGGAAAATCGAAGGCTTAGGCGCGCGAAAGCCCCCTAAACTTCTGATTTTCCAAGAGGGGGGCACGGTTCCGTTGGCACTCACCCTACCGAGCCCCCTTCTTGCGAAATCTGAGGTTTGGCCCTGATCGGGCCAATTCCTCGATTTCGCTTTCTCCCCCGCAAGGGGGGAGATCGGACCCGCCTCACTCCACCACCGCCCGAAAATACGCCTCCGCAACGAACAACCCGGCCTTTACCTCGCGCCGGCTGACCGTGCGCCGATGCCTCCAGTTCACCAGCCGAAATCCGTTCGGTCCCATTGGCAGCATCTCCGGCAAGGCCTCCGCCACCCGCCTTGCCTCCGAGACCAAGGCCTCCGCCTCGCGCCGCGATGTCGCGCTCCAGGCCTCCAGCGTCAGGAGGATTTCCGCCCCCTCGCCGTCGCCGGTCGAATAATCGCGCGTCTCGACCGCGCCCAGCACCAGAGCGGGAAACCGTTGAGGCCGCACCGTCCGGTCGTTGATCCCGCCTTCGCCGAGCAGCGCGATGAGGGGCGCATCCGCCTTCACCGCCTGTTGAAGCGCCAGCACCAAGGCATTGACCGCATTCGTCATTGTTCATTCCCCTTCGCGTCCAACACCATCCCGACCCGACGCCGGGAGATCGCCGGATGCGCCGCCGCCAAGGGACGACTGCCCCACCGGCCCCGCTCCCTCCGTCGTGCCGGCAGCCCGTGCCATCCGTGCGTTCAAGGCCCGCCGCAGCATCTCGCCCAGCACCGCCCCGGTCTCTTCCAGCGCCATGCCGGTCCGCATCCGGCCTCCGGCACCCCGCCTCATCCCGTCACCTCGCGGCACAGCGCCAGCACAAACCGCCCCGTCTCGTCGAGATCGCGCAGCGCCAGAATGGCAAAGACCCGCGCGCCCTTGCGCAATCTCTGCCCCGGCCTGAGATCGCTCCGCGCCCGCAAGGTCACCTGATGCGTCACCTCCGATACCAGCCCCGGCCCCTTGATCTCCTCGGCAAATGTCTTTGGCTCGACCAGCGCCCAAACCCGCGCCATCTCGACAAAGGTCACATCCGCCCCGCCCTGCCCGTCCTCTTCTGCCGCCGGCGCCTCCAGCACCAGCCGCGCCGTCAGCCGACCGGCATCGATATCGAGAAGAGCCATCGTCATAGCCCCCGCCGGCAAAACGGCGCGATCAGCCGGTCATAACCCGGCGGCACCACCGCCGGCTGGGCATCTGCCGCCACCACGCCCCGGCAGGCAAACATCGCCCCGATATGCAAGAGCATCGCGCGCTTCAGCGTGTCGGGCACGTCAGCCCCGCTCTCGCCAAAGCCGGCGACAAATTCCACCTCGATGCCATTCATCGCCCGCCCCGGCTCCGGCACCTCGCGCAACCAAAGCCGCGTCGGTCGCGCCTCGCCGTCGAGCAGATGCCCGTCGAGATCCACAGCCTGACCGACCCCCTCGCCGTCATAGACCGTCACATCCGTCACAGCCCGCACCGGTCCCCGCGCAATCGTCAGAATTCCGTCGTCCGGCCAGGCATCGAGGCACAGCCGGAAATCCCTGATCGCCAGAACCAACCCGGTCTCCCGCTCCAGATGCTCACGCGCCACCGTGATCAGCGCGCCGATGAGTTCGTCCTCGTCGTCCGTATCGAGCCGCAAATGCGCCCTGACATCGGCAAGCGTCAGCGGCTCCACCAAAGGCGGAGTAAGGTCGATAATGGTCATGGGATGTCCTTTGAAAGTTAAAAGTTACCTGCCGGCCAAGACGCTACAGTGGGGCTGCCCCTCATCCGCCCTTCGGGCACCTTCTCCCCGCAAGCGGGGAGAAGGCGAATGCGGCCAGCGGCATGCCCCCTTCTCCCCGTTCACGGGGAGAAGGTCCCGGCAGGGGGATGAGGGGCTACTTTCAGTGAGCGCAAACGGGCACCCACCTCCCCCTTTAGGGGGGAAGTCGCCGCAAAGCGGCGGGTGGGGGTGAGCCTGGGTCGAAGGTCAGGAGCAAACCCAGGGATCACCCCACCCCGGACCTTCGCTCCGACCCTCCCCCTCAAGGGGAGGGTCAAACCCTCACACCCCGAACTTCACCAGCTTGATCGCCTCGAAGTTCTGCACGCCGCCGCCCACGCGCTTCGTCGTGTAGAACAGCACGTAAGGCTTCGCCGAATAGGGATCGCGCAAGATCCGCACGCCGACGCGATCGACCACCAGATACCCCGCCCGGAAGTCGCCGAAGGCGATCGCGGTGGCATTCGCCGAAATCTCCGGCATGGCCTCGGATTCGGCGACCGGAAAGCCCATGAGCGAGGCCGGGTCGCCCGCCTTGGCAGGCGGCGCCCAGAGATAGTGGCCGTCGGCATCCTTCAGCTTGCGAACCTCGCCCTGGCTGCGCCGGCTCATGACGAAGCTGCCGTTCTGGCGATGCCCCGCCTTCAGCGCGTAGACCGCGTTGATCAAGACGTCCGACGCCCCGCTTGCCGCAAAAGCCCCCGCAGCACCCGTCGCGATCGTGCCGATCTTGCCCCATTCCCAGGCGTCGTCGGCCACCTGCGTATAGCTCAAAAACCCCTTGGGACGGTTGACGCCGTCGCCGGAGACGAAGGCCTGGCCCTCCTGCTCGGCAAAGGCGATGTCGACCTCGGCCGCAATCCAGGCCTCGATGTCGACGGCCGCATCGTCGAGCAGCGCTTGCGTCGCCGCCGGCATGGCATAGAGCTCCATGGTCGGAAAGGCGAGTTCGGAGAGTTCCGGCGTGCCGGTCTGCGGGCGCGCCGCCGTCTCGGCCACCCAGCCGCTCGCAAAACCCGACGCCGCAAAGGGCTTCTTCAGCACTGAGCCGGAGACCTGCCGCACCGTTGCGAGCGAGCGGATCGGGGAAATGGCGGAAAGCCTGCGGCCGATCTCGCCATCCACCTGCGGCGGCACGAGATAACCGCCGTCGCCGGAGACACCGGCCGAGAGCGCCTTCTGGTCGAGCTCGCGCAAGGCCTGGTCGTCACCGCGCCTGACATAGGCCTCGAAGGCCGCCTTGTGTTCGGCCGAAGCCGGATCGTCGCGCCCCGGCGAAGCCAGCTGCGGACGCCGCTTCTTTAGCACCAGTTCGTCGAGGAGGCGCCCCTGGTCGTCGATCGCCTTGTTGATCCGCTCGACCTTGTCGCGGGTGACGACGTCGCTCGAAAGCTTGTCCTCGATTTCCGCCAGCCGCTGGTCGTTGCCCTCCTTGAAGGCCTCGAAGGCGCTCATCAACTCCTCGAAGGCCGCCGTCACCGTGTCGGGTGCCGCCTTCACCTCGAGGGGCACACGCGCCGCCGAAACCGCCTTGCCCGGCCCCTTCGCCGCCGTCCTGTCATCCGTCATCATGTCCTGTCCTTTCGCCTCATCCATCGCTTTATCCCTTGCTGAAACGATTGTTTGCCATTGCCCTTGCCGCCCGGCGCATCAGGCGCACGAGCTCGGTTTCCCTGTCGCGGTAGAACCGCCTGTGTTTGACATTGGAGACGCGCGCCGTCGGCAGCATCGGAAAGGTCACCACCGAGATCTCCCAGAGATCCGCCTCCAGGATGCGGCGCACGCCCGCCTTGCGGTCGGCCCGCGTCTTCACCGCGCGAAAGCCGATCGACAGCCCGTCGAGCGCACCCGCCTTCATCAGCGCCAGCACCTCGCGGGCGCGCTCCACATCGGTGGCGAGCTTGCCCTCGACATAAAGCCCGCGTTCATCCTCGCGCAAAACCGTCCAGCGACCGATTACCTCGGCCGGATCGTGCTGGAACAGCATGCGCACGCCGCCTGCCCCGCGCTTGTCGATCGAGGCGGCAAAGGCGCCGCGCTCGATCGCATCACGGCCGAGATCGACCTCGCCGAACAGGCTCGCATAACCCGAAAACGTCCCGTCGCCGGCAACGCCCTTCAGCGTCAGCCCGGCATATCTGAAGCTCGGGGCGCCCGGCCCCTCCCTGCGCTGCATGTCTCTCTCCTCGTGATGATGTTTGGTGCCGGTCTCACACCTCCCCCTTGAAGGGAGGTCGCCGCGAAGCGGCGGGTGGGGGTGACCCGCGTCGGACGTCGGACCCGCTCCGATCACCCCACCCCGGACCTACGGTCCGACCCTCCCCCTCAAGGGGAGGGGGAAGATCAACGGCAAGCCCCGCCGCAAATTGCCCCTCATCCGCTGCCGGGACCTCTCCCCGTGAACGGGGAGAAGGGGGCAAAACGCCGGCCGCAGTCGCCCTTCTCCCCGCCTGCGGGGAGAAGGTGCCCGAAGGGCGGATGAGGGGCCGTCAGTCGGAAGATGAGGACCAACTTCAGCGCCCACCTCACCCCACCTTCTCCCCCGCCCGCCCCGTCAGCCGCACCAGCACACCCAGTCCCCACCAGGCGGTGAAGGAGGCGAGCGTCGCGCCGGCCAGCATGATTTCGGCGGAGGAAAGTTCGGCCTCGATGCCGAGCTGGGTCGCACCCCAAAGCCCCGTCGGCCCGCCGAAGATCAGTCCGCAGGCAACGCCGGTCAGAAAGCGCACCGCCGCCTCGCGGCGATGTTTGGGCAGGAGATAGACCAGCGAAATCGCAGAGCCTGCGACAGCGCCGATCAGACGGGCGGACAAAACGCCGCCGTCATGGCTGAAGTCAGTCATTTGTTCATCTTTCACTGATAGCTTGGCCTTGCGCCGGCCGGTACGATCCCGCCCAAAAGGCTGCGGCCGGCGCAAACCTTCCCTTCACGCCTTGAAGACGACGATCCCACCGCCGGGAAGGCCGAAGCGTTTCTGCGAATTTTCTGAATCCCTTGGCGAGCGGGGTTCACACGCCGATTCCGCTGCTTGATCCACCACGCGAAGACGTTCACACTCTGAATCAGGATGCCGAGCCTCAGCCCGTTTTCAGCGCAGCGCCCACCGGTGATACGGTGCGGTCGCCCTCGCGCGGATGCAGGAGACCGTGATGGACACGTTTTGGTTTTGGCTGTTTTTCGGCCTGCTCGTCCTTCACAATGGCGAGGAATATCTGTTTGCCGATCGCCTCGCCGATGTCTTCGCCGGGCGCGGTTTACACCTTCCGCTCACCCGCTTGCGCATCGCCCTTGTGATTGTCACGCTTGCGGGGCTGGCGCTCATTCCAGCCAAAATGACCCAGATGTCCGCCGCCGATCCGCTGCTGGCGGGAGCGGCCTTGGTGATGCTTGCCAATGCGGTCATTCCACATCTCGCCGCCACCGTCATCCTCAGGCGCTACACCGCCGGGGTCGTCAGCGCCGTGCTCCTGATGGCGCCGGGCTGCGTCCTGATCCTCAACACGGCACTTGCTGCCGGCATCGCCGGTCGCACGATCGTCTGGGCCGCGCTGATCGTCGCCGGCCCGCTGCTCCTTTTCCTGTGGCTGTTCATCGGTGCGGGGCTGATGCGCAAGGGCCATGCCGAGCCCCCCGCCCCGAAGCGCTGAAAGCCCCCCGTCCATGCCTCATGGCCATCGCAGGTTGCGGCATCAGGCGCCATGACGCGCCCCGATGACCGCCAGCGATCGCCAGTGGCCGCGCCGTCACGCCGGCCGCGCATCGAAACCCACACCTGGCGTCACACGGCTTTCATGAATGACTGCTCATGTGGCGGCGGGGTACATGTCTTGGGGTTACATTATGGTCTATGTCATGGACGCGGGCCGCGCACCGCGCGGCACCATCGCGCAAAAGCCGCTGCTTCTGTCACTGCTCATCACGCTGTCCATCTCGGCATTCTTCGTTGCCTTTCCGGGTGTCGATCTTGCCTTGAGCCGTCTGTTCTATGTCGAGGGCATCGGCTTTCCGGCAGGCGAGGTCGAAGCACTGCAGACCTTCCGCGCCTTCGGCCAGTATTTTCCGCTGGCACTCACCATCGCACTCGTCGTCGGCCTCATCCTCAAACTCATCTATCCCTCGCGCCCGTCGCTCTTTCCGCCGCGCTTCACGCTCTATTTCGCCAGCCTCTTCCTGCTCGGCCCGGCGCTGATGGTGAACGGCATCCTGAAGCCGCTCTTCGACCGGCCGCGCCCGCGCAGCGTGCTTGAGTTCGGCGGCACCGATACCTTCGTCCATGCCTGGGGTCTCGGCGGTCAATTCTTCGACGACCGCTCCTTCGTCTCCGGCGAGGCCGCCGTCGTCGCCTGTCTCATCCCACTCGCCTTCTTCGTGCCGGTGGTCTGGCGCCGCTGCGTCTTCGTGCTGCTCGCCGTCTTCACAGCCCTCACCGCGCTCAACCGCATCGCCTTCGGCGCGCATTTCCTCTCCGACGTCTTGATTGCCACAGGCCTGATGGCCACGCTTTCGATCGGCCTGGCACACCTGATCTACGGCCGCCCGGGGGTCCAGTCCTGCGACATCAGGCTCGACGCCGCCCTCGGCGAGCTCGGTCACCGGCTGCACGACGCCCGCCGCAAGACAATCGCCCAGTTCGTTACCACCATCCGCCGCCTGTCGCTTGCCCCGGCAATGCTGCAGCCGGCGCCGACCAACGGGACCGAACAGCAGAGTTGAGGCCGCCGCTTGCCGCAACCCACCCTCTCGCCCCTGTGGGAAAGTCTTCGGAGCGGTGGCCGAAGGCCGGAAATCGATCCCGTGAATCGATTTCAGCGAACGGAGGCCTGAGCGCGACGCCGCGTGAAGGCGATGAGAGGGCTTGAGAGCGATCAGGGCTAAACCTCAGATTTTGTACGCGAGGGGATCCGTTCAGCGCCCCCTCAAAACCGCATCGTCCGAAACGTCAACGACACCCGCCGCCCACGCATCACCTGAACGCCATCTATCCGGTCCGACCGACGCGCCGGGATCGCATGCGTCCAATCATGCCTTGCTGCCCCTTCCAGCACCAGCAGCGACCGGGGCCGTAAAATCACCGCCCGCTTCTCTCCCGTCTCGACGCGGCGAAACTGCATCTGGCACGGCGACAACAGGCTGAGCGACACGATCACATCGCCGAAACACGGTTCACAATCGACATGCGCGCTGATCCCCTGCCCCGGCAGATATTCATTGGCGATCACCTGGTCCGGCAGGCTGGCAAAAATCCCCTCCTCGACCATCCGCCGACCAAGCCGCTGCAGCATGTCCGGCAGAGGCCCGATCCGGCTCTGCGGTGTCGCGATCCGGGCGCGATAGTCATAGCGATAGCCAAAATGCCGAACCCGCCGCCGCAACTCGCCACTCCACTCGCCGGCATCGAGATATCCGGCCAGCGCGGTTTCCTCGGCGGGCGAGATCCATTCGGGGATCACACGGGCATCGGGAGGGAGGCGAACGTCGGATATTTCAGTTCTCGCAACCGTCATCTGCGTGTTACCCGCAAAGGCTAGGAAGCGCCCATCATTACACGCATCCGTCGCATTTCAAGGTTGCCATCATGCCATTGCAGAAACGCCGCATCGTCATCATCGGCGCCGGTATCTTCGGGACGGCAATGGCCTATCACCTGGCCTCGCCGCTAACAGATGTCGTCCTGATCGAAAGCGGCCCCAAACCCGCCTGCGGTGTCACCGGTCGCGCCTTCGGCTGGATCAACACCGTCCATGGGGTGCCCGGCAGCGAAAGTCACACCCTTTGGCAGCAGGCCGTCAGGGACTATCCCGCCCTGATCAGCGATCTGCCCGAAATATCAGATTTTTCAAGACGTGGATCGTTTCTCTGGCACACCTCGACGCAGGAGACCGAGCATCTCTTCGCGACACGCCGGGACGCTGGCGAGACTGTCGAACTGGTGGATCGCACAGCGATCAGCCGGCTGGAACCGCATCTGCGCCACGTTCCGGAAACAGCCGTCTTTTCGGCCGACGACATCGCCATCGACCCGATCCGCTTGGCCGGAACGCTCCTCAACGCCGCGAGGACCCGCGGTGCAATCGTGCATTTCGATGAAACAGTCTCGTCCATCGAAACGACGAATGATCATGTCAAAGGCGTCCGGATCTCGGCAGGCCTGATCGAGACCGATTGCGTCATCCTCGCCGCTGGTCCTGGAACAGACACCCTGACGAAACAGCTCGGCATTGATATCGGCATGGTCCTGTCCCCGGCGCTCCTGCTCCGATACGCCTGCGAAACGCCCTTCATCCACCACATTCTCGATGGCCCGCGTGTCGAAGTTCGTCAGAGCCTCGACAACACCGTCTTCATCGCAAAGTCCTGGCCTGCGGACATGAAAGAGACGCCCTCTATGATTGGCGAGCGGTTCCTGTCAGTCCTCGCCGACGAATTCGATCTGCCATCCCCCTTGTCCCTGATCAGCGCAGAAATCGGCAATCGTCCCACCTTCGAGGACAAGCTGCCCCGCCTTGGCTTTGTCCCTGAGGTCGAGGGCCTCTACCTCGCGACCGGCCATCCCGGCGTCATCCTCGCGCCCTATCTTGCACGCCTGGCAGCACGGAACATTCTGCACGGGGAGGAGCCTCCCGTACCCAAACGCGCCAACGGCACCGCCCCCTCACCAACACAATCTGAAGGTTAGGGGGCTAGCACGCGCCTAACGCTTCGATTTCACCTGCGAGAGGATCGGTGCTGTTGGCACAGCATCCCCTCAATACCCCACCGCCTCCCGCTTCTCCTCATCCGTCAGAAACGCCGCAGCGCCCACCCTTGCCCAGAGCGCATCGCGCTCGGCCGCCAATCCGGCAACCGTGTCGAGATCCGGCACCAGCCTCAGCGCCTCGCCCGTCAACTCTCCTAAAAACACTGAAAGCGAGGCCCCGGTCCGCGTCACAAGCGGCAGCACGGTCAGGCGATAGAAGGCGCGGTTCGCCTCCTGGTAATTGGCATAGGTGTTGTCGCCGGGAATGCCGAGCAGCATCGGCGGCACGCCGAAGGCAAGGGCTATGTCGCGCGCCGCGCCGTTCTTCGCCTCGACAAAATCCATGTCCTTGGGCGAAAGTCCCATCGACTTCCAGTCGAGCCCGCCCTCGAGCAGCAGCGGCCGGCCGGCCCGCATCGGGCCGGAATAGCCCTCGTCCAGCTCCACCTTCAGCCGCTGATACTGATCGGCCGTAAGATTGCCCCCCTCCTTCGGCTGGTAGACCAGCACACCCGACGGCCTGGCCGAATTGTCGAGCAGCGCCTTGTTCCAGCGCCCCGCCGCATTGTGCAGATCAAGCGCAACTTGAGCTGCCGCGAGCGGCGCAAAGCCCTCGTGATCGTCGAGCGGGTGAAACAGTTTGAGATGCAACAGCCCCTCGAGCGCAATCCGCCTGGCCCGAGTGCCGGCGCGGTAATCATAGCCGGCCGGCCAGCCATCGGCACCGGAGACGACACTCACCCGGTCGGGCCTGAGCAAATGCAGTTCAGCCCGCCCGCCGGCGCCGGCGCCAACCGCAATCGCCTCGACAAAACCATTGCCCGAGAGCAGCAGCTGGCCATAGAGCGCTTCCAAGAAATCCGCCCCCGTCATCGCTCCGTTCGGCCGCGAAAGAAGCGACAGCGCCGGATGATCCTCGCGCTCGACCGGCCCCTGATAGGCGAGAAAGCCGATGCTGGCGGCGGCTTCCGAGACCAGCCGCACGCAGCGATGGGCCACCGGGTTCTTCATGAACCCCTCGCGCGACAGCGCGGCGTAACTCCGCCCCGTCCAGCGCGCCTCGCCCTCGCCGGCAATCAGGGCCAGTGGCGTGCCAGGACGGGCAGACAGCGCCTTTTCATCAGACGCGCGGACGCGATCCGGGGCTTCAGCCCAGGGCAAACGGAAGGAGAATTTCATCGAGTTTTCCTCTTTGACAACAGGAATGGATGATGTCGTCCGGGGCGCATTGCACCCGACGCGTCACCCTTAAGAACTCAGCGGAAGCGGGCAGTCCGACAAACGCCTGGGAGACCTGCCAGACCGGCCTCGACCTCAGGCCTTGCCAGGTGCCGCGCGAAACCGCAGTCCATCGATCAGCAGCTCGACCATCACAGGGGTCTCGCCCTCTGGCTCCCTCCCCTTAACCGAAGCAAGGTTGCCGATCGCGCGCAGGAGATCGTAAGGGTCGATGCCGGCCCGCACTGCGCCGGCGGCAACGGCGGCTTTCAGAAGGCCCGCCAAGGCCGGCTCGAAGTTCTGGCGAAAATAGTCCGGAAGCGCCTGGAAGGCCGGGTCTCCAGAATGCAGCGCCTGAGCCAGGCCCCGCTTGGTCGCGATGAAGCGCGTGTATCGCCGCAGCCAGAGCGCCAACGCCTCATCAGGCGCATGGCTCTGCGCCAGCGTCTCGGCCTCTGCCGTGCAGGCATCGACCTCACGCTTGAAAACGGCGATGACCAGATCGGCACGGCTCGGAAAGCGCCGATAGAGCGTGCCGACGCCGACACCGGCACGGCTCGCGATCTCGCGCGCCGGTGCATCGACGCCGCTTTCCGCAAAGATGTCCTTGGCCGCTTCCAGCAGGGAATCCTCGTTGCGACGGGCATCGGCGCGCACGCGCGGCGCGCCTGTTTCCACGCCAGGATCTTCGCTCTGTTCCACCGCGGTCGCCATCCATCTTCTCCTGCCGCGCACAAATTTCAGCACGGGCCTTGCTAAACGGAACATCGTTCCGTATATCACATCGGTATTCGGAACGCTGTTCCGATTAAGCTCTTAAACCGATTACCCGCCAAAATCCAGAGCCCGGAGGCCCCTTCATGAACGATCTCGTCACCAAAGCCCGCGCCATCCCCAAGCCGCAGCCGCAGGCCACGCTCACCATCAATCCCGTCACGCTGCCGGCCCCCGGTCGCGGCCGCCCGCTCGAACTGCGCGTCACCGCGCCGATCACGGGCGACCCTCTGCCGATCATTCTCCTGTCGCATGGCCACGGCCCGTCGCTCTACATCCCATCCAAGGATGGTTATGGCCCGCTCGTCGATTTCTACGCCGCCCACGGCTTCGTCGTCATCCAGCCGACCCATGCCAATGCCAAGGTCGCCGGTCTCGGCAAGGACGCTCCCGGATATCCCTTCTTCTGGCAATCGCGCCTCGATGACATGACGCTGATCCTCGACAATCTCGCCACCATCGAACAGGCCGCGCCCTTCCTCGCCGGCCGGCTCGACCAGGCCCGGATCGCCGCCATCGGCCATTCGCTCGGCGGCCAGACCGTCGGGATGCTGCTCGGCGCCGGCCTCACCGACACCGCCGATTCCGCCGTCACCCGCATCCGCCGTCCCGAGCCGCGCATCAGGGCCGGCATACTGCTCGCCGCCCCCGGTCTCGGCGGCGACAGCCTCAGCGATTTCGCCCGCGAAAATTACACAACACTGAACCCGGATTTTTCGACGCTCACCACCCGCACACTCGTCGTTGCCGGCGACGCCGACGACAGCCCGCATCTGACGACACGCGGCGCCGACTGGCATGTCGATCCTTATCGCCACGCCCCAGGAGCACAGGCTCTGCTTACCCTCATCGGCGGCAAACACGGCCTCGGCGGCATTGCCGGCTATGACGCAAAGGAAACCGACGACGAGGATCCCGAACGCCTTGCCGTGACCCAGCGCCTGACACTCGCCTATCTGCGCACTGCCCTCGACATCGACGAAGGCAGTTGGCCCGAGGCGGTGACAGCGCTTGAAGCCCATGCCCCAGACGTCGGCCGGGTGGACATCAAGACTGCCTAGTCGCCAGAATGTCCACTGCGGCGCAGGGTGCGCGCCGCAGCGGCAGACATGGTTTTCGAAACGAGCCACCATCGACGATGTCTGCGAAGCGCGCGCACGTCCTGATCCGCAACGAGACGCAGAAGCTGACGGCGAATTTCGTCAACACCTGCGGGACGACCATGGTGCCATCGGCGTGCTGACCCCGGGAAGCACCATGATGGACATCACCGCCACCAGCGGATTCTTCAACCAGGCCGGCCTTTTTCTGCTCGGCGTATCAATCCTCGCCGGGGTTTACCTGTTGCTGCGCCGCCGCCAGCACCGCTAATTTCTCACAGCCTCTCCCTTACCGCATCCGCCACCACATAATCCGCCGCATACCGCTCCTCGCGCAGCGGCTTCACCTGGCGGATGCTCTCCTCATACAGCGGATGCGCCTTATAGGCGGCAAGGGCCGCCGCATCCTCGAACTCGCCATAGACGACAAGGTCGATCCCCTGGTGAAAGCCATCGGTCTTCACATTGGTGCCGATCTCCAGCAGGCTGGCATGCGGAATCTCCGTCAGGATCGACAGCCCCGCCCTGACAGCCTCGACATTCTCAGGCTTCACGGTGAAGAAGACGATGTGGCGGATCATGGGGCACCTTTGAAACAATATTGCGGTGCGAAAGCCGATAGCATCGCGCAGCCGATGGCTCAATCCGCCAATCGCCGCACAGCGCTGCCCCTCTTCTCCTCACGCCACCAGGGCTGCCCGGATGGCCGCATCGAAAATCCGGGCCGTCGCCGCAATCTTCGATGCCCGGTCGCGCCCATTGACGATCTTGCGCGCCCCCGTCCAGTCGGCCTTCATCCCGCAAAAGAAGTCGGCAAGCCTGGCGCCCGAAAACAGTCCCTCGGTCATGCCCACCACCAGGATCGTCGCCGCCACATCCACCCTCAGCGCCAGGTCCGGCTCTGTTACGAGATCAAGCCCGGTGATCCGGCTCATCTTCTGATAATTCTCGCGGTGGGTGATCTGCACCAGACCGCGCCCATAATAGCTGCGGCCGCCAGCATCGCGGCGCCAATAGGGCATCGTTACGGTCGGCAGTTTGCCGGCCCGGAACGCCCGCTCCAGCCGCGCCACCGCCTCGTCATCGGTCACAGCAAAAGTCTCGCGCACCGCCTGCAGGGTGCCGCCGGTTTCATGATGCGCGGTGGCCAGCATATAGGCGAGCCAGCGCGGATCAGACCAGCCGCGCGCCAGGAACCGCGTCAGCACCGCCTCGATACTGGCCACCTGCCCCTCGCCCAGCCGCCCGCCGAACACGGAATGGCGCACACCGGCGAAGAAGATCGTGCGATCGATCCGCATGGGAAACCTCGATGTCAGGAGTATCAGGGAAAGAAAAGACCGTCTCTGCGGCGCCGCGCTGGGCCGTAACGGGCGCGCTCAGGCGCCTTGGCGCAGACAACCGAAGGCCCCGCGCCCGCCATTCACCAAACTGGCGAAAATATTTGTGCCGTTTAAAACGATTGAAGAAATTTCAATCGTTTAGAGCGCGTTCTGTTCACATTTACAAAGCTTTAACACTGTGGAACTTTCCGCCCACAGACACGTTTGGGAGCCAGGACTTCCAACATGAGGAGGGAAGACATGCAGACCAATACTTCCATGACGCCCAAGACCGCAGCCCCGCAGACGATCCCGGCCGATGTTCTGGCCCGCCTTGAAAACGAATGGCGCCAGGTCCGGCAGCCGTCCAGCCGCCCGTCCGGCAAGTAACCCACGATCCACCGCCCCCATCATCAGACCGGCGCCGAGAGGCGCCGGTTTTCGTTTGGGGTGATGACAGCAGTCGGGGTTCACATCTCCCCCGCAAGGGGGGAGATAGGACCCACATACCTTGCGCCCTCCCCCTTACCCTGAGGTGCCCTCGCTCTGCGAGGGCCTCGAAGGGTCGAGGCCGCGCTCACGCAGGCCGGATGCTTCGAGGTCCGCACGGTGTGCGGACGCCTCAGCATCGAGGGATCTCACACCCCTCTGATCCTCGGCTCGCCTCCACCCTCCAGCATCAGCGCCGTCAGTGCCCAGACCAGCGCATCCAGACGGTCCGGCGAGCGCCCGCTCGACAGGCCGTCGGGACCGAAATCACACATCTGATCTTCGAGTGCGGGAAACCGCGCCGCATGCACCACCCGGCCCTGCTCGTAAAGCGCCGCCACCGGCTCGGCGCGCAGGAACTTGCCCCGTGTCGCGCGCACCGTCGTCACCGGCAGCCGCGCCTCGATGCTTTCCAGCACGTTTCTCACCATGTCGCCGCCCTGGTTGATCTCTGCCACCACGCGGTCCGCCTCGAAGCGGCGGAAGGCGGAAACCACCGCCCGGGCCCAGCCTGCCGGCCCCGCGCCCTCCACCGAACAATCGGCCAGCACCACCGCCTGGCCATTCTCCTTCAGTCCGGCCACCACAATACCGCAACAGGCATTTGTCCCGCCCGCCGGCGGATCGACCGCGACGACAATCCGTTGCAGCGGTTCTGCAAGTTTTACCAGGATTTCGTCCAGTCGCGCCCGCTTCCACAGCGCGTCGACCCGGTCCTCGATGAGCTCCCCGTCCAGCTCCTGCCGCCCACGCCGCGTCCCGCCATAGCGGGCGGCAAGGGCGCTCAAAAAACCCGGCGCCAGATGCGCCGCATTGGCCGATGTCGCCATCTTCGTCAGCGCCGTTGCCTCATCCGCCATCAGCCGCTTCAACAGCGGCACCGGCCGGGGCGTCGTCGTCACGACCTGGCGCGGATCGTGCCCGAGCCTCAGCGCAAACTGCAGCATGTCGAAGGTCTCGTCGGCGTGTTTCCACTTCGCCAACTCATCGCACCAGGCGAGATGAAACTGCGGCCCGCGCAGGCTTTCCGGGTCTTCGGAGGAAAAGATCTGCGCAATTGCCCCGTTCGGCCAGATCAGCCGGCGTCTCGAAATCTCCACCTCCGGCCGCATTCGCCTCGCAATCCGCAAAAGCCCGGAGGCCCCGTCGATCATCACCTCGCGCGCGTCCCCCAGCGTCTCGGCCACCAGCGCAATGCGCAGATCCGTCCGCCGCCCGGCCTTCATCACCTCGGCCTGCACCCATTCGGCGCCCGCCCGGGTCTTGCCCGATCCGCGCCCGCCCAGGATCAGCCAGTTGCGCCAGTCGCCCTCCGGCGGCAATTGCTCCGGCCGGGCCAGAAGCCGCCAGTCGCGGGCCAGAAAGGCAAGCTCGGCGGCATCGAGGCGGTCGAGATCGAAGACGTCGCTGTGCCCTGCTTTCGGCTCATCCTTCCGCGTCTGACGACCATCCGGGTCTACCCGCCCATAGACCCCGGCCAGCGCCTGCGTCTTGAGTGAGAGCCCTCCAGCCAGGGCTCCATTCTGCGCTAAGATCGCCGCCAGCGCATCCTGAACGCCGCTGATCCCAGCCTCGTGATCTTCAGCAATCCGGATTGTCCCTTTGATCCCCTTTGCTGTCCGATCCCGCCCTAACCTTGCCAGAGATTTCGGCGTCATCGGCAGTCTCCTCGAAGGTCGTTTGCACGGGGCCCCTTGCCTCAACGCCGCTCCCGTGCCACACTGAACCAAATGGTTCACCAATCGGATGCCCGCCTCGATGCCGCCTTTGCGGCGCTGTCGGATGCCACGCGCCGCGGCGTGCTCGAAGAGCTCGGCCGCGCCGAGACCTCGATCACGCGTCTGGCGGACCGCTTCGCGATGACGCCGACCGGCATGAAGAAACATGTGGCGCTGCTCGAAGAGGCAGGTCTGGTGACGACGGAAAAGCAGGGGCGCGTCCGGATCTGCCGGCTCGATGCTGAGGGACTGGGCGAAGTCGCCGACTGGATCGCCGCGCGCCGTGCCCTGTGGAATGACCGCTTTGATGCCTTGGACAGCGTAATCGAGACTTTCACCCGCCAGGAGCCCCCAGATGAGCAAGCTTGAATCAGCCGGTGCCACCTCCGTCGAGCGCATATCCGACCGCGATCTCGTGGTCACCCGTGTCTTTGCCGCCCCTGTCGAGCGCGTCTTCGACGCCTGGACCAAGCCGGACCTGTTCAAGCTCTGGTGGGCGCCGCAATCCATGGGCGTGCCGCTCCTCGACTGCCAGATGGATGTGCGCGTCGGCGGCGGCTACAGCGTCACCTTCGGCAAGGACCCCAAAGAGGCCATGACCTTTTACGGCACCTATGTCGACGTCGCCTTCCCCTCGCGCCTTGCCTGGACCAACGACGAAAGCGGCGAAACCACCATGACTACGGTCAATTTCTCCGAAGACCCCGCCGGCACCCGCCTCGTCTTGCATGAGTCCTACGCAACCAAGGAAGCCCTCGACGAGGCCTGCATCGGCATGGAAGGCGCCATGCCCGAACAATTCCTCCAGCTCGACGCCCTGCTCGCTCAGACCGCCGACGCCGCCTGAGGCTCCGCTGTCCACCTCCCCTTTGAGGAAGGAGGTCGCCGCAAAGCGGCGGGTGGGGGTGACCCGCGCCGGACGCAAGACCTGTCCCGGACAACCCCTGCCGAGAGCCGCCCCCATCCCCCGACCGGGACCCACCCCCTCTGTGGCAGGGCAATTGCATATGGAGCAAAACCCCCTCTGGCCTGCCGGCCATCTCCCCCACAAGGGGGGAGAGGACGTGGCGCAAACCGCCCGTTTCCAACAATGCGACGGCGCGGCCTGGTTAAGCCCTCCCCTTGTGGGGAGGGTTGGGAGGGGTCTTCTCTTCCATATGCGATTGCCCTGCCCTCTGTGGGGGAAAAAGCGAAATCCAAGGCTCGAGGTCAGTGCAAGCCGCCTGAACTTCAGATTCCGCCGGTGAGGGGATCCGTTCCATTGGCACTGCATCGATCTCATTCAATATCGAGCATTCAGCCAGGACCACCTCACGGCCCCTGCCCGCCGGCCAGTGCCGAAATGTCCGCCAGCCTCACGGCCACCGCGGCCTCGAGCCTGAACGCCACCGCCTGTTCGACCCGTGCCGCAATCAGTGCCTCGACCTCGCCCCGCAGCACCTCCGGATCACGCGCCTCCATCTGCCGCTCCTCGGCATCGAGACGGTCGCGTTCCAGCTGGCGCAAGAGCGTATCGATCTTCTCCAGCGTGCGCACGATCAGCGCAATCGCATCGGTCGCCGCCTTCACGTCGGCGCGCGCCAGCTTCGCCAGTCCCTCGTCGGCCCCGTCCAGCAGGCTCTCGGCACTAGCCCGCAGCCGCCGGAACAGCTCGAACTGCGCCCGCATCTCGACGGTGAAGTCGGACAGCATGGTCTCGAGATCCGCAGGCCCACCGGCCGCCTTCACCTCGATCACATCAGGCAGCGCCTCCAACCCGTCCTCGGCCTCCAGCATCATTTCACACCCCCGAAACAAAAAAGGCCCGCTCGCGCGGACCCATCAGCCTCTTCTCCGGAGCCTCCCGGGCGCCACCGCCACAGCTCTCCGATCATGCAACAAACCTACCGAACGACCGTGACGGTGTCAAGGATTATTTTCCTATCAATGACGATACCTGCGAGCTCGCCTTCACTCTCGCATAACTTGCAAAAGGCGAAAGTTCGCGGCATTGTTCTTGATGGGGGTATTGACCATGACAGTCGTTTCTCACCCAGCGCCAGGGACCATTCTGCGGGTCGATCTATCAGAGGGCTTTAGGCCTCCGGAGATGGTAAAGCGGCGTCCGGCGATCGTACTCTCTCCTCCCATACCGGGTCGGCCGTTTCTGTGCACGATCGTTCCTTTGAGTACAACGGAACCCCGTGCGGTCTTGGCGCATCACATGCAGATCACACTCGACCCACCATTGCCGCACCCCTATTCCAGTCCGGTGATGTGGTTGAAAGGCGATATCGTACTCACGGTTGCTTTTCATCGATTACGCCTCCTGTTCAACGGGCGCGATCAGGGACAGCGAGTTTATGATGTTCGCGTGCCTGATCCGGGGACCCTTGAGCAGGTTCGTGAATGTGTCCGGCATGGCCTAGGGCTGTAGCGTTGACACAGCCCGGACAAGCCCCCATATTGTGTACTGTCGCCGGTCGCACCGGCATTTAAGTCCACTCACGGGTGGCCATCTCGGCTGGGTGATCGCAAACCTTCCGGGATGTCAGCAAAACCCCGCTCATAGCGGGGTTTTGTGTTTCTGCGCCGGGTTCTCCCTCACAGGTGGGGAGAATGGGCGCAGCATCCGGATGCCCTCACCCCGCCTTCGACCTATTCCTACCCGCGCTCTTGGCCTGATACAGCGCCTCGTCCGCCCGGCTTACCAGTTCCAGCGGGGTTACGTCCTCCGCCTCGCCGGCGCCGGCATAGCCGGCCGAGACCGTCACCACGGCCACGCCGTCCGGGCGGGCGGGATGGGGAAGGCCGAGGTCGCGCACGCTGCGCACCAGCCGGTCGGCCAGGAATGCGCCGCCCGTTCGGGCGTCGGCGGAAAAGACGAGGGTGAATTCCTCGCCGCCATAGCGGGCGCAAAAGCCGTCATGGCGGTCGGCAAAGGCCTGCAGCGTTAAGGCAATGCGCCGCAGCGCCTCGTCGCCGGCGACATGGCCGCGCCGGTCGTTATAGGCCTTGAAGTGGTCGACATCGACCATCAGCAGCAGCATGGCATCATGCTCTGTCGGCCAGTCGGCCAGCACCTCTTCCAGATGCCGTCGGTTGGCAATGCCGGTCAGCGCATCCGTGCGGGTGAGGTCACGCAATTCGTCGCCGATGCGTTCCGCCCGGTCCGCCCGGTTCTGTGCGTCATATTGCGCGACATAGGAGAGACAGCGCTGTCGCTCGAAATGCCAGTTGCCGTACAGGGTGAAGAAGAGGCCGGTAATCGCCTGTACCGTCAGGGGAAAGATCAGGTTCGGGTCGAGCCCCGGCTTGGTGTGGATCACGAAGAGGGCTGCCAGACAGGTGACGAAGGTGAAGATCAGCGCCAGGCGGAAGCGCAGAACCAGCAGCATGTTGCCGAAGAGCAGCACCAGCGGCAGTTCACCCAGCGTATAACTCGCATAGGGCGACTGGGAGATGTAGAGCAGATAAAGCGGCAGCAGGCTCGCCACGAACATGCCCTGCAGCAGGATCAGCTCACGAAAGACCGGCGGCAGGCGCGGCACGAGCCAGAAGATGGTCAGCGAGCCCGGAACCAGCACGAAAAGCCGCATTGCCACCGTGAAGGGCTGGATGTCGGCCATCAGGTAGAGGCTGGTCAGATTGTAGATGTTGTAGACGATCAGGCCGACAATGATGGCGTGGCGCAGATGCCGGACGCGACCTTCACCAAAATCCCGCTCGTAAGCCCGTTCGATCTCGGGTGGCATGCGCAACAGCCAGTCCAGCCGTCCGTTCGCCCGTCCCTCTGCACGCATTGTCATTCCTGTCGCCGTCCGAACCGGACCTTCCGGCGGCCGCACCGCGCGACCCACCGGAATGATGCGCCAGACATACAAAGAATTCTCTAATTTAGTCGTTCTATTCTCGGCAGATTTTGCTTTTGTCAGGTTGGAAGCGGCAGTCCCATCGCCTCAATGCGTTGAGCAGTAGCGAGTAGCGAGTAGCGAGTAGCGAGTAGCGAGTAGCGAATGATGTGCGACCGTGAGGCCCGCGATTCGACACCTTTTTTCGGTTGACGCAACCAAGGCAGATCCGTCTCCTATTCGCTATTCGCTATTCGCTACTCGCTACTCGCTACTCGCTACCCCCTACTCCGCCTTATCCTTCCCGCACCGGCGTATAACCCGCCTCGCGGATCGCCGCTTCGGCAAGGGCCGCATCGCCTTCAACCATGGCCTTGCGGGCCGCGAGGTCCACGGTCACCACCTTGCCCGGCAGGGCTTCCGTAAGCGCCTTCACCACCGTCTTTTCGCAGTGCCCGCAGGTCATGTCGTCGATCTTGAATACCGTCTGTCCGGTCATGCTGTCTGTTCCTCTTGTGGCGCCCTCGGCACCGTTTCGTCTTCAATCCTGCACCTTCCCACAGGGGCAAGGTCAATCCCCGCAGCAGTCGCCGCCCGCCGCTTTCACGGCGGTCTTTTGCCGCAAGGGGCGGCCTTCGAGATCCGCGAGGATCGGGCAGTTCGGCCTGTCATCGCCGTGGCAGCGCTCGGCGAGATGGGCAAGTGTGTTCCGCATCGCCTGCATTTCGGCGATCTTCTTTTCCAGTTCCTCGACATGGGCGAGTGCCATCGCCTTCACCTCGGCGCTTGCCCGCTCCTTGTCGTCCCAGAGTTTCAACAGCCGCTCGGTCTCCTCCAGCGAAAAGCCGAGCTTGCGCGAGCGGCGCACGAAGCGCAGCCGGTTGACGCTGTCGGCGTCATAAACCCGGTAATTCGACGCGGTCCGTCCGGCGGGCGATATCAGCCCGATATGCTCGTAATAGCGGATCATCTTGGCCGAAACGCCCGAGGCTTCCGAGGCTTCACCAATGTTCATCGTCACGGTCATGGTCTCCTTCAGTTCCTCTCTCCCTTGTGGAAGAGGCCGACACCTCGCCCGCAAGGGGGAGATAGATCCACCACCCTCCCCTTGAGGGGGAGGGTCGGAGCGAAGCTCCGGGGTGGGGTGACCCGGCGGCGCGCACCAATATCACCCCACCCGCGCGTTCCGCGCGACCTCCCCCTCAAGGGGAGGTCAAGAACCCTGTCACCCTCGCCGCCCTCAGCCTCAGCGCATTGGTCAACACAAACACACTCGACAGCCCCATGGCGGCCGCCCCCAGCATCGGCGAAAAGGTCACGCCGAAGAGCGGATAGAGCAGCCCGGCCGCGACCGGGATGAGGGCCACGTTATAGCCAAAGGCCCAGAACAGGTTCTGGCGGATATTGCGCATCACCGCCCCCGAGAGCTCGATCGCATGCAGCGCGCCCATCAGGTCGCCGCCGACCAGAACGACATCGGCGCTTTCGATCGCCACATCCGTGCCAGTGCCGATGGCGATGCCTGCGTCTGCGGTGGCGAGCGCCGGCGCATCATTGATGCCGTCGCCGACAAAGGCGACCCGCCCGCCCTTTTCCTGCACCTCCTTGATCGCGCTTACCTTTCCCTCGGGCAGCACTTCGGCGACCACCGCATCGATGCCGGCCTTTTTCGCCACCGCATGGGCCGTGCGCGCATTGTCGCCCGTCACTATCATCAGCTTCAGGCCACGAGCCTTCAGCGCCGCAATCGCTGCCGCACTCGTCGGCTTGATCGGATCAGCCACCGCGATCGCGGCGGCAAGTTTCCCGTCGATCGCCACATAAAGCGGGCTCGCCCCCTCGTCAGCGAGACGGGTGACGGCTGCCTGGAGGCTGGCGGCGGCGTCAGCCCCTCCCCCCTCGTTGGGGAGGGGTCTTTCCGAGAGACCGTGCGGCATCACGCCGAGCTTGACCATGAACCGATCGGCACCAGCCGCAACCCGCCGTCCATCAACCATCCCGGTCACGCCGAACCCGGCCACGGCCTCGACCTGATCCACGGTCGACAGCACGATGCCCCGCGCCTCGGCGGCCCGCACAATCGCATCCGCCAGCGGATGCTCCGAGCGCGCCTCAAGGCTTGCGGTCAGCCGCAGAACGTCGGCCTCGTCAAAACCTTCGGCCGTCACGATCCCTGTCACCTCGGGCTTGCCGGCGGTGATCGTGCCGGTCTTGTCCATCACCACCCAGTCGATCTGGCTCAGGCTCTGCAGCGCGTCGCCCTTGCGGAAGAGCACGCCGAGTTCGGCGGCACGTCCCGTGCCGACCATGATCGAGGTCGGTGTGGCGAGCCCCATGGCGCAGGGGCAGGCGATGATAAGCACCGCAACCGCCGCGACCAGCCCATGGGTATAGGCAGGCACAGGCCCCAGCAGCAGCCATAGGAAAAAAGTCACAGCCGCTATGGCGATGACAACAGGCACGAACCAGGCCGTCACCTCGTCCACCAGCCGCTGGATCGGAAGCTTGGCCCCTTGCGCCTCCTGCACCAGGCGGATGATGCGCGACAGCATCATGTCGGCGCCGACGCCGGTCGCCTCGAAGCGCAATGCGCCCTGGCCATTCACCGTACCGCCGATCACGGTATCGCCGGCGCGCTTGGCAACCGGGATTGGCTCGCCCGACATCATCGCTTCGTCGACGGCACTCGCCCCATCGATCACCCGGCCATCGACCGGAATGCGCTCGCCGGGCCTGATCACGACGACATCGCCGACGACGACGGCGGAGAGCGGCAGATCGAGCGTCGTTCCGTCCCGCTCCACCCGCGCCGTCTTCGCCTGCAGGCCCGCGAGCTTGCGGATCGCCGCTCCGGTGCGGCCCTTGGCGCGGGCTTCCAGGAGCCGTCCGAGCAGGATCAGCGACACGATGACGGTGGCGGCCTCGTAATAGACGTGACGGGCATCAACAGGCAAAAGCCCAGGCGCAAAGGTCGTCACCAGCGAATAGAGATAGGCCGCGCCCGTGCCGAGCGCCACCAGCGCATTCATGTCGGGCGAAAGACGCAGGAGCGAGGGCACGCCCTTGACATAGAAGCGCCGCCCGGGACCGACAAGCACGGCGGTCGCAAGCGCAAATTGCAGCAGATACAAGGTGTTGCCGGGGAAGATCTGCATCAGCACGTGATGCAGCGGCGGATAGATATGGCCGCCCATTTCCAGGATGAACAACGGCAGGGTGAGCACCAGTGCCACCAGGAAATCCCGCTGCAGACTGGCGATTTCCTTCTCCCGGCGCAGCTCGCGGCTATCGGCACTGGCGCCGGCAGAAGACCGGCCGGCGCTGACCGCCGCGCGCGCAGCGGTGCCTTGCGGCTTCTCGCCGATTTCCGGAGCATGGCCCATCGACCCGTCACCGCTACCCGTCGCATCAGCGTCTTCGACCCTCGCCCCATCGGCTGCAACGGCGTCATCTGCGCCAGCGAGAAGCCTGACAGCATAGCCCGCCTTGGCGACGGCTGCGGTCAGGGCCGGCAGGGCAGACGGACCGCCCAGCACCTTCACCACGGCCTCGCCGGTCGCCAGATTGACGCTGGCTGCCTCGACAGCCGGCACCGTCTTCAGCGCCTTTTCGACGCGAGACACACAGGAAGCGCAGGTCATGTCCTCCACTTCCAGCACCAGCGTCTCCGCCTTCGCCTCGTAGCCGGCCTTGTCGATCGCGGCGAGCAGGGCCTCTGCCGAAAACCCATCGCCCGGCGTCACGGACAATGTCTCGGTGGCAAAATTCACCGCACTCTCTTCGACCCCGGGCACGGCGGCCACGGCCTTTTCCACCCGCCGCACACAGGATGCGCAGGTCATGCCCTCGACGGGCAGCAGGATCGGGTCGACAGATTTCTTGGCCCCAACGGGCCGGGACTGCATGTTCATGGCGGTCACCTCCGCCACCTTACATGGACCTTCCCATCATGGGAGGGTCAAGGGGTGACATAGGTTTTTCTTTTGGGCGTGTTTACAAGCTTTATCTATCTCCGCTTTGGGTGGGAGCTCGGATAAGTCTTCCCCGCCGTTGAACCGGTTCCCTTCTACGCGTCTTCTCGCACCAGGCCGCCGCACCCACCTTGTGACGCAGCAGAAGGTTGTTCACTCGTGCCAATCTGAAGGCCGATGAAAATCGCCGCGACCTACGAGCCGGCTGTCGGGCCTTGCCGAGATTAGGGACCGGGCGCAGACTGTCCCTGCGAACCCACGAGACCAAGGGGGACTGCCCATGCTGATCGGGACCTGTCACTGCGGCAAGGCGGGCTGGACGCTTTCCGGCGATCCGGGCCCGGCAACCGCCTGCAACTGCACGCTCTGCCGGCGCTATGGCGCGCTTTGGGCCTATGACTACGAGAGCGAGCGCATCGAGATTACCGGTGCCCCGTCCTCCTATACCCGCGCGGGCCCGGACAAGTCCTTTCTCGAAATCCTGTTCTGCCCAAGCTGCGCCTGTGTGCTCTCCTGGCGGGCCTTGCACACGGGCGAAGACGGCCGGCGCCGGATCGCGGTCAACCTGCGGCTCGCCCCACCGGACGCCGTCGCCGACCTGCCGATCGACCATTTCGACGGGCTCGACAGCTTCGAAGACCTCCCTTCCCGCGGCGACTGCGTGCGCGATCTCTGGGCTTGAGGGGGCTGCGGGCCTAAGGCGGCTCTTAACGACCGAAGGCCGATCACATCGTGGCCGGCCTTTTTGCTCTCAAGATGTCACGTTGTGACGGCGTTCTCAGAACTCTTCCCAGCTGCCGCCGCTTTTGACGGCGGCATTGCCGTGAAAGGCATGAGCCACTTTTGCGGTCATCTGACGGGCCGGCGAGGCTTGCGGGCGGGACCGTTGGGCGGTGAGAGCGGGGGCGCTGCGGGTCTGACCGCCGCTGGCGCCGATGTTGAACTGGCCGAGCAACCGGAACAGTTCTTCTGCCTCGCGGGCCAGGCTGTGGGACGCGGCCGTCGTTTCCTCGACCATGGCGGCGTTCTGCTGCGTTCCCTGGTCGATGGTGTTGACCGCCGTGTTGATCTCCTTCAGCCCCGTTGACTGCTCCCTGGATCCCTCGACGATCGCAACGACATTGACGTCGACCTCGATAACCTGGCTCACGATCTCCTGCAGTGCCTTGCCGGTCGTGCCGACCAGCGCCACGCCCTCCTTCACATGGGCGTTCGAGGCGTTGATCAGTTCCTTGATCTCCTTGGCGGCCTTGGCCGAGCGTTGGGCAAGTTCGCGCACTTCCTGCGCGACGACGGCAAAGCCCTTGCCGGCTTCTCCTGCACGGGCCGCTTCGACACCAGCATTCAATGCCAATAGGTTGGTCTGGAAGGCGATTTCGTCGATGACGCCGATGATGTTGGAAATTTCCGAGGAGGATTTCTCGATCCGGCTCATGGCCTCGACGGCATTCCCGACGACATTGCCGGAATGCTCCGCATTGTCCTTGGTCTTGCGAACCAGCTCTCCCGCCTCCTGGGCACGGTGGCTGCTGTCGCTGACCGTCGTGGTGATCTCTTCCAGTGCGGCGGCCGTCTCTTCCACGGATGCTGCCTGCTGTTCGGTGCGCTTTGCAAGTTCAGCCGATGCCTGCTGGATCTCTTGCGAGGCGGACGCAATCGCGCCGGCGTTAGCGAGGATCGACTGGAGCGTGTTGCGCAGCTTGGACGACGTTTCGTTGAAATCGATGCGCAGCTTGTCCAGCGCGGGAAGGAAAGGTTTGTCGAGCGTCTGCGTCATGTCGCCTGCCGACATGGCGTTGAGTGCCGTGGCCAGCGTCTCGACATTCTCGACGCGTGTGGTGACATCGGTGGCGAATTTCACCACCTTGAAGACCTGCCCGTTCATGTCGAAGATCGGATTGTAGGAGGCCTGGATATAGACCTTCTTGCCACCCTTGCCGATGCGCATGAATTCGTCGGCGACAAACTCACCGGCTGCCAGTTTCCTCCAGAACTGGCGATAGGCCTCGCTGCTCGTGTAGGACGGTTCGCAGAACATCTGGTGGTGTTTGCCCTGGATCTCGGACAGCTGGTAGCCGAGCGTCGTCAGGAAATTCTCGTTGGCCGTCAGGATTTCGCCCGAGGGGGTGAACTCGATCACCGCCTGGGCGCGGGAAAGCGCGTCGAGCTTGCCGGCGTCCTCGGCGGTCTTCAGCTTCTGCGCGGTGATGTCGGTGGCAAACTTCACCACCTTGTAGGGCTTGCCGCCCCGGAACACCGGATTGTAGGAGGCCTCGATCCAGATCTCCTTGCCGCCCTTGCCGATGCGCTTGTACTGGCGGCGATCGAACTCGCCACGGCCGAGCTTCAGCCAGAAGTCACGGTATTCCTGCGATCCCGCTTCGGCCGGATCCACGAACAGCCGGTGATGCTGCCCGACGATCTCGGACAGCTGGTAGCCCAGCGCCTGACAGAAATTCTCGTTGGCCGACAGGATCGTTCCATCGAGCTTGAACTCGATGATCGCCTGCGACTTGCTCATTGCTTCCAGCACGGCTTTCGCATCCGCACCGCCAAGACCAAACATGCTTCTCTCCACCCCGTTTTATGAGACCCAACCTGCCGGGTGGCTCATACCCCGCAATATCCACGTCCCTAAATTTCGCAGTTTGGAATTTAGAAATGGTGAAGATTTGGGCCAAATCCGATACATCTTGCGCATGTTCGACAAGATTTGCTGAGCCACCCCTCCAGCCCCTCTGGCGCAACCGAGGCGCAACCCTCGCGCAACCTTGGTTTTTTAGACATCCCTCATGAGACGGACGAGCAACCTGGACCTCACGTTCAACGATCCCAACGGCCAGACCGAGATGCATGCCGCCCACAGCTGGCGCGGCGTGTCCGTTCAATATTCGCGACTGAAACTGCCGACCGGTTACGAATTCTCTTGGCAGGGAGACGGCCATTATCTTGCCCATCACGATCTCGTGCTGGTCGACGGCGAGATGGAGGTGACGGGAGAGCGACCGGTCGCGGGCGGAGACCTGAGGGACCGGATGACCTTCGTGCCCGCTGGCCGGGCGCTCAAGGGCTGGGCAGAACCTGCCGACCGGATGAACGCCTTTACCGTCGTGTGCTTCGATGTTTCCGCCATGGAAGATGACATCCAGGAGACGTTTCGCCAAGCCGCATCACGCCCTGAGATATACTTCCGCGACGAGCATCTCGGCACCACCATGCGAAAGCTCGGCCAGGTCATGGCCGATTGCGAAGGGCCGGCTTCGCGGCTCTATGCCGAAACGCTTGGCCTGACGGCTGCCCTCGAAATGCTGCGACTGAGTGCAGAAAAGGACGGCAAGGCCAGGGAGCGTGGCGCTGGCCAGCTCTCCAACAGCCAGCGCTCTCTGGTGACCGGCTTCATCGAAACGCATCTCGCCGACGACATAGGGCTCGACGAACTGGCGAGCCTTTGCGGCTTGAGCCGCTTTCACTTCTGCCGGGCGTTCAAGGCGACGTTTGGAGAGACACCGATCCAGTATGTTACCCTCAGGCGGATCGAAAAAGCGCAGCAGATGCTCGGCGAGACGAGAATGCCCGTGGCGATGATCGCGAAAGCCTGCGGTTTCAGTGGCGCAAGCCAGTTCGGCCGGGCCTTCCGGAGCGTTGCCGGGACGACGCCGCTCGCCTTCCGGCGCAGCATCTGAGGCGAACGCCATCCGGCTTGAGCGGCAAGCTGTCTAGCCCCTGTTTTCGCCCAGCCGCATGGGCCAGTCGACCACGTAATCCTCGAGATCCTCGACATCGAGGCCCTCTTCCGAGATCGTGCGGCCTTTTGCCGACACGCCGGCTTCATGCACCGTGCGAGGATCGCCCGAGACGAGCGGATGCCACCAGTATAGGTCGCGGCCCTCGTCGATCAGGCGGTAGCCGCAGGTGGGCGGCAGCCACTGGATTTCGCGCAGGCCCTTCAGGGTGAGCTGGATGCAATCCGGCACCGTCTCCTGGCGATTTTCATAGTCCTTGCAGCGACAGGTGTCGCCGTCTAGCAGCTTGCAGGCGACCGAGGTGAAGGCGATCTCGCCGGTCTCCCAGTCCTCCAGCTTGTTGAGACAACAGAGGCCACAGCCGTCGCACAGGCTTTCCCACTCTTCGTTGCTCATCTCGGCGAGCGTCTTGGTTTTCCAGAAGGGATCGTCTTGCATGCTTTATCCAGGGCCGGACCGTCGGCGCGTTGTTGGTGTTGCAGCGGTGCAGTTCGGGTTTTGGCCGGCCGCGCTGCCGGGTGGCGTCCGCGCCACGCCTTTGCCAAAACGGTGCCGAAGCACCAATGACGCTGCGGCCGGGCCGTGATTGTACTTGTTCTTTGGCGGCAAATCGACCATCACTCATGAAGACCGACGCCGCCTTCTGGCCGGGCCAGTCCTTGAGGCCTAAGGGCGGTCGCGTCAAGCCAGTGGACTTAAGATTCGCGCCGACCCTGTCGGGCGAAAGGGATCGGGAAGGCCTAAGGTGTCCGGGGACGACCAGCCGAACAACGAGCCGCAGAAGGCGCCGAATGCGGGCAAGCCGGCCAAAGAGCCGAAGCTGAAGCGGCATATCTTCCTCAGGATCGACAGCTGGCTCGACTCGACGCTGTGGAATGCCGGATACGATCTGGCCGAAACCTGGGAGGAGATCACCATCTTCTTCCGCCGCTTCCGGGTGCGGGGCTTGAAGAAGCTCGGCTTCGAGATTGCCGGCGAAGCGATGACGCTCGGCACCGCCGGTTTCGTCGTGCTTCTGGCGCTCGCCCAGCCGGCCTTCGAGGAGACCAAGAAGGACTGGCGCAACCACGACAATTTCGCCGTCACCTTTCTCGACCGCTATGGCAATACGATCGGCCATCGCGGCATCATTCATGAAAACTCCGTGCCCGTGGACGAGCTGCCGGACCATCTGGTCAAGGCGGTGCTGGCAACGGAAGACCGGCGCTTCTTCGACCATTTCGGCATCGATTTCTTCGGCCTTGCCCGTGCCATGACGGAAAACGCCAAGGCGGGTTCTGTCGTGCAGGGCGGCTCGACGCTGACGCAGCAGCTGGCGAAGAACCTGTTCCTCACCAATGAACGGTCGATCGAGCGCAAGATCAAGGAAGCCTTCCTGTCGCTGTGGCTCGAGGCGAACCTCTCCAAGAAGGAGATCCTGTCGCTCTATCTCGACCGCGCCTATATGGGCGGCGGTACCTTCGGGGCGGCGGCGGCCTCGCAATTCTATTTCGGCAAGAACATCACCGAGGTGACGCTGGCGGAAGCGGCCATGCTCGCCGGCCTCTTCAAGGCGCCGGCGAAATATGCGCCGCATGTCAACCTGCCGGCGGCGCGGGCGCGGGCCAACGACGTGCTTACCAACATGGTGCAGAGCGGGCTGATGACCGAGGGCCAGGTGGTGGCGGCCCGACGCAACCCCGCCTCCGTCATCGACCGCGACGAAAAGGAAGCGCCGGATTTCTTCCTCGACTGGGCGTTCGAGGAGGTGCAGCGGCTTGCGGCGAAGTTCAAGGATCATACGCTCGTCGTGCGCACCACCATCGATCTCGGCCTGCAGCAGGCGGCCGACGAGGCGGTCGCTTCGTCGCTGCGCGAATATGGCGAGAGCTATAACGTCAAGCAGGGCGCGCTCGTGATGATCGAGAACGGCGGGGCCGTGCGCGCGATGGTCGGCGGGCGCGACTATGGCGAAAGCCAGTTCAACCGCTCGACCAAGGCGCTGCGCCAGCCCGGCTCGTCGTTCAAGATGTATACCTATGCGCTGGCCATGGAGAACGGCTACACCCCGCAAAGCGTCGTCGTGGATGGTCCGATCTCCTGGGGCAACTGGAGCCCGCAGAATTACGGCCGCAGCTATGCCGGGCGGATTACGCTCGAGACGGCGCTGGCGAAATCGATCAACACCATTCCCGTGCGTCTCGCCAAGGAGAAGCTCGGCATCGACGCCATCATGCAGACGGCGAAGGCCATGGGTGTGGAGACGCCGCTTCGGAAAGACGTGACCATTCCGCTCGGCACCTCGGAAGTGACGGTGATGGACCAGGCGACGGCCTATGCCGTGCTGCCGGCCGGGGGCTACCAGTCGCGCCGCCACGGGGTTGCGCAGATCATGAACTACAATGGCGATGTGCTTTATGATTTCGAGCGCGATACGCCGCCGCCGGAGCGGATCCTGACGGAAAAGGCTGCCGCCTACATGAACCAGATGATGACCAAGATCCCCTATATCGGCACGGCACGCCGCGCCGCCGTCGACGGGATCCTGACCGGCGGCAAGACCGGCACGACGCAGGCCTATCGCGATGCCTGGTTCGTTGGTTACACCGGCAACTACACGGCCGCCGTCTGGTTCGGCAATGACGACTATACCTCGACCAACAACATGACCGGCGGCTCGCTCCCGGCGATGACCTTCAAGAAGCTGATGGATTACGCCCATCAGGGCATCGACCTGAAGCCGATCATGGGGGTCGATGCACCGATGCCGGAAAAGGACGCCAAGCCTGCGGTGGCGAGCGCCACCGATGCCGATGCCACGGCGCTGCCGCCGATGGTCAGGCCGCGCTCGCTGTCTGGCCAGTCGACCCGGCTGATCCGCGAACTCGGCCAGCGGCTGCGGGCCGCGCCGGCGCTTGCCCTGCCCGCCGGACCCAGTGCGCAGGCTACCACTGCCAGCGAAACCACCGGCTCGACGCAAAATTAAGACAATCGCAGGTTTTGTCGTCCGACAGGCGCGCGAGGTCGCATGAGACGGTTCGTATGCGTGATTCGCCGCCTGACGCACCATCTTCCTGCCGGCGGCGCCGCGACTGCGCGCACAACGTGTCGCAAAGGCACAAGAGCGGTCAGGCGGCCGTGGCCGGCAGACCCGATCGAAAGACACTGTTTACCATGCGGCACGTGAAAATCCCCGGTTTCCCGAGATGGTACAGGTCCTTCACCCCAAATTAAGGGGGTCGCCGGTAGGTTGTGGTCGATTTCGACACTCAGATATTTTATCCGGTGATTGCATCCATGAAGAGATGGCTCGGACTGCCCGCAAAACCCCGCATGACCGCGGAGCAATATACGGACTTCCTCCAATCCCGCGCTGCCTTGCGCAACCGCATGCTACAGGCGGCGGTGATCAGCGTTCTCGGCTTCTACCTCTGCTGCTTCTTCTTCGATCTCTTCGTGCTGACCGATGTCACCGTGCTATCGGCTGTTTTGCGCTTCGGCGTCATGGTGCCAATGTCGGGTGGGCTGCTCTTCTATCTGAATGGCGAGCATCCGGTGGAGCACAAGGAGGGGGCGGCCATCCTGGTGGCGCTGCTGGCGCAGGTGTCGTGGTCGATTATCGTGACCGCGAGCCATAACCCGGCCGTGCTCGGCTATTATTATGCGGCCTGTACCTTCCAGATGGCCATCACGATTGCCGCCGCCTCGCCCTTCCGTCCGAGCTTGCATGCCAGCGTCTTCGGTTTCTGTCTCACCTATTCGGTCATCTGGTTTCTCGAAGGCGCCACACCTCTTTATGCCGTGCAGCACCTGTCGGTCTATCTGCCAACCGTTGCCATGACGCTGCTCGTTTCCTACCAGCTCGAGGCGGAAGCCATGGCGAACTATCTGCAGCAACAGGAAAACGAGGTGCTGAAGCGGGAATTGTCACGCCAAAACAAGGACCTGGCCCGCCTTTCCGTCACCGATCCCTTAACCCGCCTGTCAAACCGGCGCGGCACAGAAATGGAACTCCTGCGGCTGACGACGGAAGCACAAAACGAGGCGGAGCGCGTTGTGCTGCTGGTCGCCGATGTCGACAACTTCAAGGCTTATAACGACGCCTATGGCCATGGTGCCGGCGACGAATGCCTGAAACGGGTTGCCCGCGCGATGCGTCGGGCGCTGCCGATCGAGGCGCATTTCGCCCGCCACGGCGGCGAAGAATTCGTCGCGATCCTCTCCGCCAGCGACGCGGAGATGGCAGCAAGCGTGGCCGAAAGCCTGCGCCGCGCCGTGCGCCAGCTCGGCATCGGCCATGACCACACCGGCGACCGCAACCGCCACGTCACCGTCAGCATCGGTGCTGCGTGCGGCGCTGTCCGCTCCGCCGCCGACTACGAACGCCTGCTGGAGGCGGCCGACCGGGCGCTTTATGCGGCCAAGGGGGATGGGCGGAACAGCTGGCGGGTGTTTGAGGGGGATGAGGTGGCAAGGGTTGTGGCTTGATGGGGCGAAATTGGCTAAACGGCCGGTCTATGAGTTATGAGTTGGTCGGAATGGGCCGGGAGGAGACAGTCCGCTCTCCGCTGACGAACCGCAAAGGCCGACATTGTTGCCCAGCCTTGGCGCATCATCCTGGAAGATAAGCTTCGGCACCCTTTTTGATGATCTCTTCCTCGGTCATCGTCCGATGCCAGTGCGAGTAGAGGATGAAGCGGTTGCGGGGAAGATCGATTTCGTGCCTCAGGTGGCGATGAATGGCACTGAAGGCGGCGTGCTCGCAGCCGCCCCAGAGGAAGGCCTGATGCAAATCCGATGGCCAAGCCACGGTCTTCAGCGCGTCAGGGAGAAGCGACGTCGTGCCGGCGGGCCGTCCTTCCCGGAACAGCCAGCGCAGCTCGAAATTCGCGGGACAACGGAGCGGAAGCTGGTCAGCGCTGCTGTCTACTTCGATGAAGGCGCGGCCGACCGCCGTGTCGGGCAGATTTTCCAGTATACGCGCAATGCCGGGCAGCGCCGTCTCGTCCCCGATCAGCACGTAAAAGGCTGCCGGCTTCGGCGCATGGGCCGCAGGTCCCAAAACGCCAGCCATGTCGCCTCTGCGGGCTTCCATTGCAAACCGGGTCGCCGGTCCGGGATCGGCGTGCAGGGCAAAATCCACTACGAGCGTCCCGGCGGCCGCATCAATCTGCCTAATGGTGTAGACCCGTGTCGGAACCGCCTTGTCATCCGGCCAAACGACATGGCCCCTGTGATCGAGCATGGGCCAGCGAGGCTCGACCGTCCCTCGCGGCTGGAAGATCAGCCGACAGTGAAGCTGATCGTCGCGATCATAGCGGTGGAGATCTTCGCCACGAAAGGTGATCCGTCTCATGTGGGGCGTCAGGTCTTCGATCATCTCGACAGTGAGAACCCGCAGATCGTCCGGCAGCGCCGGGTCTGTATGGTCACCCACCCAGACGATATCGAGAGACTCGCGCGCGGCGATAAAACCGATGGGGCCGACCAGAGCGTGCTTGAGACGGTTCAGGGCACCGGGATCGTCCGCCTCGACATAGAGATCGAAGCCGGCCGGCCTGGGGGCGAAGCGCGCCCGTCCAAACGCGGAGGCGATCTCGAAGACGTCATTACGACAGTCGATCGTCATGTCGTGCGTGGCGATCGACTCGATGAAGGCGTCCGCATAGTCGGCAATCTGCGGAAAGGCCACGGCAGCGGAGGCGCGATACGGTGGCGGCGTCGGATGTGACATGTTCGGTCCTTGCGAGATCAGAGCGACGTCCACAGCGGACCATCGATCGGAACAGCCGCAAAATCGCGATTGATGGTGTCGAGCAGCCCCGCGGCATAGGTCTCGGGGAAGCGATCCGGATGCAGCCAGCGCGCAAGCTGTGCGACGAAGAGGATGTGCAGCGGCGGATTGGTGATCAGTCCTGTCCAGACCGCATGGACCCGTCCGTGCTGGACACTCGGGAGTTCCTGGAAAGCCGGGCGGGCCTCAACAAGTGTCTTCAGGCTGAGACGCGCGGCATCGGGCATAATGCCGGGGCCCAGAGAAGGGCGCCCCCCTGCGGCCCAGCCTCCGCCGGAGGCAATATAGACGTCATGCGGGGTCGAGAGGAGATATTCGAGCGAAAGCTTCTCGAACCATGGCGCCTGAACAGCCGGCAGCGGCGCTCCTCCGGCAATTGCAAGAAGCTCGCCCCAGATCCTGCGTCCCGCAGCCCAGCAGCAATCATCGGTGGTCGACTGCACTTCCAAATAGGTGGTGACGGGGCTGCTCCCGGCAAGTCCGGACGCCACGTCCGCCAGGGAATGCAGGACGAGTTGGAGATAGGCTTCGGCTCTCGCTTGCGTGCCGAGGATGCCCCCCCACATGCGCATGAGGGCTTCCACGCTGGCCAGGGGCGCCAAACTCTTGTCCGACGCGAGTGTGTTGCTGGACGTATCGCTGAAGAGCACGGGCACGCCAAGCTCCTGCAGCCTGTCAACGAGCAGGTCGCTGCCCTCGGGCGGTGTCATAAACGCGGTGGTGACGACAAGATCCGGCGCGAGGGCAATCAGGCCCTCCAGCGACACCGTCTCTGGCGTCATCTTTCCGACGACTTCGATGCGGTGCTTGCCCTGCAGGCGCTGCTTCAGAGTCTCGCTGTCGATGCGGTCCGTGGCTGCCCAACCAACGACCAGAGACGCCGGATCAGGATGCAGGAGGCTCATCGTCAGGAGGTCATGGGCCTCAAGCAGCACGATGCGTTTCGGCAAGGCCGCCAGCTCGACGCTTCTGCCCGCCATGTCGACGATGGTGATCTTGCCGGCAGCCCGGGCCGGCACAACACCGCCGACCAGAGTGGCGGCCAGCATCGACCCGCACAGGTGACGCCGCGTCATCATCATATCGTCACCACTTGTATTTCAGGCCGGCCACGACGGTCCGCCCATTGCCATACTGGCAATAGATGCCGTAGCTGCAGCTCGAATAATATTCCTCGTCGAGCAGATTGGTGACGTTGAGCGTCGCTTCCAGCCCCTTGAGATCCGGACGCTTGGCGCCGAAATCGTATTTCACGGCAGCATCCACCAGCGTATATCCGTCGGCCTCAATCGTATTGGCATCGTCGGCATAACTCGATCCGACAAAGCGCAGACCGCCGCCGAGCGTCAGTCCTTCCAGCGCTCCCGCATCGAAGGTGTAATTGGCCCAGAGAGAACCGAAATAGCGCGGCACCGCCTGTGGCCGGTTGCCGATGATGGACGTGGTGGTCGACTCGGATACTTCCGTGTCGAGCAGGGAAAGCGCCGCGATCAGTTCGATGTTGCTCGTGACCTGCCCACGCGCTTCGAATTCCAGGCCGCGCGAGTGGATCTCGCCCTGCTGGACATAATAATTGGCATGCGCGTTGTCGGCGGTCTTGACGTTCTGCTGACGGATGTCGAAGGCCGCGACGGTAAAGAGCGCATCAAGGCCTTCCGGTTGGTATTTCACGCCGATTTCGTATTGCTCTGCTTCCGTCGGCACGAAGGCGTTGCCTGAATAGTCCGTGCCGAGGACCGGCTCAAACGACGTGGCGTAACTCGCATAAGGAGCCACGCCGTTATCGAAGAGGTAGAGCAGGCCGGCGCGATAGGTGGTCGCATCGGAGGACTGGTCCGTTGTGGTGCCGAGCACGTGGTTGTCCGTTTCCTGATCGGCCCAGTCATGGCGGATGCCGAGGACAGCGCGCAGCTTGCCCAGTTCAATCTGGTCCTGAAGATAAATCCCGGTCTGTTTCAGATCCTGATCGCTGTCCGTGTAGGTTGATAGGGAACCGACGCTTGCGCCGTAAGTCGGATTGGTCACGTCCAGCGAGCTGGCATTACCGTAGAGATATTCCCAACTGCTGCTGGAGGACTGGAGGTCGACACCGGCAAGCAGAGTGTGCTGGAGCGGGCCTGTATCCAACTTGTATTCAGCATGATTGTCGAAGGAAAACCCGCGCGCATCCTCGATCGAGTGGACGGCAATACGCGGTATGACGCCCGTTGACGACGGGGCGCCCGCCATCTGCAGGGACTGCATGTCGATGTCGATCGCCGAGTATCGCAACGCAGAGCGGACAGTCAGGCCTTCGTCAAAGCGATGCTCAAATTGATAGCCGATATTGTACTGCGTGCGCTCGAAATGATCATAGGTCGGGTCGCCGATATTCAGATCTGGATCGAGATAACCCGCGATATTGGCGGGCGCGAGGAAGCGCGGATAGATGGAGTTGAAGTATCCGCCTTCGGGATCTCGCTGGTAGGATCCCGAAACGATGAGGGATGTATCGGCGTCCGGCTCCCACTTGAGCGAGGGGGCAACACCGATGCGCTGCTCCTCGACATCGTCATAGCGCGACCCCGCCGAGCGGCCGACGAGGCCGATCCCATATTGCACGGTTCCATCCTCGGTCAGGGGACCGGTCGAATACAGGCCACTCTGCACACGGCCGTCCGTCCCTACTTCAAGACGTGCCTCGTTGGCGGCCACCGACGACGGCTCGCGCGACACCTGATTGACGAGGCCGCCGGGGCTGATCTGACCATAGAGCAGAGCCGAAGGGCCCTTCAGCACATCGATGTGATCCAGAAAGAAGGGATCGATCTGTGGCGTGGCAAATGCCTGGCCTCGGACGAGCTTCAAACCATCCAGATAGCCCACGTAATTGGTATCCGTGCCAAAAGCGCCGAACCCCCGCAGGAAGACGGAGTCATATCGCGACGACGAGTCACGATCGGAGAGCACACCCGCCGTATATCGCAGGGACTCCGCAACCGTCTGCGGGTTCTGCTCGTCGATCTGCTTGCGGCTGATCGTGGTGACCGATTGTGGGGTCTCCAGGACCGGCGTGTTCGTCTTTGTTGCCGAACGGTTCGACTTGGCCACGAGACTGTCCGAGGTGTCCGTTGAACCACCCTCACCGTTAACGACGATCGTCTGAAGTTGCGTACCTGTTTCACCGGTGCCGGCATCCTGGGCATGGGCGTGTTGGACAGTGAAAAGGATGGTCGAAGCAAGCAGGAAGTTTCTGGAAAGACGCGGTTTCACAAGGGGCCCCATGGTCAAGACGCAAGAGTTATGGCAGAGGCATAAATCAAACGGGACCGTCCTGTCCAGATATTATGATTACAATTATCAACTTTTTATTGGCATGGACACCGCCGCGCAGACAAGCCACAGAAAGATCGGAAGGCAGAGGAGAATCGCATGAAACCGACCGGAACTGCGATGACGCGGGTCGGCCGTCCCTCCAAGGCGGCCCAGGATGCCGCTTCAGAAAAGATCATGGCTGTGGCCATGGAGCTGTTTGCCGATCGCGGTTTTGCCGGAACCTCCATGGAACAGGTGGCAAGCCGCTGCGGCATGGGGAAGGACACGCTCTATCGCCGCTTTCCGTCCAAGGTCGCCCTGTTCGAGGCTGTGGTCGAGCACGCCCATCGCCGTGCGGTGGATCGGCTCGCCGATATGCGGAGCGCTGCAGAAGAACCGCTTCCACGCCTGAAGGCTCTGATGCAGGCAATGCTGCATATGAACATGGACGCCGATCTGATTGCGCTCAAACGCATCACATTCAGCGAAACGGTCGTGTTCGAGAAAAGGGAACCGTTCCCGCGACAGCCCGATCCCATCATGGATCGCCTGATCGATGCGGTTCGTGCGGCACAGGCCGCCGGATCAATCCGCGCGGGAGATCCCGCTGCCCTCGCCAATCATCTCATACACTGTCTTGTCGCCCTGCCAACATCGATCGCGATGCTGGGCGGGGACGCCTATGATGATGCCTCGGCCGTCCAGGCGCATTTTGACATCACATGGCTTTGGCTCATGGAAGGCGTATCTGCTCAGGCTTCAAATCTGTGAGTTTCACGCCTGCTATGCAAAAGGCTCTGCCCACGAAATGCGATCGCCGAAGAGAACGCAAGTCGGCCGATTTGGATTAACAAACTCGGTGGCTGGCGCGGTGCTCACACGCGGCAACGAAGTCCGCTTTTAGATGTAACTGACGGCAACCTGAACGACTGAGATGAAGGCACAAAGGGGACACGCATCCCACACAGGGTTATCCGCCCCACCCCCCTCACGACACCGCCACCGGCTTTGACCGCATCCGCATCGCCGTTGCCGGATCGGCATCGGCCATGACCACACCGGCGACCGCAACCGCCACGTCACCGTCAGCATCGGTGCTGCGTGCGGCGCTGTCCGCTCCGCCGCCGACGACGAGCGGCTGCTGGAAGCGGCGGACCGGGCGCTTTATGCGGCCAAGGAGGATGGGTGGAAAAGCTGGCGGGTGTTCGAGGGGGCGGAGATGGAAAGGGTCGTGGCGTGAGGTGGGTGTCATGAGGACCCGGAGAGGTCGCCTGATCATACTCCTCCATCGCCTTGTGACGCGTTCCTAAATAACCGCATCTCGGCGCCCGAATTCGGTGCCGTTTCGGCGCGCCGACAAAAAATGCTCTGCAATTTGTACCCGGGCTTGCGACTGAGCCCCCGATGTTCAGCGAGGGTCGTCGTTTGAGCAGTCAAAGATATCAGCATGTCCGGATATTCGAGTTCTATTTTGTAACTTGAAAAGATTTATCGATGAGAATTTGTCCATCAAACAGCAGTTTGTTCGCAGACGCAGATCGCCGTCGATCACTGCGAGATCGGAAATCATGGAGAAGATAATGCTGGGTTTTGGCGGTGCGGATGCGAAGGCCGTGCTGGAAGCAATGAGCAAGTCGCAGGCGATCATCGAGTTCAAGCTCGATGGAACGATCCTGTCGGCCAACGAGAATTTCTGTCAGGCGCTGGGCTACCAGCTGTCCGAGATCGTCGGGCAGCATCACCGGCTGTTCGTGGATCCGGCCGAAGCGGGATCGCAGGAATACCGTGACTTCTGGCTGAAGCTCGGCCGTGGCGAGTTCGATCGCCGCCAGTACAAGCGCATCGGCAAGGGCGGCAAGGAGATCTGGATCGAGGCCTCCTACAATCCGGTGTTCCGGGGCGGCAAGCCCTACAAGGTGGTGAAGTTTGCCACCGACATCACCGCGCAGAAGCTGAAGACCGCCGAGGACGCCGGCAAGCTCGACGCGCTTTCCCGCGCCCAGGCGGTGATCGAGTTCACCCCCTCGGGCGAAATCCTGACGGCCAACGAAAACTTCCTGGCGACGCTGGGGTACCAGCTCTTAGAAATCCAGGGCAAGCACCATCAGATGTTCTGCGAGCCCGCATATACGAGCAGCGAAGAGTATCGCCGCTTCTGGGCCAAGCTCGCTGCGGGGGAGTTCGTGGCGGACGAGTTTTTGCGCGTCGGCAAAGGCGGCAAAAAGGTTTACATCCAGGCTTCCTACAACCCGATCTTCGACATGAACGGCAAGGTGTTCAAGGTCGTGAAATTTGCGACCGACGTCACCACGCGGGTACAGAACGTCGACGAACTGGCCAGCGTGCTGAACGCCATGTCGGAAGGCGACATGATGCAGACAATCGACAAACCTTTCATGCCGTCATTGGAAAAGCTGCGCGTCGACTTCAACCAGACGTCGCAGAAGCTGCGGAATACCCTGCAGACGATTTCCCAGAATGCCGGCGCCATCGCCCCCGCCTCGCAGCAGATCCAGTCCGCTTCCAACGACCTGTCGAAGCGCACCGAACAGCAGGCGGCCTCCGTCGAGGAGACGGCAGCGGCGCTCGAAGAGATCACCACGACCGTCGGCGACAGCAGCCACCGCGCCCAGGAAGCGGGTGAACTGGTGCGCAAGACCAAGGAAAATGCCGAGCGCTCCGGCACCGTGGTCGGTCATGCGGTCGAAGCCATGGGCAAGATCGAGAAATCGGCGGGCGAAATTGCCAACATCATCGGCGTGATCGACGAGATCGCCTTCCAGACCAACCTGCTCGCGCTCAATGCCGGCGTGGAAGCCGCTCGTGCGGGCGAGGCCGGCAAGGGCTTTGCCGTCGTTGCCCAGGAAGTCCGCGAACTTGCGCAGCGCTCTGCCAAGGCGGCCAAGGAAATCAAGGAACTGATCACCGCCTCCAACGCTCATGTGAAGGAGGGTGTGACGCTCGTCGGCACGACCGGCAAGTCTCTGCAGGAAATCGTCACCCAGGTGGTGCAGGTGGACGGCAATGTGGGCGCTATCGTGGAAGCGTCCAAGGAGCAGGCGACGGGGCTGAAGGAGATCAACACCGCCGTCAACACCATGGATCAGGGCACGCAACAGAATGCCGCCATGGTCGAGGAAACCACCGCAGCCGCGCACAGCCTGGCGCGCGAGGCGGAACAGCTCTTCCAGCTTCTCGGCCAGTTCAACATCGGCCATGGCGGTACGCAGCCTCGCAGCGCACCGGCGCCCGCCAATGATCAGTCTCGTCCGCGCCCTTCCCCGTCCCGCCAAATGACTGCCAAGGTCGCCCAGGCCTTCCACGGCAACGCTGCGGTCAAGACAGGCAACAACTGGGAAGAGTTTTGAGCGTCTCGCGAGACCCCACTGCCTCATCAAGTTTACGCGCCACTGATTTAAACTCAGTGGCGCGGTTCACAGCGAAAACTTCCGCTCATGCTCGTGCCGCAAGATTCTTTGCTCTTCGCTCTTCCCAAGTTCCCGTGCCGTTCCCTCACCGTCGTTGACGAGAGCCGATCATGTCACCCATACAAACAAGCCGTGGCGCCCCTAAATGGCGCGTTTCCTGGGCGTCCGTCCGATCAAGGTGTGCGCGCTCATAAAATGCAACGTTTGGTTAAGTGCAAATCGCGATCACATTAGCATTTGTTTGACAACGAATACCGATGGAACTAAATCGCGCTCGACCACCGGCAACTGTCGCGCAACCGTGCTTGGCCAGACTATTCCTTTCCTCATCAGATCAGTTGTCAAACTTATCTTGCGGTGTGCCGATCGCGAGTGAGCCCAACGCGCTGGTCCAAATCTCGCAACGGCTCGTCATGATAGATACCAAAGCCTCCATCAAACGCTCCCTGGCCATGCCGGATGCCAGGCTCCGGCTGCTCGAGGAAAAGTTCAAGATCGGCACATGGTCTATGGACTTGGAGACAATGCAACTGTGGTGGTCACCCGGAATCTTCAAAATCCTGGGTCTCACAACGGATTCGGTGGTTCCGACCCTCGACCTCTATCAGCAAATGGTTCACCCAGAGGATCAGCTCGCCTTCACCGACGCCGTTGCACTCGCGATGAGTCCGAGCCTTGATGGTCGCAGGTTCCGGATCATCCGCCCGGACGGCTCACTCTGTTGGCTCGAAAACCGGACCCAGCGTCATTTCGATCGCGAAGGGAAACCGATTCTCGTCTCGGGGGTGGTTGCCGATGTCTCCGAGGAGGAGAATCTTCGAACACGGCTTTTACACAAGACGAAGCAGGAGCGCCTTCTGCACGAATTGCTCGGCGAGCTCGTATGGCGTGCAAGACCCGATGGACGGCTGATTGACACGCGAACATGGACCGAACTGACCGGCGAGACCGCAACGGACGCACATGACTGGGACGCCCTTGCTGCAATCCATCCCGACGATCGGGACGTCTTCAAAAAGGCATGGAGCGAGGCAGTCAGATCGACCGAACGCTACACCTGCAGCTTGCGTATCCGACTGCGGGACGGACACTACCAAAGATGCTACAGCAAGGCGCTGCCATTCAAGAACGAGGACGGCAGTGTCGAGTTCTGGCTTGGCGTCAGCACGTTCTGGAATCAGGAAGACGTGCCGCAACAGAAAATGGCGATCACGGCCGCACACGTCCGCGCGGCACGCTCGCTGCTTGATTGGACGGCGCAGAAACTGGCCATGAAAGCGGCGGTTTCCTTCTCCTCTATCCGCCGGCTGGAAACGGATTTCGGTAGCGTGAAACAGGAGACGGTCGATGCCGTCTTAGAGGCACTTACGGCGGCTGGCATCAGGTTTACGGTCGATGAGGCTGGCGCCATCGCCATTGCCTTGCGCAGACCATAGACATTTGCACTTAGGGAGCGTCAGATCTTGCGCCTTGGCCCGGTGGTGGCGGAAGGTCCCCCATTGGCAGCCTGTGAACATGGTTCAGGCCGTGCGGCACGCGCCCCCACGACACTGCCACCGGTTGCATCGCGGTCGCCGGATCGGTTCTGCGGCAGAGCCTCGGCGGCAAATCCTTCATGATCAGTTGGGCGTCGGCGACGGCCATGGAGCCTAGTGCATAGGTGCCGCCTGCGCGGTGTGCGGAGAGGAGGCCGGGGGTATCGCGGATGGGTCCTAAGCCGCGACTGGTTCTTCGGGGAAGGCGGCGGCCGGCAGTCGTGGCGGGTGATGTTTCCCCCGCGGCTCCGGCAGTCGACCATTCCTCGGGACGGGGTCGACTGCGTGGAAATTTGATAATACATCATTCGGTATGCGGGTTGATCGGATTATACAGCTCCAGCTGGCCTTCGACTGAAAAGATGCGACGGTGGTGTCCGCTGGTCACGCTCAGCCCAGAACGTCCACAACCGGGTAAAGGCCCCCATGCCGCAAAACTTTCTCAGCTCCCTTACGGACAGCTCAGGCCTCGGTGGAATCATAACAGCGCACGCCATCGAGGCGATCTTCCTGCTCGACAAGGAAGGCAGAACGGTTTTCGCCAACCCCGCAGCGGAGAAAATGTTCGGCTGGTCGATGGAGGAGCTGGTGGGAAAAAAGCTGCACGACGTCGTGCATCACCACCATGCGGATGGTCGTGAATTTCCGATGGAGGAATGCCCTCTCGGCGATGTCTTTGCCACCGGCAGGAGCCTCGAACGCCACGCCGATATCTTCTTCGACCGTAATGGCCGGCAAGTGCCCGTTTCCTGCTCGAACGCAGCGATCGTCCAGCAAGACGGGGTTGTCGGCGGCGTTCTGATCGTTCGAGACGTGAGCAAACAGCGGGCGCTCGACGAGGAGCGCGAACTGCTTCGAAGGGAGCTCGCCCACAGGATCAAGAACCTTCTCGCAATCGTTCAGGCGGTTGCGACCCAGTCGCTCAAGTGTTCGGATCTGACTGCGGCCCGTGAAACCTTCCTCGGTAGGCTGGCTGCCATATCCGAGGCGCAGACCATGCTGGAGCACGCGCAAAACGAGACGATGTCGGTGAATACCGTCGTTCAACGTGCCCTGGGTCCTTTTGCAGCGGGTGACGAGTCCGTCGCGATCGACGGGCCGGACATTGCCTTGTCTGCGAAACAGGCTTTGGCCTTGTCCATGGCCATTCACGAGCTCGCGACGAATGCCACGAAATATGGCGCATTTTCCACCTCGACCGGCACCGTGTCGGTCACGTGGTCGGTGTCCGATGCTGATCCCTCCGCATTCTCCCTGACCTGGTCGGAACAAGGGGGACCTCCCGTCGAACCGCCCTCACGCAAAGGGTTCGGATCCCGCATGATCGAACGCATGCTGGCTGCGGATTTCGACGGCAGGGTCGAGATCCGGTATCAGCCAACAGGCGTCACGTGTCATTTGCAAGGCACCCTTGTTGTCTCCCGCGACGCCTAGCCGTCTGGCTCAGACAAGCCTGCTTGCGGGCCGGCCTCAGTTCCTATGGCCGAATTGAAGGATCAAAACGGTCATCAAGGGTTCCATGCCGACCATGTCCGTTTCGGCACGCCCCCTCACGACACCGCCACCGGCTTCGAGCGCATCCGCATCGCCGTTGCCGGATCGGCCCTGCGGCAGAGCCTCGGCGGCAGGCCTTTCATGATCAGCTCGGCATCGGCGACCGCCATCGAGCCCAGCGCATAGAAGGCGTCGCGGGTGCCGCCGGTGCGGTGGGCGGAGAGGAGGAGGCCGGGGGTCTGGCGGACGGGGTCGTCGGCGGCAACGGGTTCTTCGGGGAAGACGTCGGTTGCGACCTTGATGTGGCCCGAGGCTGCGGCTTCGAGCATGGCGGGGAAATCGACCACGGCGGCGCGGCTCATCAGGAGGAAGGCGGCGCCTTTTTTCATCAGGGCGAATTCTCGCGCGCCGATGAAGCCCTCGTTCTCGCTGGTGACGCTGGCGAAGACGCAGACGACCTGGCTTTGCCGCAAGACCTCGTCCAGCGTTGCGGGCTCACAGTCCTGGCGCTCGATGATCTCGTTTGGCAACCAGGGATCGAAGACGCGGACCTTGTTCTTGAACGGGCGGATGAGGTCGCGAAACGCCTGGCCGAGATCGCCGAAGCCGATGAGGCCGACAGGGGCGCCGGTGAAGCGGAAGGTCTCTGTATTGCCTTCGAGGCCATAAGCCTCGGTGCCCGCACGGAATTCGCGGTCGGCTTTCGTGATGCCGCGGGCGAGATCGAGCGCCATGGCGAGCGCTGCTTCCGCCACCGGCGCGGCGAAAGCGGAGGCCGGGGTGATCACCCAGATGCCGCGCTCGACGCAGGCCTGATAATCGATATTGGGCAGGAAATTGGATTCGACGTTGATGATGGCCTTCAGCTTCGGCGCCCGGTCGAGCCGTTCCTTCGGCATGTCGGTCTGGCCGAAAATCAGCACGGTTTCCGGGAGGTAGCGATCGACCATGTCTGCGGGCATCTGGCGATCTTCACAGACGATCACCTCGCCCAGCGCCTCGAGCCGCGCCCGGACGGCCGGCTCCATGATCAGATCGAGCGTCCTCGGCAGCGGATCGACCAGAATAATATCGCGGCTCATCTCTTCCTCCCTGAAGAATCGCAGACGGGCGAGAGCTTAGCGCGAAACGGGGATTGGTGGGGAGGACTGGATCTGGCCATGGGCGCGAGGCGAACTCGGTTGCGACTGAGGTTGGCGATCCCCCTCTGCCCTGCCGGGCATCTCCCCCACAAGCAGAGGGAATTGCATTTGGAAAAGGCCTCTCCCAACCCTCCCTACAAGGGCGAGGGCTTACCCCGGCCGCGCCGTCGTGTGTGGAACGAGCCGTTTGCGCCACGTCTTCACTGGCCTTGTGGGGGAGATGTCAGGCTGTGACAGAGGGGGTTCCACAGACGCCCCCCTGGTGGGGAGGGGTGGAAGGGGCCTGTTCTGCCGATGCCGTTCCCCTGCCCTCAAGGGGAGCCTGGCAGCCGATCGGGCTCAAGCCCGGAGGAGCAGGCACCCTCTTCCTTCGGCGCCTGCGGCTAGAGGCCAAGCCGACGCCGCCGCTTAAGCATGGGCGGCATCGACTTTCGGCATCAGGCAATGGGGGCTCCGAGAAGATCGATGGCGTGGGCGCTGCAGATCCGGGCAAGAGCCTGCTGTTGTTCCGGGGTCGGCGGCAGTTGCTCGGGCAGTGCGTTTCTGACTGCCGGACGGGCTGCGGCACGAACCATGTTCTCGAAGGGACCATTGGTGATGGTGAGGCAGCGGCCGTAATCCGACAGGACGCGGAAGCCATGGACGCAATCCTTCGGCAGATGGATGGTGTCGCCTGCGCTTGCCTCGATGACGTCGTCATCGCGGCGGAAGCGGAAGCGGCCTTCGAGGATGACGAAGGTCTCGCTTTCCTGATGATGCACATGCAGCGGCGGGGCAAAGTCCTTGGCCATGCGATGTTCGATGATGGACAAGCCCTCTTCATTATCCGCCTGCTTCAGGTGGACGAGGAGTTGGGCGGTCATGAACCAGAGGTTCTCAGGGGTCGCGGTCATGGGATTTCCTTTCACGGATAAAATGGCGCACGGGCGCGCGATCGAGGTTGGGATTATCTGTCTTGCTCAGCCAAAATCGGGGTCGTCGCGGCGAGGACTGAGCCTCTTCCACCCGTGCTGAACGCGCCCTCGCCCCTCGCCCCTTGGCGGGGTGATCGCCGTGGATGAGGCCGTGCCTTCGGCATGATCGGCAAAGGTGCCGACACGACGCAGGCAGGCGTCATTGGGGTGCGATCTTGAGATTGAGACGACGACAAACGCCTTCACCGATGTTCTCCGAAACCAATTTTGATGCGCCCGATTTATCAGAGGGTCCGGAAATGATAAGACCGATCATCGATCATCATTGTATGGAAGAACGACCATGAAGTCGCTGGATCCGCTGGAAGGCGTTGCCGCCTTTCTGACCGTCGCCAAACATCTGAGCTTTACCCGAGCGGCAGAAGACTTGAGGATGTCGCGCGCAACCGTCAGCGCCCAGGTTCAGGTGCTGGAAACCAAGCTCGGCGTGCGGCTGCTGCACCGCTCGACCCGGAACGTCGTTTTGACCGAGGCAGGCTCGGCCTATGTCCAGTCCCTGACCGGCATCCTGCCGCAGATCCGCGAGGCGGAGCGTGCCGCCCTGAGCTATCAGGAGGAGGTTGTGGGCCGGTTGAAGATGACCGTGCCGCCGGAGTTCGCGCAATTGCACATGGCCCCGATCATCGCCGAATTCCTCAAGCGCAATCCTTCGGTTTCCATCGACGTCACGTTTTCACACCGGGCGGTGAATTTGATCGAAGAAGGATATGACCTGGCCATTCGCGGCACGATCGTGCTGGAGCCCAATCTCATCACCCGCCATCTCGGCGATTCACCACTCGTCCTCTGTGCGGCGCCCGAATATCTCGAAAGGCACGGCGCCCCGGCCGAGCCCACGGACCTTGCCAACCATGCCTGCCTGCATTTTTCCGGCTTGCGCTGGGGCAATGTCTGGGTGCTGAGCAAGGACGGGCAGACGCTGCGCGTGCCGATCGTGCCGCGCTATCTCGCCAATGACGGCCTCACGCTTCGGGATGTGGCCGTGGCCGGCGCGGGGATCACGCTGTTGCCGATGTTCGAAATCGGCCCGGAGATCCGGGACGGGCGGCTGGTGCGCGTGCTTGATCGCTGGGAGATCGGCTCGGTGCCCGTCCATGCCGTCTATCCCGCCAACAAAAACATCGCATCGAAGGTCCGGCGGTTTACCGATTTCCTGGTGAAGACCCTGCCAAAGGACGCCTATTGCTAAAGCTCAACGAGGCGGGGCGACAAGCGCCGGAGGGCAGGCATTGAAGAGACAGCATAGGTCAAACGGAATGGCGCGAGCTGCCCTGCGGTCGTGACTGCAGTCGGCCCGAAGCGGATGTTGGGAGGTTTGTTGCTTTTACAGACCTGCACTGCTCTGGCTGGAGGTGCTGACCTGGGTTCTCAACGCTCACAAAACAGGACGCCCTTTGACAAGGACGTCCTGACGTTGGTGTTCAAGCTGATTGTCAGAGCCTGCCCTCGGCTCTCAACTCGCGGGTGCGCTTGAGGGTTGAAAACAAGGCCGCCTTATAGCCCATGTCACCATCAAATTGCGCCTGTTCCGCTCGTTCTTCAGCTCCCCCCGGGTGCTTCCCACGCAGGCCGATGTAGCAATAAAAGCGAAGCTGCAATGCGCCATGATCGTCCTCATAAAGCTCGTTGACAATCGCCCCTTCGCGAGGACCGGTCGCCTGAAAGAAGCTAACCTTCTCAAATGGATCAAGCGTAATGATTTCGCGAAGGTCGATTCCGCCGATCGTAGCGTCGCGGACGAAATGCGTGGCGCTTTCCTCAATAACATCGCAGCGCGTGCACAGGCCGGGAGGCAGAAAAAGGCGCGCATCACGCGCCTTCAGTTCGAGGCCCGCCCAAATCTGCTCGCGGGTCAACGGGATCTCACCATCGGGATTTACTGGAAGGGTCGCGGTGGAATAGATCATGATCCTTGTCCTTGTTGTCGAGTGATGCGCCCGGTTCAGGCAGATGCGGCAAGCTGCGAGGCGAATTCGCGGTAGCTGTGCAGCGGGCGGCCCAAGATGTGCGTCAGGCGCTCGACATCGCCCGCGTGCGGAACCATGCCGTCGCTGACGTAGCGCTCGGCCATCAGGCGCATTTCATAGGCCATCCACTTCGGCATGATATTGGCGAGGTTCTGCTCGAAGCCGGATGGATCATCGCCGCCATACACCACAGGACGGGCCAGAATATCAGACCAGATCGCCGCGAGGTCTGTACCCGTCAGCGTATCCGGGCCGACCAGATTGATGGTCTCGCTCGGCAGCTTTTCCGAAGCCCGGTTGCGACGAACGAGCTCGGACGCTGCGACTTCAGCGATATCTCTGGCGTCTATCATAGCGACACCCTTGCCGCCGATCGGCATCGGGTAGACACCGTAGTTGAAGATGACATCCTTGATCATGACTTCATTGTCGATGAAGTAAGCCGGTCGCAGGATCGTGGCGCTAAAGCCCATCGCCTCCAGCATGCGCTCGGCGCCAAACTTGACCGCAAAGTGCGGGACATTCACAGCCTTGTCGGCATCGAACACCGAGAGATAAACGACGCGTTCCACGCCGGCTTCACGCGCGATGTTCAAGGCTATGATGGCCTGGGTGAATTCGTCGCCGGCGACCGCGTTCAACAGGAACAGCGTCCGGACACCGTCGAAGGCTTGGCGGAGCGCGTCGATATCGAGCATGTCTCCCTGAACAACTTCGACAGTGGAGGCAAAATTGGCCTTGGCAGGATCACGCACGAGGACGCGCACATCAGCATTGCGCGCGATGAGCTGGTCAACGACATGGCGGCCAACACGGCCGGTAGCACCTGTTACGAGAATGGTCATTGGAGTTCTCCTTGGTTCGGTGTGAGAGACTTCGGTGTTGAAGACACGCCGAATATGGATGGTTCACATTCATACCAATAGACGCTAAAGCTAGACGCATCGTCTCACTGGTGGAACAGTCATGGACTTGGTTGCTCTTGTTGATTTTGTCACCGTCGCCCGCAATGGCGGCTTCGGCCGCGCCTCCCGAGCCTCCGGTCGACCGAAGGCAACGCTTTCGCGACGCGTAGCTGAACTGGAGGCAAGCCTCGGCCTGCGGTTATTCGAACGCGGCGCACGTATGCTCAAGCTGACGGAGGAAGGGCGGGCGCTTCACGAGCGGGCGGGCGCTCTGCTGACTGAAATTGACGAGACTGCCGCCGCCATCGCTTCCGGCGGCGACAGGCCGCGCGGCAGGTTGCGGATCAGCGCACCCTTGCTGTTCTCCCAGACGGCGATGGGCAAGCTGGCTGCCGGCTTTGCCCTCAAGTATCCAGAGGTGCGCATGGAAGTTACGACGGAAGATCGCCCTGTCGATATGGTGGAAGAGGGATACGACCTCGTTATCAGGGTCAATCCTGATCCGGATGAGAGCCTAGTCGGCCGGGCCTTCCTGCGAGATGGATTGGTGGTCGTGGCTGCGCCAGACCTCGTCTATACCGTCGGAGACGTTGTCCCGGTCGTCATACGCGGCACGCCGGGTCAATCGAGTTCATGGACCTTGAACACGCCGACAGGGCGCACCAATCTTCAAATCGACCCCGTGCTCAGCCTGTCCTCAATGACCATGGTCCGCGACGCCGTGCGGATGGGCGTCGGAGCTGCCCGCCTTCCTCTGTCGCTGGTCAGCCATGATCTCGCTACGGGTAGACTGGTTCGGTGGGGAGATGTGGAAGGGCCAGAAACGGTGCTGTGGGCGCTCTATCCATCGCGTCGCCTCCTCAGCGCGCGGGTGTCTGCATTCCTTGACTATCTCAAGCAGGCCTTTCCTTTGGGGACTGCCGACGAGCTAGCAGCCTATGTTGAGGATTAGCCGTGCAAGGCGTGACCGCTTCTGGCGCAAAGACGCCGTTGCACTACGATCACTGGATGTCCGCTTTGGAGCAGATCAGAGGATAGCCTCCACCACCGGATTGGAGGCGCAAACCCACCGTCGTCTGCGCTCGCTCCCCCTCACCCTGCCGCCTTCAGCACGGAGGCCAGGAGCCCCGGAAACCGCGCCTCCAGATCTTCCACACGCAGGCTCAGCCGGCGGCCGCGGCCGAGGGGTTCGTTGCGGATGACGCCCGCTTCGCGCAGAACCTTCATCAGGTGGGATTTCGTCGATTTCGGGATTGCGGGATCGGAGAGATGGCACTGCGCCATGTCGAGCGGCCCGGCCGAGAGCTGGCGGACGATGGCGAGGCGTTCGGGATCGCTCAAGGCAAAGAGCACGTCCGTCAGCCGCAGGTCGTGGCGGGCGGGATGGGGCAGATCGGGGCTCTGACTTGTCATGGTTCGAAATTAGTTGAACTGCCCAGAAAACTCCAGTAGATCTTTGTTCGAAATTATTCGAACAGTTGGGTGCACCCCGTGACCAGCAAAAGCTATTCCCTGCCGACTGAGCGGCCGTTCGGCTTCCGCCTCACGCTTGGCGCCATGGCCGTGATGATGGCCGGGGCCAGCGCCCCTTCGCCGTTTTATCCGCTTCTGCAGCAGGAGATCGGGTTTTCCTCGGCGACGCTGACCGGCATTTTCGCCGTTTATACGATCTCGCTTCTGGCAACGCTGTTGTTCTTCGGTTCTCTGTCGGACCATCTCGGCCGGCGGCCGGTGATTTCCGGGGGCTTTGCGCTGATGGCTGCAAGCCTGTTGTTGTTCTGGCATGCTGAGACGGTGTCAGCCCTGATGCTGGCGCGGGTGCTGCAGGGTCTGGCGGCAGGGCTGCTATTGTCGTCGCTGTCGGCGGCGGTCGTCGATTTCGAGCCGAAGAGCCGGCCGGGCAGCGCCGCGATCTGGAATTCCGTCGTGCCGCTCGCAGGCCTTGCCTTCGGGGCGCTTGCTGCCGGCGTGCTGATGGACCTGACGGAGGGGCCAAAGGCGGAGGTGTTCGGCACCCTGGTCGTCGGCTATGGGCTCTCAGCCCTTGCCATCTGGCTGGTGCCGGAAACGGCACCGCGCCATGCGGGGCTGCTTGCCTCGCTGAAACCGCGCATCGGCGTGCCTCACGCAGCAGCGCCCGCCTTCTGGCGCAGTGCGCCGGCCGTGATTGCCGGCTGGGCGACCGGCGGGCTCTACCTCTCGCTCGGCGCGCCGCTGGTGCGACACGTCTTCGGGGCAGAAGATCACCTCTCCCAGTCCTTCGTCATCTTCCTGCTCTGCGGTTTCGGGGCACTCGCCTGTTATCTGGCGCGGGCGCACTCGTCCCGCCGGGTGACGCTCTACGGCACCTCGGCACTTGCGATCGGCACGGCGCTGTCGCTCACCGCCATCGCCTGGCCGTCGATGCCTGGCTATCTCATCGCGCTGTCGATTGCCGGCACCGGCTTCGGCACCTGTTTTTACGGCGTGCTGCGCTCAATCGTGCCAGTGGTGCGGCCGGACGAACGGGGCGAACTCTTTGCCGCGCTCTTCACCCTCTCCTACCTCGCCTTCGGCCTGCCGACGCTGCTCGCGGGCGTCTCGGTCGGCGTCTTCGGGCTGACCGCCACCGTGCTCGGTTATGGCACGCTGATCGTGGTGTTTTCGGCGGTGGCGGGGTTGCTGCGGCGGTTCCGCACGCGGGATTGAGGCCGGGCCTGAAAGGTTGCCAGTGCCTATGACGGCAATTGCGGGCCTTCAGGAAGCGATATCCAGATCACCGTCTGCGCTTGTGGCGAATGACGCGAGAGATGGCCCTTGCCGTGCGTGTCCTCGACCAGCACGAAACTGCCGGCGGTAACATGGCGGCGCTCGCCTTCGCTCGTCTCGTAGTCGACCGGGCCGTCGAGCCGCACCGTCAGCACCGGTTCCGGCACGGTGTGCCAGGAGACCTCGCGCATGCCGGCGGGAATATGGGTGATGCGCACACGCGAGGCGGGGTAGCTCGCCGTCACGTCGAAGGGCACGACATCGGGATGTACGGCGACCTTCGTCGTCGGCAGGTGGATCTCGGCGAAGTGGGATTCACCATCGGGCGTCGCATAGATGCGCAGGCATTTCATGGAATTGCTCCTCTCGATCTGAACTCGCCGGCTTCTGCCCCTCATCCCCCTGCCGAGACCTTGTCCCCGCAGCCAGGGAGAAGGTCTCCAGAAGGCGGATGAGCGGCAGAGCTCGCTATGGGAGAGGATGAGGGCCGCCCGATGCTCCGAAATGAGCCGTTCCGCCTCAGGCCGCCTCCCGCCCGATGGCATAGAGATAAAGCACCGTCTTGCGCCCGTCCGACAGGGTCCAGGTTTCGTCCGGCTCGTGATCGGGCACGGCAAAGCTGTTGGAGATGAAGAGGCTGCCGGGTTTCATTTCCTTGGAGAGCTTCTTCCAAAGGGGGGCCATGGGTTCGGGGGAGAGGAAGGCGTAGACCACGTCTTCCTTCGAGACATCGGCGCGCCAGAGATCGCCGCGGCGGATGTCGCCAGAGCGTGACAGGCGCGACAGGAGGCGGGCCAAGAGAAAGACGGCAGGGGCGTTTTCGATACCGCGGGCCTGGCGGCCTTCGCCGTCGAGTGCGCGCACGACGCCGCCGAGGCCGCAGCCGAGATCGAGGAACCGGGTGGCTTTTCGCTCCGTCATCAGGTCTTTGAGTACGGATGCCGTTTGGGAATTGGTGAGATAGAGCGGCACGCGGCCGCGCGCGGTGTTCGAAAAGACCAGCGCCAGCACGAGAAAGGCCAGGCCGAAGGGCCAGGCGGGCAGATTGCCGGCGAGAAGTGCGCCGGCCAATGCCAGCGGGAACAGGAAGGCGATGACCAGCCACCAGACCGCAAGGCCCAGCAGCCGGCAGATCAGGGCGGCGAGCAGGCCCTGCAAAAGGACGGCCATCAGGATCAGCAGGGTGTGATCGATGCTCTGCGAGAGCAGTGCCGTTGCAATGGCCACCAGGGGCATGGCGACGACCTGGGCCAGAAGCGCGCCGATAACAGGCGTTTTGGAAAAGACGGTCATCGGCGGCCCCGCTGTTCGTGATGCGGCCGGACAGTGGCAGGAGGGGGCGCGATTCTCAAGGCTCTCGACCCACTCGGACAATTGTCCTAATTGCGAGCTAGGACAATTGTCCAAGTTGGGGTCTATGGGGGAAGGCTGGCCATGGCGCAGCGCGACACACGGGAGCGGATTGTTTCAACAGCCGACCTCCTCTTCTACGAGCGGGGCTATGAGGCCACATCGTTTGGCGACATCGCGTCTGCCGTGGGCATCTCGCGCGGCAATTTCTACCACCATTTCAAGACAAAGGACGAGATCCTCAGCGCCGTTATCGCCCAGCGGCTGGGCGACCGGCAGATGATGACCCAACGCTGGGAGGCGCAGGAGAGCGATCCGCGCAGCCGGATCGAGCGGTTCATCGACATCCTGCTGGTCAACGGCGAGAAAATCCGCCGCCACGGCTGTCCGATCGGCACCTTGACCAGCGAACTGGCAAAACTCGGCCATGCCGCCCAAGCCGAAGCCGTGCATCTGTTTTCCTTGTTTCGCGACTGGCTCGCGGAACAGTTCGCACGCCTTGGCCGCCCTGCGGACGCAGACGAGCTGGCCCTTGAGCTCCTGTCGCGCAGCCAAGGGGCCGCGACCCTCTACAATGCGTTTCAGGACCGGGCCTTTCTCGACCGAGAGGTCGCTGCCATGAAGCATTGGTTGCAGCAGCTTGCGGCGGATGCCTCGGCCGCAAAATGACAGTCGATCCCTTCCCTTCCCTTCCCTTCACCAGACAGTCTCGGGAGCTTCTCATGTTCTTTGTGTTTCTTCGTTTTGCTGAACACCGCGCCAAGGCCGGCGCCCTGATGGCCCAGCACAATGCCTGGCTGGCGCGTGGCTTCGAGGCGGGTCTGTTTGTCCTTTCCGGCAGCCTGCAACCGAATGCCGGCGGGGCGATCCTGGCGCAGGCGTCAGACCGGGCCGCACTCGAAGCCATGGTGGCGGAGGATCCCTTTGTCGCCGAGGGCGTGGTGACCGCCGAGATTCACGCCATCTCCCCCGGACGGGTTGACGAGCGCCTGTCATTCCTGGCGGCGTGAGCGGGTATGTGCGGGGCCGGGCTTTCATTCCTCTCTTCGGGCCGTCGTCTGCTTGAGCGGAGGAAAGGACGGCGGCACCCCTCCCCTCCAGCTGGTGTCCGGAGGCGGCCGCGTTGATTGCAATGGAACGGCGACCGGTTGCACGACTTGCGTGATCGACCCGTGGCTGGCATCGTCGGCAAGGAGCGTGCAGCACGAGACGGGGCCATTAATGGATTTCATGAAGGTTCTGAAATCGCTGGAGGAGTTGCTCTACGAGCTCGTGTCCTGGCTGGTCTTTTACCCGCTGACGCTGTGGCGCGCGGTGACATCGCCGCTTTCAATGATGCGGTATGCCGATCTCGAGCTGGCAGACCAGAGTGACGATCAATATGATGACGTCATCAGCCCGCCCCTCTTCCTGCTGATCACGCTTCTCCTGGCGCAAGCGGTCTCGACTCTGATGCCCCGCGAGGCGGCTGAGACGGCGGCGGAGGCAGCGATCGCGGTCTCGGACAGCAACCTTCTCATCGCACGCGGCGTGATCTTCGGCATCTTTCCGCTCGCCATGGCGGTCACGCTGCTGATGTCGAAGAAGGTGAAGCTCACCCGCAACACGCTCCGGCCGCCCTTCTTCAGCCAGTGCTATGTGGCCGCGCCCTTCGTTTTCCTGGTGGGGTTGGCGACCGATCTCCTTCTCATTCCCGGACGCTCCGCCGTTGCCTGGGGGCTGCTCATGCTCGCGGGTGCTGTCCTGTGGTATGGGCAGGCGCAGGTTCGGTGGTTCCGGCTCGATCTCAATGTCGGAGCGTTGCGGGCGGCGCTTTTGTTTACGACAGCCTTCCTCGCCGCACTCGTTCTGGCGCTCGGCGTGGCTTTGGCGGTCGGCTGGGGGCTTCAGCACTGGAAAGGCTGAGGTCGCCGGGGCTCAATGCCCGCGGCGCGGCTCCGGCGTGATCGCACTACCAACCTGGTCTTCGATCTGATGCTGTTCGGTCGTATCGAAATCGCCGAAGCCGTGGATGGCGGCCTGGGACCAGAGGATGCGACCGCTCAAGAGCGGGGCGTCGATGGTGGAGATGACATGGCCGTTCATGGCGACATCGAAAGAAACGAAGCGATGGCCGCGGATGGCGGTCTCGGCGAGATTGGTAATATCGATGCGCTTCTGCTGCGCCATGCTCCCTCCCCGGATGCGCTGGCTCTTCAGGTCCGGTTGTGAGCAACCGGTGCGATTGACCCCCTTACATCCAGGGGTTTCTTTCGTTGTCGCTCATATCCGCCGGGATGGGAAGAGCGGGGCCGCGACTTTCCAGGGTTTGGGCCGCCCTGAGCTGTGGATATAGGGACCATCGCAGTGGGGCGGCAGTGCAGACGGCCGAGGATATGCTCTCGCCGGGCTCAACCGAACGGACCGTCTAACGGATCAGGACCGATCGGAGCCGCCCCTCACCAGACCTCCCCCCGCAATCGGGGAGAGGGATGCCGGCCCCCTGCCCTCACCGACTGATCAGACCTTCACATATTTGCGCCAGTCGTGCTCTTCCTTGAAGCCGAGGACTTCGCGGATCTTCTTGTTCGACAAGGGCGCGTCGAAGCCGTCGAGTTCGCCCGTGATCGGGGTGTTCGGGGCGTATTTCGCCAGGAATTCGCGGGTGGGCATGGTCGCCGTGATCGTGTCATTCACCGCATTGAAGACCTGGAAGCCGAGGCCGTCTTTCTTCACGCAGAGATCGACGATCTGACCGAGATCGCGGGCGTCGATATAGGACCAGGCATTGCGCTTGCGCACCGGCGGATTTTCGAGATAGCCGGGGAAAGCGGCATAGTCTTCCGGCGAGATGACATTGCCGATACGGAGCGCATAGACGTCTATGCCGTAGCGCATGGCAAAGGCACGGGCGGTCTTTTCGTTGACGACCTTGGAAAGGCCGTAGCTGTCCATCGGGTCGGTGTCGTAGTCTTCGGTGAGCGGGAACTCGTGGTAGTCCTTGTCGCCTTCGGCGAAGCAGACGCCATAGGTGGTTTCCGAAGAGGCGATGATCACCTTCCTGATGCCGAGCTTGGCGGCGGCCTCGATCACATTGTAGGTCGAGATCGTGTTGGCCGCAAAGGTGGCGTTGTCGGGCTTCATCAGGATGCGCGGGACGGCGGCGAAGTGCACCACCGCATCGACCTTTCTCGGTCCGCCGTCATGCTCATAGCCCTCATAGTCGAAATGGCAGGACAGCGCGTTGAAGACTTCACCGGGATCGGTGACGTCGGTCAGGAGCGTGTGGACGCCGGGGTGATCGAGCACGGTCAAGTCGACATTCAGCACCTTGTGGCCTTTGTCGATGAGATACGGCACGACATGGCGCCCCGCCTTGCCGCTGCCGCCGGTGAACACGATGCGTTTGCCCATGGGTTTCCTCCTCGAAATTGGGTTGTCGGATGACCAGATAGCGCGGACCGGGGCGGATGGTAAGTGGAAAGATCGGGGGAAGATGCGGGTAACGCAACTCTGGAACCCGAGCGGCTGCCACCGTGTTTCCCCCGGCACATCAACTCCAGGAGAGACACCTTGAAACTCGAGGATTTTGCAGACAGAGAGCCCGGGTTCGTCCTGGAAGAGTTCTTTTCCGGCACGCTGCGCGGCTGGGGCGTGACCATCGGCCGGCTGGGCGGTTTCCAGAACCGCTTCACCATCGATGCGCGCGGCCGCTTCGACCCTGCCGCCAAGGTGCTGTCACTGACCGAGAATTACTTCTTCGACGACGGCCATTCCGATACGCTCACCTGGACGATCCTGAAGCGTGGCGATGCCCGCTATGAGGGGCGCGAGACGCTGATCGACGGCGTCGCCGAAGGCGAGCAGGCCGGATCGGCGTTCCGCTGGCAATATGCCCGCGACGTGCCGGCCGCCGACGGATCGAAGACGCGCTTCGGCTTCGACGACTGGTTCATCCTGCATAACGAGCGCCATATGAGCGTGCATGCCTCGCTGACGAAGCTCGGCGTGGAGGTGGCGACGATCGAGGCGTTTTACGAACGGGTGGGGTGAGCGCTGGCTATTCGGCAAGCCGGGCGCATTTGTGCTTTCGCGCAAGGCGCTAAACTCCACCCGATCGGAGCCGGCTGACCATGACAACGGATGATATCCGTCTCGGTTTCCTGGCACAGCAGTCCAAGCTGCAGATGGAGGAATTGCGGCAGGTCCGAAAGGATCTGGCCGACATCATGCGGCTCCTGAACGGCACCTATGATCTCGCCCGACGCATCGAGCGCCGGGAGACGGAGCTTCGTGACGACATCGAGCTGATGGTCAAGATGGAGCTCGGCGGCTCTCTTGCGAACATGCAGACCACGATGGACAACGCGCTTTCCCGGAGCGAGGCCAGCATCGGCGATGTGTCTCGCCCGGCGCAGACCATCGAGAGCACGCTCTGATCCATCACGCCTGCGCTGCGCTTGACGATCTGCCGCTCCCATCCCATCTCCCCGTCAGTGCAGATGGAGGATGATCATGGGTCTTTTCGACGGACTGCTGGGGCATGGATCTGCTGTCGATCCGGGCGATCTCGCCAAGCGGCTGGACGGCGTGTTGATCGATGGTGAGCAGGTCGGGCTTGCCTTCAAGGTGATCCGTGATGTCTTCGTCTTTACCGACAAACGTCTGATCCTGATCGATGTGCAGGGCATTACCGGCTCGAAGGTCGACTACACGTCGGTTCCCTACCGGGCGATCACCCGATTTTCCGTCGAGACCGCCGGGACGTTCGACCTCGACAGCGAGTTGAAGATCTGGGTTTCGGGCTCGCATGACCCGGTGACCAAGACGCTCAAGAAGGGCACCGATGTGCGCGGCATCCAGCGGGCACTGGCGGTCGGGGTGTTGCGATAGGGGGACTTCGGAGAGACGCGCCCTTTCCCTGCACCGCCGCATCTCCTAGAACAGTCCCATGCGTCTTAGATCCGACATCTTCGTTTCCGCCCTCACCCGCCGCGTCTTTGCCGATGGCGGTTATGCGGCTGTTGTGATCAAGGGATCGGATGCGTCCGGCGCGATCTTCGTCAGGCAGCGGTCTCGCGACGGGCTGGAGACGCTGTACGGGCCGGCGCCGCAGGCCTTCATCGAGGCCGAGGACCGGGACGAGCGGCTGTTCGAGTCGCGGCTGTCGCGGGTCGAGCCTGAGGTCATCGAGGCGATGATGGCACGGGAGCAGAAATTCGACAGTGATCTCTGGCTGGTCGAGATCGAGGTCGATGCTATCGGCGATTATCTTCAGATGGTGAGTCCTTCACCTTCCGCTTGAGGGCTGGACCATTGCCTCCAGGACAAAAACCCCCTCTGGCCTGCCGGCCATCTCCCCCACAAGGGGGGAGAGGACTCGCGGACAATGCCCTGCCCACTTCGAAGCGCCTGCGATCGGGTTGAGCCCTCCCCCTTGTGGGCAGGGTTGGGAGGGGTCTTTTTCCAGCGTTTTCGGACCGAACGGCCCTAATCCTACCGCTTGCGCGCCCGCAGGACCTGGCGGGCATGTTCGTCGCCGACGGGTTTGCGGCTGGCGGCGGTGCGGGCGGATCTGACCACGTCTTCGGTGGAGAACCCATCTGCCCCACGCTCGGGCGTTGGCTGTTCCGTCCCGCCGAAGGTGTAGCGGTCGGCGCGCAGCCAGCTGTCGATGCGGGCTTCGGCCTGGTCCGCGTCGATGGAGGCGAGCAGTGCGCGGGCGCGGCTCTCGCCGGCTTCGCTGCGGGCGAGATGGGGATAGATATGTTCGAGGATGAAGATGCTCTCTTCCTCGGCCATGGCGACGCCGGCCAAGGTCGTGGCGAGCTGGCGACCGGAGATGTCGAGCAGAATGCGCTCGGCAAGCCAGCGGCTGGAGGTCAGAAGATCCGACAGGGTGGTGGCGAAGGCGCCACCGTCGAGTGCCCGGGCGAAGCGCACGAGAAGCGCCGTCTGAACGGGGCCGATCTGCCGGCGGCCGAGGCGGTCGTCGGCTGCGGGCTTCTGCTGATAGGCGAGCCGCTTGATCGTCTGGCGCAGCATCTCCTCGCGGGCGCTGCGGTCGTCGGCGGCGTCCGGCTGGACCGCGGCAGGCGTCCCGTTGGCCGCCACGGCGCCGGCGAGATCGTTCATCTCCAGGTCGGCCATGGTCCGCTCGAAGCTCGTGGGAAGGCCGACCGTCGCCGGCGCCGCCGGCTGAACGGCTGGGGCTACGGCGGCCGCCGTCTTCTGGAGCCGGTCCGGTCGCGGCGGCAAGGCATGGCGCAGGCCGACCAGAGCATCGATCACCGTCGGCGACAGTCGCTCGCGCTTGACGATGGCACGGGCATGGTCGGCCCCTTGCGTGCGGGCGATCATGATCAACATGTCGTCGGTGAGCGCGGGTGACGCGGCGAGGAAGGGCGCGGCAATCGCGATCGGCTGGCTGGCGATGAAGGCGGCGATGGAGAGCGGCAGGTTGGGGCTCTGGGACAGGGCAGCCACCGCATCGCGCCGGGCTTCCAGCGAGGAATGGGCGTAGAGCGGCTGGAAAAGCTCGGCAAACTGTCGGAGTTCGGACTTGCCGGGAAAGGGGAGCGCCTGGAAACTCGTGACCGTGGCCATCAGAACGACATCCTTGTTGCGCGCGCCGGCCGGCCTCTCAAGCTCCCTGAACTGTTCGCTCACGACTAAGCACTCCAACGCAATACAGATGCGTGTCACTTTAGAACGATTTCGTTAGCAAGCTGTTAACTAACCTATGGCTTCTTGTGGCTTAACGGATGGTCAAGGAAGGCGATTCGTTAGATGTTTCCGATATTAGGCATATGCGTGGCCCGGTTTCGCGGGCGGATCCGCGATACGGGACAGGCGTCGGAGAAAGGCGCAGATGACCCCGGTGCATGGCGAAAACCAAGCGACATGACCGGAATTGTGCCGGCCCCCTCAACGGGGCAGGGTGAGATACTCCTTCATCCCTCTCGATCTTTTTTCTTCGAAAAGGAGACGAGCATGGCAGACATCATCAGGATCAAGGACCGGCAGGACACGGCGCGCCGCAGCCAAGCGCCGATCGCTCACCCGGCCATCGGCACCAAGGCGGAGATCCTTTTTTTCACCGGCATCCGCCACGAACGGCTCGACACCCAGGCGATCTGGCCGCGCGTCGAACTGCCAACGGTTCCGGCCCTGCCGGCACCGCAAGGCAGTGACCGCCGGCCGTTTTGATTGCGACCAAGAGATATCGGCGCCTGCGTTCCCGATCGGGCCGCGGCGAGACGATTTTGCTCGAACAGGCTCTTCCGACGGGATCAGTTGCCGCAAGGGATGTCGCCTGCCGTTTCCAGGCCTTCGCACATCCGGGCCTGTATCTGCGGTTGCGCAGATGTTTACAGAGCATCAATCATTTTCATAAAATATAATAATATGCCGATAAGTATGAGGCCGCCTCGGGTGTTGTCCGCAGGGCGGTCCGAACAGCGGAGACGTGCCCATCCATGCTCGTGAAGCTTGCCAAGGACCGCATCCGCAAGGGAATGTTCATCGAAAGCGTCGCCTGCCCCAGCAAGGAATTCGCCAAGCGCCGTTTCGTTTTGACCAGCGACCGGGACATGGCGGCAATCGCCCGCAGTTCGGCGAGCAAAGTCCTGATCAATGTCGCCCTGGGGCTGGACGCCGACGGCCGCGCCCCCTCCCCGTCCATCGACAAGCGCCGGCAGCCCAAGCCTTCGACCTCTGGTCCAAATGCCGCCGAGATCGGCAAGGTGCGTGGTGAAATCGACCAGACGCGCCAGGCGCTGAAGACGCATCTCACGGACCTTGTCGCGGGCGGGCCTCTCGATCTCGCCGATCTCTCCGAAGTCTCCGGGCGCAATGCGAGGACGTGGAAAGACAGCGCTGTCATAGCGCTCGAGGTGACGCGGCTGAAGAGCAAGGACGAGACGACCTATGTACATTCGCTGGCCGTCAGCGGCATCATGACGCTTCTCGGGCAAGCGCTCGACATCGACGAGGAGACGGTGGGCATGCTCGGTGTCGCGGGCATGCTGCACGATATCGGCAAGCTCCTGATCCCGAGCGAGATCCTGACCAAACCGGGGCAGTTGACGGCGCATGAGCGCGACATCATCCGCCACCATCCCGAAGGCGGGTTTCAGCTCTTGAGCGGCCATCCCGGCCTGCCTCAGCTCGTGCTCGACATCTGCCGCCTGCATCACGAGGCGCTGGACGGCTCGGGATATCCCCTGGGGCTCCAGCGCGACGACCTCGCCATGCCGGTGCGCCTCAGTACGGTCTGCGACGTCTTCGAGGCGCTGACCTCGGTCAGGCCGTACAAGCGGCCCTGGACGCCGACCGAAGCGCTCGACTGGATGTTCGCGCGTCCGAATCTGTTCGACCGCAAGATGGTCATCCGGCTCGGCAGCGTCCTGATCGACACGCCCATCCACTGATCCCGGCTGGCGGCCCCTCGGCCGGCGCCTTCAGCAGCCCAACGTCCTCAGCGGCCGGTAAAAGGCAGGCATTCGGCGTCGGACAGGAAGGCTTTGGCTTCCGGTTCGGCACTTTTTTGCGCAGCAAGCGCTCTCAAGACGACATAGCCGACGGTGCCGCGATGTTCGACCAGAATGGTTTCGGCGAGCGCCGCAATCGGCGTCTTGCGCAGCTGCGCCACCTGCACCGGGGATGCCACGAGCATGTCGAGATCGCCGGCGACAGAGGTGCGGTCATTCATCGAATAGACCTCGTTCCCGTCTTCATCATAGACCGCGACAGACCAGAAATCGACGCCGTCGCCGGCGGCCACCAGGGAGAGCGGCTGGCGGGTGATGTCGAAATGGCAGACGGCGACCTTGAGATAGGGGTCGAGGCTGGCAAGGCCGGTCTTGTCGGGACGCTCGCCGAGGGCGTGAAAGACGAAGGGCGCCCCCTCCTCGGTGACCCGCGTGTAGGCGTCCTGGCCGGTAAAATGCGGCACGCCGAGAATGATGACGATGTGCAGGAGTACCGCGCCTAAAATGCCTGTGACCAGCGCGTAAAGGACCTTTTTCATTGGCCGCATCCCGTCTGCTCGACCACGGGCATTTCGAGCCCGGACAAGCCCGTCGAGGCGGCAGCCGGCGTATCAAGCAGCGTCAGCACCAGCTGGAAGGCACCGGTATCGGGCAGCGCCAGCCAGTTGCCGGGCTGGGCGGTGCGGGAAATGGCGATCTCGAAGGTGCCGTCCCGCTGGCGCAGGATGCGCTGGGAATTCTTGGCGATCGGCAGATCGGGTCCGGCGGAGAGCGGCACACCGGCGCTGTCGGCCGCATAGAGTGTCCACAAGCGGGCAACGGGCGTCCGGCCGAAGAGGCGGTAGGAACAGGTGCCTGTCAGCGCAAGGCCCCTGGAATCGCGCGTGGCGGTGAACTGCAGCCCCTCGGCCGAACCGTAGAGCAGCCGCCCGGCCTTGGCGCGATGGGCCTTGGCATAGGGGTCCGCATCGACCGTCTGGGCCGCCGGGAAGGCCCGCCAGCCGCCGACCTCGATCGCCCCGAAGCCGACCGAGGCAGTCAGCATCGACTGGGCCGACAGGATCGCGCCACCGAAGGCGGTTATGAGCGCGATCGCAACGAGGAAGGGGACACGAAACAAGGGTTGCTGGACCTCGGGACAAGGCGGCCGCGCCGCGCGGGTAGGAGGTCGAACGGGTATCACTGATTCGGGAATGAGGGAAGTTTTGGCACGCGCAGGCTTCACCGCTCGCGGAAGTACGGCAGATTGCGAAATGCCGCCCACGCCCTCTCGGAGGTCCTGCCGCGGCCGGCCCCTGCCCTCGCCGCTTACACCTTCACCGCCAGGCGCAGGCCGCCCCAGTGGCGCCCGGCGACGAAGATCGGGGCGGAAATGTCCTTCATCAACACGAACTGGCCGCCGCCCATGTCGCGGCGGTAGGTCTGGACGAGGAAGGGGGCTTGCGAGCGGCCGGCGGCGAGCCCGACGCGATCGTTGAAGATGCGACGGTTGCGGCAGTTGGCGGTGTTCCACACGGTGTCGCCGGGGCGCTGGGCTTGCGCGAACTTCTTGTTGTGGGTCGGCAGATAGCCGTTTTCATCGATGGCTGCGCAGAAGCCGATGCGGTCAGAGAGCTGGGTGACCGGCTCCTGGATGGCCGGCAGAACCTGGTCGGTAAACTCGGTGAAGGCCGTCATCATCTGTACAGGGTCGGTGCCCGGGATCGGGCGGTAGTTGCGGTCGAAGAGATCGGCCATGCGGATGCGGCCGCTGTCGACCGCCTGCTGGAACGTGTCGGAGATCTGACGGGCGACCGAAACGGCCGTGTCGATCCAGCGGCTGTCGGCGGTCTCGATGCCGGCGCTGGCGGTCAGCTGGATCAGGGTTTCGGAGAGTGCCACGACCTTGTCGACGCGGCCGGCGGTCTGTTGCAGGTGGTGGTCGGACTGGCGCACCTCGCCGGACATGGTGTCGAGCGTGGCGACGAATTCCGAGCACTGGCGGTCGACGCGATCCGTGGTGCCGGCCATGGTGGAGGACCCGTCGAGGATGCGGGTGATGACGCTTTCCATGGCCCCGAAGGAGGCATTCATCGCCTGGGAGGTTTGGCGCACATCGCGGGCGCTTTCCGTCGCACCACGACCAGCTTCGGTGAGGCGGATGATCTTGTGGCGGAGTTCGCCCAGCGTCTGCTGGATGGCGCCTGTCGCCTGGGAGGTCTGTAGTGCCAGCGCCCGGACTTCGGCCGCAACCACGGCAAAGCCCTTGCCGGCCTCGCCGGCACGGGCTGCCTCGATGGCGGCATTGAGCGCCAAAAGATTGGTCTGGCGGGCAATCGTGCCGATTTCTTCGGCCACCTTGTCGACTTCGGTCAGCGAGTGGGAAAAGCTGCCGATTTCCGTTCCGATCACTTCCGATGTCTCGACCATGTGGTCGATCTTGCCGACGGCCCCTGTCAGCCTTGTTGCGCTGTCGGACAGCATGCGACGGGCCTCGCCGGCCGTCTGATCTGTGTCGCGCAGCGAGGCCGCGACATCTCTGTTGGTCTCGGCGATCGAGAGCGCGGTGCGGGTGATCTGGTCGAAGGTGGCGGCGTGGCGCTTGGAGACGCCGGCGACATCCTGAATGGCGCCGGCGATGTCGACGAGGTCGACGCCGAGCGTCGAGGCCTCATTGGCCAGTCGCTGAATGATGCCGCGCAGGCGAGCGGCGTCGGCTGCGGCATCCGGATGCGACGCGGGTTCGGGTGCAACGTCTGACACGGTTTGCGGCGCAGAGGAGGCCGTTCCTTGCCCGGCTGGCGGGTTCGGATCAACGGTCATCGGTGTTGCAGCATTCATCGCAGCATGCATGGCCAGCTCCTCCTCCAATCGGCGAAGTATGCGGACCCTATGCTTAACGAGTTCTTGCTTCAGGGCCCCCTAAATTTCACTTAGACGAAAGACGCAGGAAACGGGCTCAGAGCGCGCCGATAGACTTCAACTTCTTGAGGACGGCGGCACTCGGTTCGCCGGTTTCCGGCAGCTGGTAGTGGCGCTCGAAGCGGCGGATGGCGGCGCGGGTCTGTTCGCCGGGCACGCCATCGATGGTGACGTCCTTGTAGGCCATGTTCGACAGGCCGCGCTGGATTTCCATGACGAGGCCGGGGTCGAAGCTTGCCTGCTGGATCGGGGGCGGTTGGTCGGCGGCGGGCTTCACATCCTGAGGCGGCACCAGAGCGGTTGCCGGACGTCTGGCGGGTTCGGCAACCGTGCCCGGAGACGTGACCGGGCGGCGCGGTGCGGTCACGACACGGGTTTCGGCCGAGCGGATGGCTGCGGCGACCGGATCTTCCCCGGGGCTCGCGATTTCCGGCGCCGGACGCTGGGCGGGAACGGCCGCCGTGACGTTGCGGTCGAGCGCCAGAGCTGCGATCAGTTCGGGACTGACGAGCCCGTTCGCTTCCAGGCCGACGGTCTTCTGGAAGACGGCGATGGCGGTTTCGGTGCGCGGGCCTACGACGCCGTCGGGTTCGCCCTGATAGAGGCCACGGCGCAGGAGTTCGGCCTGGACCTGGCGAATGATATCGGCGGTTTCGCTGGCGGCGGCGGGCAGCGACGCGGGAGCGGCTTTCGTCTCGGCACCGGTGGCGCCACCCTCGGGCGCGACGGCTGCAGCCTCGTCGGTCGAAGCCTCCCCTTCCCGCTCGATCTTGAAGGTGGTGACGGTGGACGGATCATGGTCCTTCAGCAGCGTGCTCTTCGGCATGCCGGCAAGGGCGGTGAAATCGGAGGCGTCGCGGGTGCGCAGGAAGGGCGACGGGTGCTGGCCGGGCTGGTACCAGAGCGCATTGGCCGCGACCGTGCCGAAGACGAGCGAAAACAGCGTGACGCCGGCCACCGAGCGCGGATAGCGCCCGGCGAGCCGCGCAAGCGCGCTGCCGCCCATGAGAAGCAGCGACAGCGCGTGACGCGCCGGCTTTTTCTTCTCAGGCGATTTTCGCTTCCGCTTTGTCATGCGTCGCTGCTTTCCCGCTTTCCTCGTCCGTCGAGACCGGCTGCGACAGGCGCGGCGGGAATTCGACCATGTTGTTGTCGTCGGCAACGACTGTGCCGGAACCATCGGCCGGCAGGGTGACGGTGACGACCGTTCCCTCGCCCTTGCGGCTCTCGATCATAAAGGTGCCGCCATGCAGCGCAGTCAAGCCCTTGACGAGCGATAGCCCCAGGCCAGAGCCTTCGTGATTGCGATTGAGGTCGTCCTGGATCTGGGTAAACGGGCGTCCGAGCAGCGCCATCTTTTCAGGGGCAATGCCGACGCCGGTGTCGCTGATCGAGACGACGAAGTCGGATCCGCGGCGCATGGCATCGAGGGTGACGGCGCCACCGGCGGGCGTGAACTTGATGGCATTGCCGATCAGGTTGATGACGATCTGGCGAAGCGCCCGGCTGTCGGCGGTGATGTCGCCCAGACCGCGCGGCAGGCGGCTGGTAAGCTTGACGCCCTTGGCAGTCGCCTGCAGCGAGAGCATGCGCTCGCATTCGGTCAAGGTTTCGGCGACGTCGAAGCTCTCCAGCATCAGTTCGTAGCGGCCGGCCTCGATCTTCGACATGTCGAGCATGGTGTTGACCACCGAGAGCAGATGGGCGCCGGACTGGCGGATCAGCTGGACATATTCGCGCTGGCGGTCGTTTTCGAGCTTGCCGAAATATTCGCCGGCGAGGATGTCGGAAAAGCCGAGGATGGCGTTGAGCGGCGTGCGCATCTCGTGGCTGACGGCGGCAAGGAAGCGGCTTTTCAGCTCGTGGGCGGCATGGGCTTCGTGTTCCTTGGCGCGCACGGCATCGCGCATCTGCATCTCGCCTTCGATGTCGAGCATCTGGGCGCGCACGGCGGAGAGCTGGCCATCGGGGCCCCGCACGGCGGTCATGTCGAGGCGGACGTTGAGGAACTGAGCCTGGTCAAGGCCGAGCACAGGACGGTCGAGGCGCAGATCGATGACGACGATATCGGCACCCAGGCGCAGGTCGTCCAGCGCGCGGGCAAAGGCCAGACGGTCGGAGACATGGACCTGCTCGACGAAGGGCCGGGCGAGCGGCTCGCGCAGGAAGGACAGGAAGAGATCCCGGTCACGGCCACCGGAGGCGCGCACGACACCGGCGGTATCAAGCGTCAGGAAGAGGCCGGGGCAATAGTCCCAGGGGTCGATCATGGGTTCGGCATCCGGCTCGCGCGCATCTGCCGCACGACCGGCCCCGAAGCGCGTGCCGGCAACCAGTGCGACGGCGCAGATGAGATAGAGGCTGAAGGCGAGCGATACGCCGATGGGCAGGCCGGCGGCGGCGCCGAGGATCAGGGTGAGACCGGCGGGGAAGAGCACGAGTGCTGCGGCGAAGCCTGCCGTCAGACGACGCAGGAGGCGGAGTTCGGCAGCGTCGGCAGCGCGCGTTCCGAAATGGCGCGCAAGCACGCGCAGCAGGAGCGCGTCCATCGCCATCGTCCAAGCATCCGACATTTTACGCAATACGACCACGCCAGAAATCCGCGATGGGTTCATCTCATTTCACTGCCGGACAATAGGCGCCGCGCGCTTAAGGAATAGATAAGGCTGGGGCTCAGAAAGCCGCCGAACGGGCCGATCCGACCCGAAACGGGACAGGGACCGAAGCCTTTCCATTCTATGGTTAACGGAGCGTAAGCGCTGATTTCGTTCAACTTTTCGCGACCGCGTTAACGCTTGGGGCAGCGCTTACCGCCAAGAAACGGTGGATTGTCGGGCGCCTGCCACACTTATGCTTAACGACGGCCGATAAACTTTGACGGGAGAGGCCGAACAACCGGCGATCGAGCGCATTTTAATCAAATTCGCCTCGAAAGCGCGGGGTTTTCGAAAAGCGATTTTGGCGAATCGGCGGCTAGGGTCCAGCCCATGAGTTCGGGACAACCCGACGAAAGTCCGGCAACGACCGGCAACAGGGATATCGGTGACACCATGTGGTTTCTGATCAAGGGAACTTTCTATTGTTCGGTGGCGCTCGTGGCGCTGTCCTATCTCGGCAGTCCGCCCCGGGAAGAAGGCCAGGGCGGCGCGACGCTCCAGATCGGGGACGCGTTTTCGGCGGCGACCGATGCCTATGCCTATGTCTCCTCGATCTGCGTCGAGAAGCCGGATGTCTGCGAAAAGGGCAAGCAGACCTTCCAGGCACTCGGCCAGCGGGCCCGCGAAGGGGCGCTTGTCGCCTATCAGCTGCTCGACAAGCAGTTCAGCGATGATGGTTCGGCCAAGCTGGCCGAGGATATGCCCCTTCCGAAGAAGGGCAAGGTCGAGATCGTCAAGCCTGCCGTCGAAGCACCCACGCTTGCGGTTGCCGAGACGGAGGACGCGGTGGGGGCGGCGATCGTGACCGGAACGGTTGTTCCAGACGCGCGGCCGAAGAACCTGCCGAAGCCCTATACGCCGCCGAAGCCTTGAGCCGTCGACGACCAGGCCGGACACCGCCGAAGAGACGACCCGGCCTTCGATACCAAGAATTGCGGGGCGCCTGCCGCCCCTCCCCCTTGCATCCCTTTCCCGACATCGGGCCGGGATGCCTGTCTGCCTGTCCCTGAACTGAAAACTATCGGCATTTGCCGGGCCGCGAGATTATGTCTCGCGGCCTTTTTTCTTTGGCTCGGGCGGTCAGAGGCCGGAGCTTCTCTTTCGAGTTGCCGCGTCTATCCTTCAATGGATCGCTTATGCGAGGATCGGGAGACCTCAACAGAGTCTGAGGAGGACCGGCTTGTGCTGAAAAGAGCGATCATCGTCATCACGCTCATCATACTCGCGGCGCCCGTGAGCGGCTTCGTGCAGTTTTTCGGGTGCTTCAAGAAGCTCGACGCTCAGTCGGCCGAAGTCGCTGGCGAGGCGTGGTTTCTAGACTACACCTCTGACAACAAAGCTCGCCAGTCCGTAGCGTGCGACATCTATGCCCAGTCTCCTGCAAGTTTCTATGGTATCCAGATGGGGACGAAGTGGTCAGTGAACTGCGCCGAATTTGGTGGAGTTGAGCCGACGGTGGGGGAATTCACAATCGATCAGTGCGGGAATGTCCGAGATCGGCGCCTCACCAGAGGCGATTGAGAACGCTCTGCAGAGTTTCGCCGATTTTTGATCGGTCGCGCCTTAGTTCATCACGTTTCCTCACCCAGACGGTTCATTTACGCGCGGTGCTGGCCTATATGGGGCGGACGGAACAAACGGGTGCGCGAATGACCACACTTGCAGCGATGATCGACGACTTCGGCTTTCTCGACGACTGGGAGGACCGGATGCGCTATGTCATCGAGCTCGGCAAGGCGCTGCCCGATCTTCCCGATTCCGAGAAGACGGCGGAGAACAAGGTGCAGGGCTGTGCCAGTCAGGTGTGGCTGTCGGTCTCGGCCGGTGACGGCGCCGATCCGGTGATGACCTTTCGCGGCGACAGCGACGCCTTCATCGTGCGCGGGCTGGTGGCCATCGTGCTCGAAGCCTATTCGGGCAAAAAGGCCTCGGAGGTCGTCGCCTTCGATGCGCTCGACCTGTTCAAGCAGATCGGTCTGCTGGAACACCTCACGGCGCAGCGCGCCAATGGTTTGCGCTCGATGATCCAGCGCATCCGCGAAGAGGCGGCGCGGCGGATGGTGTGACCGGCCCGCCTGGACACCAGACTTTTTTGCTCGCCAACTTCATCCTCCCTCCATCTCCGGTCGAAAGCCCTCGGCGCCCCAGTGGCGGGTGCGGGGTTTCGCCACCGGCGGGGTGTAGTGGCGGGCGAGTGCCATGAGCGCGGTGCGGAGCATGAGCTTGGCGGAACGGGCCGGCCATTGGCGTTCGCGCTCGACGATTTCCAGGCCCTTTCCGAAGCAGCAGATATCGAGGGCGACGCCTGCGAGTTCCGGCCCCATGGCCTCGATGGCGCGGTTGACGCGGGCGCGGGCGGCGATGCGGCTGTCGGAAAGTTCGGGGCCTGCGGGTGCGGCACCCTTGACCCGGGTCGACAGGCGCGGCTGCCAGCTGGCGGTGATGCGCGGCTGCAGATTGCCGAAATCGAAATCGGCGGCGAGCCGGTCGCCGGCCGCGACGGCCTCTTCGGGGAGGAAGGGCCGGCCATCCTTCTCCTTCAGCCGCAGCAGCGGGAAGAGCGGGGATTCGGCCAGATTGCGGCGCACGGGCTGGCGGCCCTCCGGCGTGACCAGCACCTGCGGCTCCAGCGTGCGGTGCTGGTCGGCGAAGGGGTCGCCGGCCTCGTCGCACAGCGCGCGGCGGAGATAGGCGGCTGTCTCCGATGTGGCGCAGAGATGATCATCGGTGCGGATCAACAGGCCCTCGGCGATAAGGCGATCAACGAGTTCTGCGTCGAGATCGGCGGGCGGGTGTGCCTGCGCCTCGGCTGGCGAAAACAACGGGACGGGGCCTGCAAGCACCCGGCGCAGAAGCAGGCGGGCGCGCTTCTGCTGAGGGCGGTCCACAGCGCTTTCGAGCGGGGCGGACAGCGGCTTGCGCTTTGCGACATGCGACGCGGCAGGCGGGCGTGCGGCCAGTGGCCGGCCCAACTGGGTGCCTGCGGGGCTTTTCGAAGGGGCGCTGGACTTGGTGTCCGGTTGGGCGTTCGGATTGCCTTGGAAAGTCCGGGTCATGGGCGGCGTCCTGCGAGCAGATAGACGGCGCTTGCCATGCGCTCGACAATGGTGACGAAACCGTCATAGGCGGCATCGTCGCGGCGGTCTTCGACCATGCGGCAGGCATGGCCGACGGTGGAGCGGTCGCGGCCGAATGCCTGGGCGACCTCGCCCATCGGCATGGAATAGGCGACGTGGCAGACATACATGGCGACCTGGCGGACATGGCCGGCACTGCGGCGGCGCCCGCCGCTGTCGCTCTCGATACCGATGGCCTGCAGCAATTCCTGGGTGAGCTGGCGGACGATCATGCAGAGCAACCGGCGCTCGGGCGTCAGCGGGCGGTCCGGCGCGTCGGGGTCAGCGTCGACAACGTGGTCGTCCTCAGAGCCGCCTCCCCCGTCTTCGGGCTGCGGGTGCCCTTCCCCACCTTCCCCGATCCGGTGCTGCGGATGCGGCTTGCCGTCCGGCGTCGGGCCCGGTTCAAGGTCGACAGGGGTGACCGGCCGAAGGGTATAAACTGGCGGCGTCACTGGTTCACTCTGCATGGCGCTCTCCGTATAGGATTTTCTTCCTATATTGCTAGCAGAGATTGAGGGGAAAGAAACCCCCGAAATTGAGGGATAGCTGCGGCCCTTCCAGACCTCGTCAGGAACGATACCCGATTTCCGGCTTGCCTTCGGTGTGGAGCCAAGGGCAGGATTGCTCAGGCAGTCCATCGGTCACCGTGAAATATTGACGTCACACATAGAGACATGAATTGACAACGCCTTAAATTAATGGCACTCATGGTGTCATTAATTTGGAGATGCAGCCTTGTCCGAGACCCGTAACTACAATAGCCCGATCCGCGCGGCACAGTTCCGCGAGACCCGCGAGGCGATCCTGTCTGCCCTGTTCATCCTAATGGAGTCTGCGGCTAACCCGGATGATATCGGCATGGATGCGATTGCGGCCCAGGCGGGTGTGCAGCGGCGGACGATCTTCCGGCATTTCGAAAGCAAGGACGAATTGCTGCGGGCATTCTGGCCCTGGCTCAATGAGCGTATCGGCGCTTCGGTGAAGCCAATGGCCCCGCAGGACGTGTTCGACGGGCCGCGCCAGGCGTTTCCGCTCTTCGACGCGCATGAGGCCGCCATTCGGGGAGCGATCCACTCCAGCACCGGGCGGGCGATGCGGGCGGGCACCATTGCCGATCGGCGTCGGGACTTCTCGGCAGCACTGGCTCCCGCCCTCGACAAGCTATCGGAGGCGGAGCGCCGCAAGGTCGAAGCGCTGGCGCACCTCCTCTACTCCGCCTCCGCATGGGAGGTTCTCAAAGATTACGGCGGTCTCGACGGCACCCAGGCCGGCGAGGCTGCTTCCTGGGCGCTCGAACTGATCCTGTCCGCGATCGGATCGGGCGAAACTGCGGCGGACGCAACCATCGCAGCCAAAGGAGATACGCGATGACCATAGACGTAACCCATCCCTCCAACGCCGATTGCCGTTGGGTGGTCGCCGACAAGATACGCTTTCTCGGCAACCTGCCCGGCTCGTCAATCGAGCTCCTGGATATCGAGGTGCCTTCTGGCTCCGGTACCCCGCCTCACACGCACGAGTCTGCAGAACTCTTCTACATTCTGGAGGGACAGCTCACCTTGCGCCAGTTCGGTTCTGACGGCCCCCCGGCGGTTATCCATGCCGGGCCCGGCACATCGGTCCGGATTCCGAGCCGGGTGCCCCACAACTATGTCAATGAAAGCCGCAAGCCGGTGCGCATGCTGGTGATGCTCGAAGCGAGCATGGTTGCCTTCTTTCGCGATATCGGCTCAGCCGAGCGTGCAAGCGGTGCGCCGGATTTTGCGCGTATTGGCGCCGCGATGGCGAAACACGGCATCGAAGCGCTCGCCGCTGCCGCCTGAAGCTGGAGGGTTCGTCAGCACGCCGGCGCGAAGGTGCCGGTGCAAGGCCCCTAGCTGCAGCATCAAGCAGGAATATTTTCCGCTCCACTCATGCAAAAAAGGCCGGACCCGAGGGCCCGGCCGTTCCATGTACCACCCCACAAGGCGGAAAGCTTATTTGCCGCGCTTGCGGCGCTGGCCGAGGCCCATCTCCTTGGCGAGGCGCGAGCGGGCTTCGGCATAGGCGGGGGCGACCATCGGATAATCGGCCGGCAGGCCCCACTTCTCGCGGTATTCTTCCGGCGTCATGTTGTAATGGGTCATCAGGTGGCGCTTCAGCGACTTGAACTTCTGGCCGTCTTCCAGGCAGATCAGATAGTCGTCCTCGATCGACTTGCGGATCGGAACCGGGGGCTTCGGCTTTTCGACCACCACCGGCGCCGGGGTCGGCGAGGAGGTGTTGCTCAGCGCCATGTGCACATCGGCAATCAGATTGGTCAGGTCGGTCACCGGTACCACGTGGTTGCTGACATAGGCCGAGACGATGTCAGCCGTCAGTTCCACCAAAAGCTGCGATCCAGGGCCTTGTTCTACTTCACTCATGTCATTCTCCTGTTCAAGGATCACGCGCGTCCGCCGATACGCGTGTCAAAGATATCAACCTTGTACCTACCGGCCCCAACCAGAACAGGTACAGAACACTCTCAGCCCCCACATATGACCGGATCAAGCCCCAGAATTGCGATGCAATCCCGTTTCGCAACACCATCAGCACATTGTCGCCAATACTTGACTGCCTACAATAGGCAAGCGGAAAATGCGTTGATGGAGCCAGATAGACAACAGATCAGCTCACTGAGCACTGGATTAGCACCCTGCCGACAAATGTCCACCTGTTATTTCTACTAAATATCATGGGTACAAAGCAGCTTTATTGCTCTGTGCTGGGATTTCTCGCCAGACACCGCGCCACGATTGTAAAAATTCAATTGACGTAACTTCTGATCACTGATGAATGTCTATTTACTCATATCATCACGCACCGATACATCGGACAACTTGTATCCGGCCTTGTGGGCAGCACGGGCGAGCAGATGGGCAGCGACGGGCGCCGTCAGGATGAAGAAGACGATGCCGGCCATGGCGCGGCCGAAGGTTGAGAGATCGCCCGAATGGATGCCGACGGCGAGCAAAAGCAGACCGGAGCCGACCGTGCCGGCCTTGGAGGCGGAGTGCATGCGGGTATAGACATCCGGAAAGCGGACAAGGCCGATGGCGGCGACCAGCGAGAAGAGCGCGCCGATGACGATCAGGGCGGCGATGGCGAGGGCAAGCACGATCTGGAGCGGTTCGGACATCACCTGCCCTCCTTCTTTACGCCGCCCGCTCCGCGGACGGTCTTGGGCAGTTTCTTGCCCGCCGATTTTCCCTCCGCCGAGACCTTGCCGCTCGCGGATGCGCCTTGCGCTGCGGCTTCGCTCGCATTGCCCCGGACCAGAATGAAGCGGGCGAAGGCGACGGTGGCGAGGAAACCGACAAGGCCGAGCGCAATGGCGATATCGACATAGAGCGTATAGCCGGTTCTGAGCGCGGTGACGGCAATGAAGCCGATGACGATGCCGACGAGCATGTCGAGTGCCACTACCCGATCCGGGAGGGTCGGGCCGACCACCGCGCGCCAGACAGTGAGCAGGGTAGCAAGAATGAGGACGACGAGTGCGAAGCGTCCGGCGGTTTCGACGATCAGTTCCGGCGTCATTACGGGAAGGCCTCCATGATCTTCGCCTCGAAGCCATCGGCGATGTCGCGGCGGGCGGCTTCGAGATCGGTGCAATCGACGGCATGGATGTAGAGCGTGCTGCGGTCGGCAGACACGTCGACCGAAAGCGTGCCGGGCGTGAGCGTGATCAGGTTGGCAAGCAGGCTGATCTGGAAATCGCCCTGGACGCGCAGTGGATAGGCAAAAATGCCAGGGTGCAGGTCAAGTTTCGGTCGGGTGGCGAGCACTGCGACGCGCCAGGCGGATTTGGCCAGTTCGACCAGGAAGAGCCAGAGCAGCGACAGGATGCGCAGGGTGCGGCTGGTTTCGCCCGATCCCGGGCGGTGGCCGCGCAGCAGCGAGAGCGTGAGCAGCGACAAGACGAAGCCGAAGAGCAGATTGTGCAGCGAGAAGCTGCCCGAGACGATGGCCCAGACGACGGCCATCAGAACGGCGATTGCGGTCGCGGTCATCGGACATCTCCTTCGGGGAAGACGGAGCGGATATAGGCCGAGGGATCGGCAAGATCAGAGGCTGCCTGCTGGGTGGCGAGGATCAGGCGTTCGGGGAAGAGACCGAAGCCGACGACGAAAGCCGACAGGATGACGATCGGCGCAAGGCGCCAGCGGTTTTCGGAGCGAGCGAGCGAGAGCGAGGGCACCGATACCGGTGGCGGCCCGCCCGGCACTGCCGGGGTGGTCACGGTCTCGGCCGCCGGACGCCAGAAGGCGAAGAGGAAGAGGCGCCCGAAGGCCATCGTCATCAGGAAGCCGGATACGAGGATGCTGGCCGCCAGCCACCAGGCGCCGATATCGAGCGAAGCCTTGACCAGGATCGCCTTGGGCCAAAAGCCGGAAAAGGGCGGCAGGCCGCTTGCGGCAAAGAAGAGGGCGAGGCACACGGCAGCAAAGACGGGCGCCGAAGTCCAGAGCCCACGCAGGCGGTCGAGGCCGAAGCCGCCGCCAAGGCGGCCCATTTCGCCGGAGACCAGATAGAGCGCCGTCATCAGCAGGATCGAATGGAGCGCGTAGAAGATCGCGCCGCCAACCGCGACGGCACCTCCGATGGCCACCCCTGCCAGGATATTGCCAATGCCGGCAATGACGATGAAGCCGAGGAAGCGACGGATGTCATTCTGCGCAAGTGCTCCCATGGCGCCAAGGATCATGGTGAGCGCCGCCATGACCGCAATGGCAAAGCTCAGACCCTCGCGTTCGATCGGCAGCAGCATGACCATGACGCGCAGCAGCGCATAGACCCCCACCTTGGTGAGCAGGCCGGCAAACAGAGCCGACACCACCACACGCGGCGTGTGATAAGAGGCGGGCAGCCAGAAATTGACCGGGAAGGCTGCGGCCTTCATCGAAAAGGCGAGCACGAAGAGGGCGGCCAGCGTCATCAAGGGAGCGGTTGCGGACAGGGCCGGTGCCTTGCGGGCAATGTCGGCCATGTTGAGCGTGCCGAAGATGGCATAGAGATAGGCGGTGGCGATCAGGAAGAGCGTTGTCGCGATCAGGTTCAGCACGGCATATTTCAGCGCACCGTCGATCTGCGCGCGCTCCGAGCCCAGGATCAGGAGGCCGAAGGAGGAGATCAGCAGGACCTCGAACCAGACATAGAGGTTGAAGAGGTCGCCGGTCAGAAAGGCGCCGGAGACGCCGGCCATCAGCACCATGAGCAGCGGATAGAAGCCGTAGCGGCGGCCGCTGGTGGAGATATCGATCTTGGCATAGAGCGCGCAGGCGAAGGCGACGATGGCGGCGGCGAGCGCGAGAAGCGCGCCAGTGAGATCGACCGTGATCGCGATGCCGAAGGGCGGGCGCCAGCGGCCCATCATCATGGTGAGCGGGCCGTTGGTCAGCACCTTGGAGAGGAGCAGGATGTCGACAAGCACCAGAATTGCGAGACCGGCCAGCGCCACCGGCGCATGCCATTCGGTGCGATGACGGATCATCATCAGCAGCGCGCCGACGCCAAGGCAGATCCCGATCGGCAGCACGGCGAGCCATTGGGTGCTGTCCACCGGGGCAGCGACAAGGGCTGCGGTAAGGTCGACGGCGGTGGTGGCGGGACTGGCCATCAGGCGTGACCTCCAGGGAATGCGGTGGGTGGAATGCGGGTGGCGGTGGCGGGTGAAACAAGGCCTCTCCCAAACCCTCCCCACAAGGGGGTGGGCTTGACCCGGCGGCACTCTCTCACAAGACGTCCCTGCAGATTGGATCCGCACGGCCGCCACGAGTCTTCTCCCCCCTTGTGGGGGAGATGGCCGGCAGGCCAGAGGGGGTTTCGTCCAAAGCCGCCATACATCGTTTCGCGCACACGCCCCATCCTCAATACCCCATCGGCGGTGCGGGGTCGTCCACCGGCTCGGCGACGCGCATGTCGTCGGTGTTGTCGGTGCCCAAGTCCTGATAGGCGCGCCAGGTCAGGACCAGCAGGAAGCAGAAAAAGGAGAAGGAGATGACGATGGCGGTGAGGATCAGCGCCTGCGGCAGAGGATTGGCGGTGCCCGCCGGCAGCACCGTCTCACCGGCGGGGATGATCGGCGGGATGGCGGGCGTCAGGCGACCGGCGGTGAAGATCAGCATGTTGACGGCATTACCGAGCAGGACCACGCCCAGCAGCACGCGGATGATGTGTTTCGACATCATCAGATAAAAGGCGGCGGCGAAGAAAATGCCGACGACGAGGGCGAAGACGGGTTCCATCAGGCGTCATCCCTTTCTTCCAGCGCCAGCGCGATCGAGGTGAAGGTGCCGACAACGACGAGATAGACGCCGATATCAAAGGAGACGACGGTGGCGAGCGGTACTTCGACGCCGAAGAGGGTCGGGTAAATCCATACGCCTGTCATGAAGGGCAGCCCGAGCGGCGCGGAGACGAAGCCCGACAGCGTCGAGATGAGCAGGCCGCAGCCGGCGATCGACATCGGGTGGAACCAGAGCGCGCGGCGCACGGCCTGGACGCCGAAGGCGATGCCGTAAATGGCAAAGGCGGAGGCACCGATCAGCCCGCCGATGAAGCCGCCGCCCGGCTCGTTGTGGCCGCGCAAGAGGACGAAGATCGAAAACAGCAGCATCAGCGCGGTGAGGAAGGGCGCGAAGGTGCGGAAGATCAGGGTGTTCATCGCGGGGCCTCCAGAGAGAGGTGGACGGAGACTTGATCCGGAGGTGCAAGTTGTACCCCCCTCTGCCCTGACGGGGCGGCGGCGGAGTACAGGATTACCCCCCTCTGCCCTGCTGGGCATCTCCCCCTCAAGGGGGGAGATCGGAAGGCGGCGGGCCTCTGCGATTTCCGCTGACGGGATGGAATGGTCAGGAGGGTGGGACGGTCAGCACGCTTCCCCGAGGCGGGCATGGCGGTGGCCGGCAATCTCCCCCCTAGAGGGGGAGATGTCGGCGTAGCCGACAGAGGGGGTCGGGCCGAAGGCCAGCCAATAGCGCAAGCGACTGATTTGGCGCAGTGGGTCGAAGGCCGATCCAGAACAGGTGCCACCATTACTTGACCTTCCCCTTCTTCTTGCCCTTCACATCGCCAAAGGAGCCTGATGGCGGAGAGACGACGGAGGCGGTGGGCGTTGCCGGGGCAACACGGACGCGGATGAGCGCGAGGATGGCGAGCCCGGTGATCATGACGACGGAGATTTCGCCCAGCGTGTCGACGCCGCGGAAGTCGACGATGATGACGTTGACGACATTGGCGCCGTGGGCGATCGCCTTGGAATAGGCGGCGAAAAATTCCGTCAGGGTGGCATCGAAGGGGGCAGATGTGGCGCGGATCAACAGGAGTGCAAAGCCGATGCCGCAGGCGATGGCGGCCGCGCCGTCGAGCAGGCGGGCAATGAGCGGGCGGTGATCGGTGAGCGAGAGCCTGAGCCGCGTCATGACCAGGGCGAGGATGACGACGGAGAGTGTTTCTACCATGAACTGGGTGAAGGAGAGATCCGGCGCGCCGAAGAGCAGGAAAAGCACGGCGAGCGCAAAGCCCTGAATGCCGAGGCAGACGATGGCGGTGAGGCGATCGCGGGCGGAGAGGACGGCTGCGACCCCGATCACCGCGATGGCGAGGAAGGCGGCTTCTGCAAGGCCGAGATCGGCGGGCCAGACAGGCACGGCCGGCAGTTCGCCATAGACGACCGGCGTGACCAGCAGGACGAGCGCCACGAGGATGAAGGTGGTGGTGATATAGACTTCCAGCCGGCCGTTGTGGATGACGCGTGTCACACGCACCGAGAGCGCGACGAGGCCGGCGACGAAATGGTCGAAGCCGCGGTCGGGACTGATGCCGAGGCCGATCACAACACGATCGACGGTGGCGCGCAGGCGCTCGAGGCCGAGATAGAGGACCACACCGAGCACAATCGTCAGAACCGAAAGCGCGAGCGGCACACCGACATGGGGGATGAGGCTGATGGTGACCATCTGCGGTTCGCCGTCGATGGCGCTCGCCATCGGCGAAGTGACGTAGCGGTGGCTGAGCGAGGAGAGAACGGCGCCGCCGAAAGACAGAAGGGCGAGCACCAGCGGGCCGAGCCAGAGGAGGATCGGTCCTTCATGGGCGTGTTTCGGCGTCTTCGTCTCCGCACCGACAAAAGGTTTAAGACCGACGGCGAAGGCGATGACGAACATCAGCGCGTTGCCGATCACAGCAACGGCGGTGAAGAGGATGGCACGGGGGTTAGCGCCCGCGAGTGCGGCATAGATCTCTTCCTTGGCGAGGAAGCCGAAGAGCGGCGGAAGACCTGCCATGGAGATGCCGCCGAGGATGGCGGCGGCGAAGGTGATCGGCATCAGCTTGCGCAAGCCGCCGAGCAGGCGGATGTCGCGGGTGCCGGTCTCGTGGTCGATGATGCCGGCCACCATGAAGAGGCCGCCCTTGAACAGCGAGTGCGCGACGAGATAGAGCACCGCCGCCTCGACGGCGTAAGGCGTGTCGAAGCCGGTGAGCATGACGAGCAGGCCGAGGGAGGCGACCGTGGTATAGGCGAGCATCAGCTTGAGATCGGTCTGGCGGACGGCCAGCACGGCGCCGACCAGAAGCGTGATGCCGCCGAAAAAGGGCAGCAGGATCTCCCAGGCGGGGGTTCCGCCCATGACCGGATTGAGGCGCATCAGGAGATAGACGCCGGCCTTCACCATGGTTGCGGAATGCAGATAAGCCGAAACCGGGGTCGGCGCTTCCATGGCATTGGGCAGCCAGAAGTGGAAGGGGAACTGGGCCGATTTGGTGAAGGCGCCGCCGAGCACGAGAAGCAGGGCCGCCATATAGAAGGGGCTTTCGCGCAGGATGTCGCCGGTCGACAAGAGCAGCGAGAGCTGGCTGATGCCGGTGATGTTCCAGACGAAGATCAGGCCGGCAAGAAGAACGAGGCCGCCGCCACCGGTGACGACGAGCGCCTGGAGGGCGGCGCGGCGCGAGGCTTCCCGGGCATGGTCGAAGCCGATCAGCAGGAAGGAGGTGATCGAGGTCAGTTCCCAGAAGACGAAGAGCATCAGGAAGCTGTCGGAGACGACGACGCCGAGCATGGCGCCCATGAACAGCAGGATATAGCTGAAGAAGCGCCCCTGCTGCGGGTGGCCCTTCATATAGCCGCCGGCATAGAGCACGATCAGGGCGCCGATGCCGGTGATGAGAAGCGCGAAGGTGAGCGACAGGCCGTCGAGCAGCCAGGAGAAGGAGAGATTGAGGCTCGGCACCCAGGCATAACCGCCGGTGACCCGCTCGCCGGTCGCGATTTCCGGCAGGAAGCCGAGGAAATGGACGAAGGCGAGCGCGGGGGCCAGGGCGAGAACCCAGGCAGCGGCGGCACCGAGCCGCGCAGTGAGCCAGGGCGCCAGAAGGGCTGCCACGAAGGGCAGGAGCATCGCGATCCAGGTCAGATCGCTCGTCGTCTCAGGCATTCCATCTCCCCGTGGGCATCGGATCGGTGTTCGATCATCAGTCGATACAAGGTGGGACCGTGTTAGGACATGCCAACCTTCGTCTCAAGCAAAAACGGAACACTTCCCCTTCACGGACACGTCAACCCACGTTTCAGTGAAAATCAGCCGATGTATTTCAGTTTATCGTGAAAGGACGCGGGCCCGCCGACGACAAACGGCAGCAAGGGACAATTGCCGCTCGACATCCGGCACCCTATCTATAGTGCAACACCGGGCGGGCTATAGTTGTCTTTCGCCCGGCCGCCCAAGGAGATCATCATGACCGCTTCCACGACTGCCCCGAAGATTGCGAAGTCCGATGCCGAATGGCGCGAGCAACTGACGCCGGAGCAATACCGGATTCTCCGCGAACATGGCACCGAGCGCCCCTTTACCGGCCCCTATTGGGATAATTTCCAGAAAGGCCTCTATCGCTGCGCTGCCTGCGACGAGCCGCTGTTCGTCTCGGACACCAAGTTCGACGCCGGCTGCGGCTGGCCGAGCTATTTCGAGCCGGTCAAACCTGACGCCGTGACCGAGCATCGCGACACGGCCTTCGGCATGGTGCGCACCGAAATCCGCTGCGCCAATTGCGGCGGGCATCTGGGCCATGTGTTTCCGGACGGCCCGAAGCCGACGGGTCTGCGCTACTGCATCAACGGGCATTCGATGGTGTTTGAGCCGATGGAATGAAGGGATTGCTAACGGAGTCACCTCCGTTTCATGCCTCGGAGACCGCCTTGCCGCATCGCGCGGATCCGGCGCCCCTCAAGTTCCGGAGTGGATGGATCGGGCGAAGTCCAGGATTGCGGCGGTGACTTCATCCGGCTTCTCCTGCGGCGCCCAGTGGCCGCAGTCGGCAATCGTTACGCTCTTCCTGAGCTCCGGCACAAGCCGGGGCATGGACGCAATAACCTCCTGCATGCCGGGAATGCTCAAGCCGACGTCCTGTTCGCCCACCATGTAGAGGGCGGGAACCTGTACCTTCAGACCGGCGAGTGCACGCTGGTAGTTCCAGTTGGCATCGAGATTGCGGTAGTAATTCAGGCCGCCGCGAAAACCGCTTCGGGCGAATGCGGCGACATAACGGGCAAGGTCCGCCTCGCTTAGCCAAGCGGGAAGCCGCGCGGGCATGGGCAGCGGCCCCAGCAGACCGCAATCACGCGCGACCATGGAAAACGGGTTTGGCGTGTCGTCCCCCGGCTGTCGTGGCCCCGCATCGCGGGAGGCGGCAAAGAGGATCTTGCGGAGCGTGGCCTCGATATCGCGCTCCAACTCGGCCTCGGCGACCCCGGGTTCCTGAAAATGGAGGAGATAGAAACGGGCATCCGGTGTCTCCGGGAACAAGGTCGTCGGCGGCACCGGAGGGTTGTCCATCATCGGCACGCCGATGGCCACGACGCCCTTGAACCGATCCGGACGCAGCAGGGCGGCCTGCCAGGCGATCGTGCTTCCCCAGTCATTGCCGACGAGGATGGCGTTCTCACGTTCAAGGGAATCCAGCAGACCGACCAGGTCGCCGACCAGATCAAGCGTCGAATACCTGTTGATCTCGGAGGGGCTTTCCGTCTCGCCATAGCCGCGCATATCGGGCGCAACTGCGTGGAAACCCGCGGCGGCCAGCGCGGCGAGTTGGTGTCTCCAGGCGTGGGAGGTTTCCGGAAATCCATGGGCGAGAAGGATCAAGGGCCCCTCACCCCGCTCCTCGACATGCATGGCAAGACCGTTGGCATTCACTTTGCGCGACGACATGGCGCACTCCTCTACTTTTCCGCAACAATCTATGTTACGGATTGAAGCACGTCAAGATTCCGCAACATTCTGAGTTACGAAATGTCCGACACCCGCCTTTCGCGAATGCTCCATGTTCTCGTCCACATGCATCTGCTAGGCGGCAGCGAAACGTCGGACACCATTTCAAAGATGCTCAATACCAATCCGGTTGTGGTGCGCCGGACGATGGCGGCCCTGAAGGACCACGGCATCGTGGCGTCCTCGGGAGGGCGAAGCGGCGGCTGGCGGCTGGCCAGATCTGCCAGCGAGATCACCGTCGAGCATGTGCACCATGCCCTGCAGAGCGGATCGGCATTTTCCATAGCCTTGTCGAAGGATCACAGCAGCTGTCCCGTCGAGAGCGCGGTGAACCGCTTTCTCGATCGGGCCATGACGGATGCGGAAACCTGTTTGCGCAGGAGCTTCGCCGCCATGACCATCGACGATTTCGCCACGCAATTCGTCTGACGCATCGCGCGGGGGCGTCTCGTCACTCCCACCCGCTGCTCGCGGCGCCCTCCCCGCCCAAGGCAGGGCAAGAACAAATGGATTTTGAGCCCCGCACCAAGCGGGATGCCTCTTGTCTCCAGTGGGGAACAGGTGGCCCGCCGGGCTCAGGTGCAATTTGTTGCATCGGGGATGAGGGCGCGCGAAACGGTAAAGCTGTGCCGGGCAGCCCCAAGGGGAGGCCGGGACCCGTTAGCACCTGACCGCATTGCGGGGCAGTGTTTAATCCACCCCACTTTTGGTTGTGGGCATCCCATGGTTTCTCAGAAACCTGCAATCTTTGGCTTTGACGATCTGCCCGCCTTGCGACACGCCTTTATTCGTTCACAACTGGGGGTCATCATGAACAAGACTATTGCTATCACCGTGGCGCTTGCCGCGGCGCTCTCTTCCTGCGCCAGCAAGCCGAAAGACATAGAGGCGGCCTATGTGTCGTCGACGCTTTATGAAAGCCTGTCCTGCGACCGGCTGCGCGAGGAGGCGACGGCTGTGTCGGCCCGGGCGATCGCGGCAAGCGGCGTGCAGCAGAAGAAGGCGGATAATGATGCAGTGGCCGTCGGGGTCGGACTCGTCATCTTCTGGCCGGCGCTGTTCTTTGCCAAGGGCGACGGGGCATCCGCGGCCGAAGTCTCGCGACTGAAGGGCGAGATGAAGGCGATCGAAACGGCGTCGCTGAAAAACAATTGCGGTATCCGGTTTGAGGATCCGACGGCCCAGCCGGCAGGCAAGAAGGGGTGACGGGCTGACACTCTCTCCTTGAGGGGGAGGGTCGGAGCGCAGCTCGGGGTGGGGTGATCGGTGGCGGCGCGCTCGTCGCCCAGGTCACCCCCACCCGTCGCTTTGCGGCGACCTCCTCCCTCAAAGGGGGAGGTGTGAGGCACACCTCACCGCCCGTCGAATGCCGCCAGTGCCTTTGGCGAGACGCGGGTCCAGAGGCCGGCGAGCAGCAGGATGGAGAGGATGGCGGCGAGGATGAAGGGCATGCCGAGGGCCTGGGGGCGCGGCATAAAATGTTCGGCGAGGGTGACGCTGAGGCCGGCCAGGAAGACGCCGAGCGACATGGTGCCGAGGCCGAAGAAGCGGTAGACGCTGTTGACCCGGCCGAGCAGATGTGGCGGGATCATGCGCTGGCGCAGCGAGACCGTGATGATGTTCCAGACCATGCCGGTCACGGCCGAGAGGGCGAGTGCTGCCCAGACCAGAACGGGCACGGGGACCAGGAGCACGACCAGCGCCCAGATGAGGCAACAGGCGATCGTGGCGCGCAGGCAGGCGGAGGCACCGAAGCGGCGGAGGATCGGCTCGCCGAGCAGGCCGCCGATGACGCCGCCGACGGCAAGCCCCGTCAGCAGCAGGCCGTATTCGGCAGAGTTCAGGCCCATGACCTCCTGGGCGTAGAGCACCAGCCCCATCAGCAGCATGACCTCGATGGCGTTCAGCACGCCGAGACCCAACGCCAGATCGCGCAGCAGCGGACGGGCGAAGAGATAGGCGGTGCCTTCGCGGATTTCCGCGACCCAATGGCGGGGTTCCGGCCGCTCCGTGCGGAACTCTCCCGGGATCGAGAGGATCAGCAGTCCGGCAAAGGCAAAAGCAAGGCCGTAGAGCCCGAAGGCGAGCGGCAGCGCGAGGGCGATGACGAGGCCGGCGAGCGGCGGGCCGATCATCATGTTCATCACGGTTTCGAGGCTGCCCATGCGGCCATTGGCGGTTTCGAGCCGCGCATGGGGCACGATGGCCGGCAGCAGCGTGACGGCGGAATTGTCGCGCAGGACTTCGGCAAAGCCGACGATAAGCGCCGAGAGCAGCAACAGGGCATAAAGCAGGTCGCGCGGGAAATCCTCAACGGGAATGACGGGCAGCATGCCGGGCAGCAGCATGACCGCCGAGAGCGTGATCAGGGTGACGAAGCGCAAGACGTCCATCGCGATGACCAGACGGCGGCGGTCGAAGCGGTCGGTGATCACGCCCGAGGGAAGCGCGAAGAGGAACCAGGGCAGCTTTTGCGCGACGCCGACGAGCGCGATCGCCAGGGGATCGCGGGTGATCAGCGAGGCGAGCCAGGGCCAGGCGACCACACCGATGCCATCGGCGAGATTGGCAAGGCCACTCGAGAGCAGAAGGCGGTGGAAACGGGAACCGAGGGCGGGCCGGTCGGCGACGATATCATGCATGATCGACTTCTCCTTCCACCATGAAGCATTGTCGGCTGCGGTCCACAAGCCCCCGGTTTTGAAAGGATTGATGCTGCAGGAGTGCAGGGTGATAGGCCTCGGGCGCGGGATTTGAGCTTTCCACGCCAAAGCGCTGATTTCAGCGCCTTTCCGCCAGCGTCTTCAAGCATTGCTCGAAGGCGGTGAGATCGGTCCAGAGGCGGTCGGCTTCCGCTGCATGCACGGCCACCGGGCCGCCGCGGCGTTCGACGCCGCCATGCAGCATCAGGTTTTCGATCATCTCAAAGTCTTCCAGCATGGTGCCGTCGGATGCGCGTTTGCGGCCGTCTTCGGCGATGTGAATGTCGCCCGCATAGAAGTCGGCGCTGCGCTTGAAGTGGCTGTCTGCCACATTGGTGTAGCAGGCGACGAGTTTGCCGGCGCCGCACATATAGCCGAGTTCGAAGACCGTGCCGGGATCGGCGGCGATGCCGCGGAACGGAGTGAGATTGGCGATGACGCCATCGGCGCGGTTCATGAAGCCCTCGTCGACCTCGGAGATGTTGAGGCCGAACTGATGTTTGGTCGGGGCCGGCGGGATGGCGAGGTCGCCGGGGCAGATGGCCTCGAAGCCGTGAGCGCGGGTGAGCGCTGCCTTGGCGTCGAGGATGGCGCGGGCGTCGGGGAGGAAGACTTCGGGGCCGGCGAGGTAGAGTTTCAGGGCGGTGGGCATGCGGAAGGCGATCCTTTGAGGCTGGGGAGGACGCCGATGAGGAGCAGCCGGCGGGCAGCAAGGCAAGAGAGGATTGTTGCGGTGCACAGGGATTGCGGACCATAAAAGTGAAGAGATCTAGGTGCAGCAAGCGCAGGCCTTGAATTTTTACCCCTTAAGGGTAATTTAGGTCATGGAGAAACGGATCGCGCATCATGATCTGACCGCTGTCATCCTGTTGGTGCGGGCGCGCAAGGCTGCGGCTTTCACCAAGACCGCGATCGATGGTGGGCGGCAGATGGGACTGACCGTGGCAGAGATGATCGATGCCGTCTGTGCGCTCACGCCACGGCACTTCTTCAAGTCGATGACGACGTATGCCGACAGTCGCGTGTGGCAGGACGTCTACCATGCCGACACGCCGGTCGGGAAAGCCTATGTGAAGGTGACGATGCGCACGGATGGCGCGCCCGTCATTCAGTTCAAGGAGTTGTAGAAATGGTTGCCGATTGCAGCAGCTGTGGTTCTGTCGGAGGCATGGCCCGCTTCGAAAACGAGGCGCATGATGTGGTGTTCCGCGATTTGAAGACGACGGTCGAAGGCCTGTCTGGATGGCGCTGCGAGAGCTGCGGCGAGATCGAATTCGACGCCGATAGTGCCTTGCGATATGCCGCCGCGGGCGACGCGCTCGTGCTGCAGGCGAGACGCAGCGTCGGTGAGGAATTGCGGCGTATCAGGAAAAAGCTCGGCCTAAACCAGGCCCAGGCTTCGGCGCTGACCGGCGGTGGGCACAATGCGTTTTCCCGGTATGAAACCGGCAAGGTGATCCCCTCTCCTGCGGTGATCAATCTCTTTCGCCTGCTGGATCGGTACCCCGAGGAGGCACGGGTGCTCAAGCGGGCATAATAGGTTGGAATTGGCCAGATCATGCGGGGCCTTGCACCTTGAAGCCCCTCCCAGCGAGGCGAGCCGGCTGAGGGCACTCGGAGGAGAGTTACCTTCCTCCCGATCCCCACTGCCTAAGCTGGCTGGCGACAGCTCTCGCAAGTCACCAGATTTGCGCGGTGGCCAGCCCCCTCCCCTTCGGCTACACCTTGCCCATGTCGACTCAGCCCGTTACCGATCCCCTCTTCTCCCCCAGTGACCGCGAGGGCCGCGAGGGCCCTCTTGCCGTCTTGAAGCGCGTCTATGGCTATCCGGCCTTTCGCGGGCGGCAGGCGGAGGTGGTCAACCATGTCGTGTCCGGTGGCGACGCCGTGGTGCTGTTTCCGACGGGGGCCGGGAAATCGCTGTGTTTCCAGGTGCCGGCGCTCTGCCGGCCGGGGGTCGGCGTCGTGGTTTCGCCGCTGATCGCCCTGATGCGCGATCAGGTGCAGGCGCTCAAAGGTCTGGGGGTCAGGGCAGCGGCGCTCAATTCGACATTGTCTAGGGAGGAGTATGTCGAGATGCGCCGGGCGCTCGACCGGGGTGAACTCGACTTTCTCTATGTGACGCCCGAGCGGACCGCGACACCTGGGTTCGTCGAGATGATGCAGGGCGTCCAGATTGCACTGTTTGCGATTGATGAAGCGCATTGTGTGTCGCAATGGGGGCATGATTTCCGGCCGGAATATCGCGAACTCGGCAAGCTCGCCGATCTCTTTCCCGGCGTGCCACGTCTGGCGCTGACGGCGACTGCCGATCCGCATACGCGGGACGATATCATCGAGCGACTGGGGCTTCAGGATGCGGCCGTCTTCACCACCTCCTTCGATCGACCGAACATCGCCTATGAGATCGTCGAGCGCGACCAGCCGCGTCAGCAGCTCCTGCGTTTTCTCTCCCGCCACAAGGGATCGAGTGGCATCGTCTATTGCCTGTCGCGAGCCAAGGTGGAGGAGATCGCCAACTGGTTGGACGATCAGGGCATCCGGGCGCTCCCTTATCACGCCGGCATGGACCGGGCGATCCGCGACGCCAACCAGGATGCGTTTCTGAAGGAAGAAGAGCTCTGCCTCGTCGCCACGGTCGCCTTCGGGATGGGGATCGACAAGCCGAATGTGCGTTATGTCGCGCATCTCGACCTGCCCGGATCTGTGGAGGCCTATTACCAGGAGACCGGCCGCGCGGGGCGCGACGGTCTGCCGTCCGAGGTGTGGATGGCCTATGGCATGGCCGATGTCATCCAGCGCGGGCGGATGATCGACGAGGGTGGGGCTGCCGACGAGGTGAAGCGGGTGGAGCGGGCCAAGCTCAATGCGCTGCTCGCGATCTGCGAGACGCCGGGCTGCCGGCGTCAGGCGATCCTCAAACATTTCGGCGAGAGCCACGCCGGGGGCTGCGGCAATTGCGACACCTGCCTGAAGCCGGTCGAGACCTGGGACGGGCTCGATGCCGCGATCAAGGCGCTGGCGGCGATCTATCGCACCGGCGAGCGCTTCGGCACCGGTCATCTGATCGATGTGCTCATGGGCACCGAAAACGACAAGACCATCCGTTTCGGCCACACCGACATGCCGGTCTTCGGGGCGGGCAAGGACTTGTCCTCGAAGACCTGGCAATCGGTGTTCCGGCAGTTGCTCGCGGCCGGCTACATCCGGGTCGATCACACGGCTTTCGGAGCGCTGAAGCTTGAGGAGACGGCGCGGGCCGTGTTCAAGCGCGAGGTCGACGTGCGCTTCCGCAAGGACCGGCCGACGACGGGCAAGGCCGCGCGGGGAGCCAGCGCATCGCGCACGGCCCATGCCAAGGCGGGACTCGATCAGGCCGATCAGGAGCTGTTCGAGGCGTTGCGCGCCAAACGCATGGAGATCGCCAAAGACCAGGGCGTGCCGCCTTACGTGGTCTTTCCCGACACGACGCTGATTGCGCTCGCTACCGAACGGCCGATGGACGAGGACGAAATGCTCGGCATTTCCGGCATCGGCCAGTCAAAGCTGGAACGCTATGGCGATGCGTTTCTCGAGGTGATCACGGCCTATTCGCGGTGATCGCCGACCTTCGGGCGTTAGGCCACGGGCGACGCCTCCCCGTGGGGAGGGAGGCGGATTGAGCGTCGTTCCGCAGGGAACGGTGACGGGCAGACCAGTACGCTTCCGTCAGCGTGGTCGCCGATTGGCCGCATGGTCCTGATATTGTTCGGTCTGCACGTGTTTTCCATCCAGTCCACGGACTTGCGAGTGCTGGGCCTTGTCGCGGTTGGACAGGACCTGATTTTCTTCGAGCATGCCGTCCTGCAGATCGGTCATGGCACCCGAACCGTCACCCTTTCCCTGGCTGCCTTTGCCGATGTGTTTGCCGTCTCCTCTTCCACTACCCATGACGGGTCTCCCTTTCAATTTGGTCACGGCCGGGATTGGCCGTCACAGGGCCAACCGGGTTGCCCGGAAATCGTTCCGGCGGTGATAAATCCCGAGCCCTTTCCACAACAGATGAGGGTTCGGACGCAGCGCCGGTGGGCAGCGTCCGAACCGGCAGGTTAATATTCTCGCGGAACCGGAGGAACAAAACCCTGCTTCCTGGGTTTCACCGATCTTAAGGCGAAGTGTGGGGCTTCGGCGGTGGGGAGACGGGATATGAACGTGCAGAGCAGGAACCGGGCGCGTGAGGCGCAGGCGCTCGAGCAGACGCCAGCGGCGGGCGCTATTCCGCGAAGCCCCGCCTTCGATGAAACGCTTTCCCTGCTGCGTGAAGGTTACGGCTTTCTGCCCCGGCGTTTCGCCGATCTCGATACACCGATCTTTCGCACGCGGCTGATGCTGCGGGACGTCATCTGTATGACCGGCCCGGCGGCGGCGAAGCTGGTTTATGACGACGCGCGCCTGACACGCGTCGGCGCCATGCCGCAGACCGTGCTTCGCCTGTTGCAGGACAAGGGCAGCGTGCAGCAACTGGACGGGCCGGCGCACCGGCATCGCAAGGCGATGTTCGTGCGCATGCTGATGGAGGACAAGGGCGGGCTGGAACGGCTCGTTGCGATCTTCCGCCGCTGTTTTCTGGAGCGCGTGCCGGAGTGGATGCGCTGGGGCGCGGTGCAGCTGGGCGCGGAAATGGACATTATTCTCTTTCGCACGGCCCTTGCCTGGACCCAGGCGCCACTCGACGCTGACGAGGTGGAGGCCGATGCCACGCTGATGGCCGACATGGTGGAGAATGCCGGCCATGTACGGCCACGCACTCTCGGCACGCTGATGCGGCGCTCGGCTCTGGAACGGCGGCTGAGGGCAAAATTTCGCGACATCCGCCGGGGCCGGCTGGTACCGATGCCGGATTCGCCGCTCGCGATGCTCGCAGGCTATCGCGATGCGCATGGAGAGCTGCTGTCACCGCGGGTGGCGGCGGTCGAACTGATCAACCTGCTCCGGCCGATCGTTGCGATCGGGCGCTATATCGTGTTTGCCGCCCTTCGCCTGGAGCGGCATCCGCAATGGCGCGAGATCCTGGCCGAGCCGGATCCGGAGCGGCTGTCCGGTTTTGTCGAGGAAGTGCGGCGGATCTCGCCTTTCTTCCCGTTTGTCGGGGCCGTGGCCCGTGCACCGTTTACCTGGAACGGACACAGGATCAGGCGCGGCCAATGGCTGCTGCTCGATCTCTACGGCAATTGTCATGACGAGGCGGTGTTTCGCGAGCCGGATGCCTTTCGCCCGACGCGGGGGCTCAGGCATCACGAGACGGACTACAGCTTCATTCCGCAAGGGGCGGGATCTGCCAGCCGCGGACATCGCTGCCCCGGCGAGATGGCGACGGTGGAGATCATGAAGGAAGCCGTGCGGCTGCTGACTGGGACGATTACCTACAGCGTGCCGGAGCAGGACTTGTCGGTGTCGCTGCTGACCGTGCCCACGGGCCCGAAGGAGGGCTTCATCATCACGGATGTCGCCTGGCGCGCGATGCCGGCCGTCTGACAGAGGCCGCCCGGCGGCTCACGCAGCGGCCGTCTCCGCTCGGTTGCGCCGGCGCCAGTCTGTCGGGCTGAGGCCGGTCACACGCAGGAATTCCCGGTTGAAGTTCGATTTGGTGAGAAAGCCCGCCTCGAAGAGGATGCGGGTGATCGGCATCTCCGTTGTCGAAAGCAGCCGGCAGGTTTCGGCGACGCGGAAATTGTTGACGTAATGCGAGACGCTGACGCCGTGCACGCGGTTGACGGCTTCCGACACGGCGCGGGCGGGCAAACCGAGGCGGCGGGAGAGACGGGCGAGGTTGAGATCCGGATTGGCCCAGAAGCGTCGTTCGGTCATCAGGCAATCGAGATCGGCGGCAATGCGGCGGTGATCGTCGCTGGACGGTTTGGCGGCGCCTGGCGCGGGATTGGCATCGGACAGGGCGGTCGCCTCCGAGACTGTTGCCATCTCCAGCGTCGCGCGCCCGGCCGGACGCTCTCCTCTTTGGCCCGCCTCTCCTCTTCCGTCACGGTCCTGTGCGCCGCCGCCTGACCTTTCGCCGCGTTCCTCCTCGGTGCCCCCCTCGCCCGCCTCTTCCTCGCCGGCGGTGACCGCGCCGAGGCCGAGCAGGAACAGGATCAGCGTCGTTGCCGCCGAGACGACCATCGGTGAATAGCGGCCGCCGGACCAGAGCATGTCAAGGCTGATCCCGATGTCGGTGAGAGCCGAGGTGATCAGCGCGAGGCCCGTCAGTTGCAGGGCGCGATAGGAGCGCAGCGTGCCGTCAAGGCGGGAGGCGACGAGGCCATCAGGCCCAAGCCGGGCGAGCCAGAAAAGCGCCAGACCGTAACCGAGAAAGCTGGCGATGAGCACGAGATCGACGGGGATGCGCAAGGCAGGGGGAATCCCGAGACCGGCCGGCAGGCGTGCCATGATCAGGATCGCGGCGACCAGGAGCGTCGGCAGAAGATGCGGCCAGTCGCTCCGCGCAATACCCTGCCGTTCCCGGGCGAGATCGCGGAAGGCGAGGTAGGAGAGGGCCGGAATTAGGCTCGCCATGACCGGCAGGACGACTAGGACCTGCAGGAGGCCATAGCCCCAGCGCAGCCCGACCAGCAGGCTCTGGACGATGTGCAGGACGATCAAGGCGAGGAAGAGGCCTTGCGTGCCCCAGGCGTCACGCCCCTCGCGCAACAGGCGCACAAGGAAGACGGCGAGGAACAGGGCGACGAGAAAAGAGAGCGGTACGAAGAGCATGCGGTTGTTTCGGCATCGGGGACATTGGTCTTGTCGAGACCATGACCGAAAGCGCGATCGCGGTCGACCCGGATCGTGATCGAGGTCGCAGATGAACCGCGGAGGGCGGCAGATGGGGCATCGAAAACGGGTCTGCCGACAGGCGCCCCCAGCAACAGGAGCCTTCCCATGCGCAAGAGAACCATCATCCTCTCCATCCTCGGCGGCCTCGTCGGGCTCGCCATCATTGACGGCAGTGTGCAGTTGATCCGGGCGAGCGACGCGATTTCCGGTCCGGTTGACCTCACCGGCGTCACCCGGCTTACAGTAACGGGAGCGGCGAGCGACATTTCGATCTCGACCCGGGGCAACGGCGCGCGCGAGGCGGTGCTGTCAGGCACCCGACACGGCTGGGGCGCGATCTGGCGTTCCGGCTGGTTTGCCGGGGATTGCGCCGGCCAGGCCCGGATGACGCGGGACGGCGATACGCTGAGCGTCGACATGGGCGATCGCGGCGGCTTCTTCGGTTGGAACGACTGGGATGACTGCACGCTGACGCTCAACGCCACGCTTGCGCCCGAAGCCATGGTGTCGATCCGGCAGAACGCGGCCCGCATGCGGCTGGACGGGGATTTTTCTGTCATCGAGGTCGACAGCGATGCCGGCGACTTTGCGCTGGCCGGCCACGCAACGCGGATCGCCGTTCAAGGGGCGGCGCTCAGGGCACGGCTGACCTTCGAGAAGGTGTTGCGCAACGAAGCGGTACTGGTGTCCGGCAAGATGCTCGACGCCTCCATCCGCTTCCTGGTGCCGACCGCGATATCCTACGGCGTCGAGGCGGTTGCCTCCTATGTCGACAGCGCGCTTGCCAATACGCCGGGCGCTCAGCCTTCGATCACGATCCGGGGGGAGATGGTGCATGCGACGATCCGGTGACGGGGAAGCGCTAGGGTGTTTGGTTTGCCCCTCACCCTGCCCTCTCCCCGCAGGCGGGGAGAGGGTGTGCAAACAGCGGCGTCCCGGCCTTCTCCCCGCTTGCGGGAAGAAGGTGCCCCGAAGGGGCGGATGAGGGGCGAAGGCCGCTGTCCGATTGTGTATCCTGCCGCAGCCCTGTCCCTCCCCCGGCTTCATCGTCATAAGCCAATGGACCGATGGAACTTCTGCCAGTGTGATCTGTTGTTGTCGCAAGAGCGTGCCGGGTATCGGCATGCCAACTGCCCAAACCTGCATTCGCTGCAGACGCCGCGCAGCGGGACCTCTGCAATTCCGGGCACCCTCTGGCGGATCAGCCTTAGTTTCAGGAGACATTCATGCCGCAAACGACCTCGATCAATCGCCGTTTCGTTCTGGCCGAGCGCCCACAAGGGGAGCCCACCGAGGGGACGCTGCGGCTGGAGACGGATGCGGTGCCGGACGTGGGCGATGGGCAGATGCTGCTTCGCACCGTCTTCCTGTCGCTCGACCCCTATATGCGCGGGCGGATGAGCGATGCGCCGTCTTACGCAGCACCCGTGGAGATTGGCCAGACCATGGTCGGCGGCACCGTGTCGCGGGTGGTCCGTTCGACGCTTCCAGGTTTTAACGAGGGCGACTGGGTCGTCGGTTTCTCCGGCTGGCAGGATTATGCCGTGTCGGATGGAAAGGGCGTGACGCCGCTTGGAGCCGATCCGGTGCATCCGTCCTGGGCGCTGGGTGTCATGGGCATGCCGGGGCTCACCGCCTGGGCGGGGCTGACACAGATCGGCAAGCCGAAGGCGGGTGAAACGCTGGTGGTGGGTGGTGCGACCGGGCCTGTTGGCGCGACCGTCGGGCAGATCGGCAAGATCCTCGGCCTTCGGGTAGTCGGCATTGCCGGCGGCGTGGAGAAGTGCAGCCATGCGGTTGACGTGCTCGGCTTCGATGCCTGCGTCGATTACAAGTCTGACGGCTTTGCCGGACAGCTGGCGCTCGCCACACCCGAAGGCATCGACATCTACTTCGAAAATGTCGGCGGCAAGGTGTTCGATGCGGTCGCGCCGCGGCTCAACACACGGGCACGCATTCCGCTCTGTGGGCTGATCTCGCAATACAACGCGACCTCGCTTCCCGATGGACCTGACAGGCTCGGCTGGCTGATGGGCATGTTCCTGAAGAAGCGCATCAGCGTGCGTGGCTTCATCGTCTTTGACGACTTCGGCCACCTCTATCCGGAGTTTGCCAAGGAGATGGGCGGCTGGGTCGAAGCCGGCAGGATCAAGTATCGCGAGGAGATGATCGACGGGCTCGAAGAGGCGCCGCGTGCCTTTATCGGCCTGTTGCGCGGCGAGGGCTTCGGCAAGCGGGTCATCCGCGTCGGCCCGGATGCCTGATACTCAACCAGTTTCTGAACATTGAAGAAAGGACGCCAACCTCATGAAGATCCTCATGGTTCTCACCTCGCACGACCAGCTGGGAGATACCGGCAAGAAGACCGGCTTCTGGCTGGAGGAATTCGCCGCTCCCTATTACGTGCTGACGGATGCAGGGGCCGAGGTCACGCTTGCCTCGCCCAAGGGTGGCCAGCCGCCGCTCGACCCGAAGAGCGACGAGCCGGATGCGCAGACGGAAGCGACCGAACGCTTCAAGGCCGACCAAACGGCGCAGCAGCTCCTCGCCTCCACGACGCCGCTCTCGCAGATCGATCCGGCGGGATACGACGCCGTCTTCTATCCGGGCGGCCATGGCCCGCTCTGGGATCTCGCCGAGGACGCCGACAGCATCCGCCTGATCGAAGCCTTTGCCGAAAAGGGCTTGCCCGTTGCCGCCGTCTGCCACGCGCCGGGCGTGTTGCGCCATGTGAAGAATTCCGAGGGACGTCTGCTGGTCGCCGGCCGCAAGGTGACCGGTTTCACCAATTCCGAGGAAGAGGCCGTTGGCCTGACCGAGGTCGTGCCGTTCCTGGTCGAGGACATGCTGACGGCCCATGGCGGTCTTTACGAGAAGGGTCCCGACTGGGGCGTGCATGTGGTGACCGACGGCAAGCTGGTGACGGGACAGAACCCGGCTTCGTCGGAGGCCGCCGCGAAGGCGCTGCTGGCGTTGCTCTGACGTGATCGATCCGACGGGCGGGCCTCTTCAGGGCTCGCCCGCCTAGCCTCCGCTCAGCCGGCCGACCGCATGGAGGCGGTGGCGATGCCCGCACCGATCAGCATGGTTCCGCCGACCTTGTTGAACAGGCTGATGGCGCGCGGGCTGCGGACCATGCCGCGGGCGCGCGAGGCGACCAGCGCATAACCTGCCGCATTGGCGAAGGCCAGAACGAGGAAGGTCGTCTCGAAGATCGCCATTTGGCTGACGAAGTCGCCGTGCTTGTCGAGGAACTGCGGCAGGAAGGCGACGAAGAAGGTGATGCTCTTCGGGTTGAGCGCGGTCACCACCCAGGCGTGGCCGATCATCTTGGTGGTGGACACTGCATCCGTGCGCGGAGCGACATCCATCGTGCCGCCCGAGCGGAAGAGCTTGATGCCGAGATAGACGAGATAGGCGGCGCCCAGGAGTTTTAACGCCGTGAAGACGGTGGCGGATGCCGCGAGGATTGCGCCGACGCCGAGCATCGACAACGTCATGGCGGTGAAATCGCCCAATGCCACGCCGATCGAGACCGGCCAGGCGCTCCGCCAGCCCTGACCGAGCGCATAGGACACGACGAGAAGGATCGTCGGGCCGGGGATGATCAGCAGAACCGCCGAGGCGGCGGTGAAGGCAAGCCAGGTTTCAAGGGTCATGGGGATCTCCTGCCAAAGAACAGGATCAATCCTCAGGGACGGACTGTTGTAAAGAGGGTTTTCGGTTTTGGTGACCGTCCACCCTCCCCTTGGGGGGGAGGGTCGGAGCGCAGCTCCCGGGTGGGTTGAGGTGAGAGACGTCAGCATTCATCAAAACGGTGTAACTCTTCGCCGTGATCACCCCCACCCGCCGCTTCGCGGCGACCTCCCCCCTCGGGGGGAAGTGGTGTCAGGCCCCGATCTTCAGCTCCATCATCGTCAGGTCGAGCCAGCGGCCGAACTTCTTGCCGACCTCGTGGTGGGTGCCGACGAGACGAAAGCCGAGGCTTTGGTGGAGGGCGATCGAGCCCTGGTTACCGGCTTCGATGGCGGCGACCATGACGTGGATATCCCCTGCCCTCGCCCGTGCGATGAGCGCGGTCATCAGCGCCTTGCCGATGCCGCGGCCATGAAAATCCTTCTCGACATAGACGGAATGTTCAACCGACTGGCGGAAGCCGTCGAAGGGGCGCCAATCGCCATAGGAGGCATAACCGGCAATCCGCCCTTCGGCTTCGGCGACGAGGATCGGGAAGCCTCTCGCCTGGCGGAGGTCGAACCACGCCTTGCGGTTGGCGAGATCGACCAGGGTTTCGTTCCAGATCGCGGTCGTTTCGGCCACCGCGTGATTGTAGATGGCAAGCAGCGCCGGAAGGTCGGCTTCGGTGGCGTCGCGAAGGATGAGGTCGGTCATGGGGGCTCGTGGCGTGAAAGCCGGGCAAGCGGCTGTTTCGTCTGCGAAAAGCTATAGGGCGGGTTGTGCCGAGAGAAAAGGGCGGCCTACAGTGTCGCCGTGTTTTGATGGCCAAAGATTTTGCAGGGGGAGTCTCAATCAATGCCCAATTTCATCGTGCCGATGGCAATTCGCTTCTTTTTCATCAACCTCGGCATCGTGGTCGCGATCCACGTCGTGGTCGGCATTCTTGCCTTCTATGGCTATGTAGACGTTCTTTCCCGCAGCGGTACGTCCGTCGTGCTGATCTTGGCCGCAGGATATTGGGCGGGATACTATTTTCATCGCCAGACGGGGCGTCCCGCAGAATGGGCAGAAGCATGGCCCATCGGCGCCGTGCTGGCGCTCATTCAGGCTGCCACTGATGGACTGCAAATCGGCCTTGTGATGCTTCTGGATGTACCTGACAAAAACCTGGCGATCCTGTCGAAGGCGGATCCCGCCATACTGGTTCCAGCGATGATCTTCGGATATCTCCTGAGCCTGGTCGGCATATCCTGGTCGATGCGCTCTTTTTCCAAGGTTCTTCTGAATGCCGAGAAAAAGAAGCGCCAAGGTTGACCACCAGAGGCTGATGAAATGCCCCTGGTTTAGCAGAGTGTGCCTATTTCGGTTCGCGCCTGGAATAAAGGGATGACGGGCGGCGGCGCCGCGCCTTCGCCTCTCCCGTTCGTCATGCCCGGGCTCGTCCCGAGCATCTACCGTCGTTGCAACGGGTGTGACGAGAGCGGAGGCACCGAGGTCGGGGCGATCCTGGCAGATCCTCGGCACGAGGGCCGAGGATGACGGCGTCTGACCTTGCGGATGCGGCCTCACCCCAGGCTGATCGCCGTGAACACCGCCGAATAATGCACGATGGCGGCGGTGACGACGAAGGCGTGCCAGATGGCGTTCTGGAAGCGCAGGCGCTCCCAGACGTGGAAGACGACGCCGGCGGAATAGATGCAGCCGCCGATGATGATCAGCGTGAGCGTCACGCCGGGGATGATTTCTGACAGCGGGCCCATGGCGAGTGCGCCGCTCCAGCCCATGGCGAGATAAAGCAGGATGGCGAGTTTGTCGTAGCGGCCGGGATAGCGGAATTTCAGCCAGATGCCGGTGATCGCGGTTGCCCAGATGCCGAGAAGAAGGGCCAGGATCAGCGGACGATCGGCGCCCTGGACCAGGAAGGGCGTGTAGGTGGAGGCGATCAGGATGAAGATCGCCGAATGGTCAAAGCGGCGCAGCCACCATTTCACCTTCGAATGCGGCCACATGTTGTAGGTGAAGGAGACGCCGAGTGCGATGATCAGGCCGAGGCCGTAGATCCAGCTCGCGGCAATATTGGCATAATCGGAATAGACGGTGGCGTAGAAGATCAGCGCGGTTGCGCCGACAAGCGCGAAGACGACACCGATGCCATGGATGATCCCGTCGGCAACCAGCTCATGCAGGTCGTAGGCGCGGCCAAACTTGAAATTCTCGGTGTTCATAACGTCTCTATGTCTCGTCTTTGCTTTCCGGTGATGGCGAAGCATATTCTGGAATGATGGCGGAAAAGGCTGCGGGCGACAAGGTGGCCGGGGTTCACGAAAGCACCATGCCGGTAATCTTGCTTGCTTGCCTTATGGTCACACGCCGCCTACCAATCCATCCTTAACGCCACCCTCCGGCTTCTGGAAAATCATGCGCTTCACGATCATCGCGACCTTTGCCGCCCTCACCACCTATTGCTGGTTCCTGCTGAAGGTGGGGCAGGCCCGCAGGACCTTCGGCGTCGAGGCACCGAAGACGACGGGCAATGCCGACTTCGAGCGGATCTTCCGCGTCCAGCAAAACACGGTCGAGCAGCTGGTACTTTTCCTGCCATCGCTGTGGATCTTCGGGTTTTACGTTTCGGACGTGCTCGCCGGACTGCTCGGCCTCGGCTGGACGGCGGCGCGGGCGCTTTATGCGGCGGAATATTATGCCGATGCGAAGAAGCGCGGTCCGGGAGCGGCTTTGACCTTTGTGATCGGGATCGTGCTGCTCATCGGCGGCACGGTCGGCGCGCTTATGAAGGGCGCCTGATGCCGAAAAAGGCGCCACAGCGTGAGCAATTGATGCGAAATAAAGCAGAAACTCACTGAGTGTATGCTTTTGAAGCAAAAACTTACCGATCCTTAAACGAATATGCCCTAAATTTCAGGGGTACGGACCGCGCAGGATTTGGGTAGCGGGCCGGCCCCTCCTATGGCGCCTCCCTCACCATCAGATAGGGTCCGACCCATCGCCGAGACGCCTGGCGGCCCAAGGAAATTAACCATCCTGCCCGAGGCTATCATGACCATTCGTGTCAAGCTGCTCACCTGCATAACTCTGCTGGCCACTGCCCTTCTCGTCATCTCTGCCTTCTCCTTCTATGCAATGACGGAGGAATCCCGGCTCGCAAACGGGATCGTTGTCGACCGCGTCCAGCCGATGGAGCAGTTGAAGGTGATTGCCGACGGATATGCCGTCGATATCGTCGACACCGCCCATAAGGTGCGCGCCGGCGCCTTGACCCCGGGGGAAGGGGCAGCGAACGTTCGTCGCGCACTCACCGAGATCGACGGCAAGTGGAAGGACTACATGTCCACGACCCTGACCGATGAAGAGGCGCAGATAGCCGCCCATTTCGACCAATTGCGGCAGGACGCCAACGAGGGCGTGAACGAACTCCTCGCCATCCTAGACGCCAAGGATGCGGCCGCCCTGGTGACGTTTGCCGAGAAGAAGCTCTATCCGACCATCGACCCGCTCGGCACCGATATCGCCAAGCTGATCGACCTGCAGATCCGCGTCGCGAAGTCCGATCTCGCTGCAGGCAACCAGTTGAAGCAGGTGCTGACCATCCTGATGATCGCGCTGTCAACGGTCGCAGCCGCCGTCGCCGCCTTCTCGACCTTTACGGTCGTCGCCGGCGTCATCCGTCCGATTAATGCGATTACGCGCGCCATGGACAGGCTCGCCGGTGGCGATCTCGATGTCGACATCTACGGCGAGGCCCGTCGCGACGAGATCGGCGCGATGGCATCGACCGTGGCCGTGTTCCGCGACAATGCCCGCGAGCGCGTGCGGCTGGAGCAGGAGGCCGATGCCAACCGTTCGCTGTCGGAACGTGAGCGGCTGGAGCGGGAACGCCAGCAGGCGCAGGAAGCCGCCGAGGTGCGCTTCGCGGTCGAGAACATCGGCCATGCGCTGGGCCAGCTGTCGGATGGCAAGCTGAATTTCCGCATCACCGAGCGCTTCGCCGAACGGCTGGACCAGGTGCGCCTCGACTTCAACGATGCGGTGGAAAAACTGGAAGAGGCGATGCGGCGCGTCGGGCAGAACGCCCAGGCGATTGCTGCCGGTTCCAACCAGATCCGCGCGGCAGCCGACGATCTGGCCAGGCGCACCGAGCGCCAGGCGGCTTCCGTCGAGGAAACGGCTGCTTCACTCGAGCAGATCACCACCACGGTCACCGATTCCAGCCGGCTTGCGGCGGAGGCCGGACGCCAGGTGCAGGAGATGCGCCGGGCCGCCGAGCAGTCCGGCACGATCGTCGCACGGGCCGTCGATGCCATGCAGGAGATCGAAAACTCCTCGCAGGAGATCACCAGCATCATCAGCGTGATCGACGAGATCGCCTTCCAGACCAATCTTCTGGCGCTCAATGCCGGCGTCGAGGCGGCCCGGGCCGGGGAAGCGGGCAAGGGTTTCGCCGTGGTTGCCCAGGAAGTCCGGGAATTGGCTCAGCGCTCGGGGAGCGCTGCCAAGGAAATCCGCTCTCTGATCGGCAAATCCGGCGATCAGGTGAAGAACGGGGTCACGCTCGTGACCGAAACCGGCCAGGCGCTACAGACCATCGTGGAGAGCGTTCAGGCTGTTGGGGTCAACGTCACCTCCATTGCGGAAGGTTCCCGCGAACAGGCGACCGGCCTCAAGGAAATCAACACCGCCGTCAACATCATGGACCAGAGCACCCAGCAGAACGCTGCCATGGTGGAGGAATCGACTGCCGCCAGCCATTCTCTGGCCAAGGAGGCGGAAGCACTGTTCCAGCTGATCGGCCGCTTCGAGATCGGCGGGCAGACGAGCCAGACGCCGCCCTCGCTGCGCCGCGCGGCTTGATCAACGCCCGGCCGGGGCGGTTTTCGCGCCCCGGCCGACCCCCGCGCCGCTGCCGGTGGCATGCCCCCTCCCCGCCTCCGGGCGATCAGAGTTTTCAAGTTCGAGGCCGCCCCGGCGGCATCTTCGCTTTTGTGCGAGGGCGGCGCGAGCGCTCTACGATCGGGGTCCGCGTTAACTTCTTTTATCTTCATATAGAAATAAGTTGTTGTAAAAATTATAGAATTTGAAGTCGTTTGATTAACTTTCTTTTATGTAGCGGGTCCTAAGGTGCGCCTGTGAAACCGGTGAACGAAACCGGGACGCCGGCTCGCGCATCGGATGCACGCGTGTCGAGACGGCGTCGCGATGATCTCTCTATCGCAGTCCGTACCCGACCCCGAGCAGATGATCTGCTCCTGGCCTCCTCCACGCTTATCATTCGGACAGGGGCATGCCCGTGAAACATATTTCCATTACAGGAAAATTCCTGACCATCATGGCCGGCTTCGGCCTCTTCTCTCTCGGCACGGCGATCTATTCCGGCCAGACGATGTCGAGGATCGACGCCAGCTATAGCGCCCTGCTGGACGGGGAATCGACCGCAGCTCTCTACATGGCGCGCGCCAACCGCAGCCTGCAGACCATGCGCGCATCCATCGGCGAACTGATGATGGCGGAGTCCATGGAGGACAATCAGGAGTCGCAAAAGGCGATCGACGAGTCCGAGAAGAACTTCTCAGAATTCATGGATAAAGTCATGACCGCTCTTCCGGCCCGCCGCGCAGCGCTTGACGCCCTGAAGAGCGAAACCCTGGCGGCCTTGGCCGGATGCAGCACGAGCATCGAGGCAGCACGCAACTCGAGCACGCCGCAGGACAACCTCGCCTCCCAAGAGCTCTTTCTGAAAAACTGCCAGCCAGCCCTCGTTGCCGTTTCGCCGAAGCTGGTTGCGGTTTCGTCGGAGATCATGGAGAGCGCCGACAAGGCCAGCGACGACCTTTCCGTCACGACGAATACGGCGGTCACCACCGCACTTGTGGTCGTAATCGGCGGTCTTCTGGTGGTGCTGGCGCTCGGCTTCCTCGCTATCCGCGCCTGGCTGGTGCGGCCGATCCGGGCGATGTCGCAGACGATGACCGTGCTGGCCAATGGCGACCTTAGCGCGACCGTAGACGGCACCGACCGGCGCGACGAGATCGGCGGCATGGCCAAGGCCGTGCAGATCTTCAAGGATAATGGCCTGAAAACCCGCGCGCTGGAGCAGGAGGCAATCGCCAACCGTTCGGCAAGCGAAGCCGAACAGGCTCGGGCGGCGGAAGCCGAACGGGTTCGTGCCGAGCAGATGGCGCAGGCGACGATGGGTCTCGCCGAGGGCTTGAAGCATCTCTCGCATGGGGATCTGACCTTCCAGCTGAACCAGCCTTTCGCCAGCGACTTCGAAAGCCTGCGTGCCGACTTCAACGCCGCCGTCACACAGCTCGGCGACAGCCTTCGCTCGGTTTCGCAGGCGACCGGCTCGATCGATGACGGCGCCCGCGAGATCAGCCAGAGCGCCAGCGACCTTTCCAAGCGCACCGAGCAGCAGGCCGCGTCGCTTGAGGAAACCGCCGCGGCACTCGACCAGATCACCACCAATGTCGCGAACTCCTCCAAGCGCACGGAAGAGGCGCGCAATGTGGCAATCGAGGCCAACCAGTCGGCCCGCCGATCCGGTGAAGTGGTGTCGAATGCGGTCAACGCGATGCAAAGGATCGAGCAGTCGTCGAGCCAGATCTCCAACATCATCGGCGTGATCGACGAGATCGCCTTCCAGACCAACCTCCTGGCGCTCAATGCCGGTGTCGAAGCGGCGCGTGCCGGTGAAGCGGGCAAGGGTTTTGCCGTCGTCGCCCAGGAAGTGCGCGAGCTTGCCCAGCGTTCGGCCCAGGCGGCGAAGGAGATCAAGGACCTGATCCGCAACTCGACCGACGAAGTTTCTACCGGCGTGAAGCTGGTGCAGGAGACCGGCGAGGCGCTGAAGGTGATCGAGACCCAGGTGGTGACGATCAATGCCCAGCTGGATGCAATCGCCACGTCCGCCAAGGAGCAGTCAGTGGGCTTGGCCGAAGTCAACACGGCCGTCAACCAGATGGACCAGGTGACTCAGCAGAATGCCGCGATGGTGGAGGAATCCACCGCCGCCAGCGCTTCGCTCGCCAGCGAAGTCACCCGGATGCGGGAGATCATTGCCGGGTTCCGCCTGGGTTCGACGACCGGCGCCGTGGCCGCGAGCCGACCGCAGCCGGTGCGGGCAGAGCAGAAGCCGGTGGCATCGCCCGCTCGACGGATGATGGCAAAGGTCGCCAGTGCGGTCGGCATGGGCGGAAGCGCCCAGGTGGCCGAGAGCTGGGAAGAGTTCTGAGACTTTCCGGACACGCGATCCAAAGAGAGAGGCCGGGGCAGACACTGCCTCGGTCTCTTGCATTTCGGGGCCCGGACTTCTGCTTCCAATCAAGGCGTGGCGGTTGTTTCGGCTGGCATCCTGGCGGGCAGATCGGGGGCATCATTGGCCGGCGGATTGAATTCCAGTTCGGCAATCAGCGACTTCATCTCGCCGATCTCGCGCGCCTGCGCCTCGATGATGCCATCAGCCAGTTTTCGCACGCGCGGGTCATGGATATGAGCGCGTTCGCTGGTCATGATGGCGATCGAATGGTGCGGGATCATCGCCTTCATGTAGCTGACATCGGACACAGTCTCCTGGCTGCGCACCAGCCAGAGCGCCCCGGCGAAGACGACGACGCTGCCGGCGATGATGGCCGCGTTGACACGCTGGTTCCGATACATCGAGGCCATGAAACCCATCATGATCATCGCCATGACGGCCCCCATCAGCAGCGCCATCCAGGTGCGCGTCTGGCTGTAGGTGACGTGATCAAGGGCATAGGTGTTGAGATACATCAGGCCGAACATGACGACGGTGGAGGTGGCGATCATTGCAGCGAAACGGGTGTAGGACATGGGCGCCTCCGGGCTAGAGGTTCGGCTGCGGGCAGGTTCGCGGCCTGCGCGGCGGATGGGAGGCGAACAATGCAGGTGGAAGGATTGTTCCATGGGTTGGCGGAACCTCGGACGCTGTTTGTCAATGCCATCGATGAGGAGGCGCAGCTATCTGCCGTCGCGCGACGATCCGTTCCGCTCGATGCGACCGATGGCGCATATCGGAACGGCGCTGGAGATGGCGCAGGGGGCAGTAGAGTCACTTGTTGCAAAGTCGTCAGTTGGTATCCGCCCCCAGACGTGCGCGAATGGCGAGGGCTTCCTTGCTGCCCTCGGGGAGCACAAATGAGGGGGCGCAGGGTATCTCAAGTATCTGAATGGCAGCCGGTTGCGGTGATGCAGGAATGAAGGCACCAGAACCGGTCCCGATCGGCGAAGTCGGCTTTCTGAGCGCGAACAAATAGCGTCCGGGAACAAAGGGAAACCGTTCGTCGTGGGGTGGGTTTGCCCAAATGGCCTGAATCTCTCTGGCGGCTTCCCCCTTCAGGGTTTCTTCTACGACAAGCGTTAACCGGGCGTAATCCGTCAACAACCTGACGCCTGTGGCAGGTGCACTTTCAGGAACCAGACTGGCCAGCGTCTGGGTTGCACGACGGTGCGCCTCCTCATCACGCACCATCTCGAAAAAGGTAACGCGTGCCGAGACGACCCGATCCGCAAACTCTACATTCTCAGGGTCAACGGGCCGATGGATGATGCAGGCAGCGACCGGCTGGGCGACGAGGAGAGACACGCCGAGCCAGAAAATTTCACGCCGCATCGTCGCCCCCGCCTTCGCATAGCCCAACAGATCAAACCGGATGGTAACCACACCACTGACGTGCATTTTGGCAAAAGGAAGACTTTTTGGGGCGCAAACAAAGACCCATGCTTCTCAGCCGAACGCAGGTCTAATCAACTCCCCCAAACGCAAACGAGGGAGCTTAAAGCCCCCTCGCCTGTCTCACTTCACTGCCTTCCGGCTCACGCCGTCTGCATGGCCCCAGGCCCCGGCACTGCCCCCGGAGGGCATTTGCCGAGGATGATCATGCCCAAGACTTCGTCCTTGGTGACATCCTCGGTGCGGGCATGGCCCACGACGCGGCCGTTCTTCATGACGAAGACGCGGTCGGCGAGGTCGAAGACGTCGTGGATGTCGTGGCTGATCAGGAAGATGCCGATGCCGTCCTTCTTCAGCTGCTGGATCAGTTCGCCAACCTGGGCGGTTTCCTGCGGGCCCAAGGCGGCCGTCGGTTCGTCCATGATCAGGATCTGGGCGTCGAAGAGGATGGCGCGCGCAATGGCCACCGACTGACGCTGACCACCAGAGAGGGCTTTGACGGGCTCCTTGAAGCGCTGGAAGTTGGGGTTAAGGCGCCCCATGACTTCGCGCGCCTTGGCTTCCATTGCGACGTCGTCGAGCGTGCCCCAAGGGGTGCGCAATTCGCGGCCGAGATAGAGATTGGCGGCGGCGTCGACATTGTCGGCGACGGCGAGCGTCTGGTAGATCGTCTCGATGCCATACTTCTTGGCATCGCGCGGATTGCCGATGTCGGCGAATTCGCCACGGACCAGGATGTCGCCGTTGTCACGCTTGTAGGCGCCCGACAAGATCTTGATCAGCGTCGACTTGCCGGCGCCGTTGTGGCCGAGCAAGGCCACGACTTCTCCGGGGAAGAGGTCGACCGAGGCGTCATCCACGGCATGGATGCCGCCGAAGGAAATGGAAATGTTGCGCATTTCCACGAGTGGGGTGCGGTTTTCCGACATGAGTTTCAACTCCCCTTACTTCGCACGGGCGCGGTAGACGGTATCGAGCCAGACTGCGATCACGAGCACGATGCCGATGACAATGGCCTGCAGCGGCGTGTCGAGACCGAGCAGAACCATGCCCGAATTCAGTGATTGCATGACGATGGCGCCGAGCATGGCGCCCGCGATCGTACCGACGCCGCCGGCAAGCGAGGTGCCGCCGATGACGGCCGCGGCGATGGTGTAGAGTTCATCCAACGTGCCTTGCGCATTGGTTGCGGCGTTCAGGCGGGCGGTGGAGATGGCGGCGGCGATAGCGCAGAGAGCACCCATCAGCGCGAACATCTTGACGGTGACCCACTTCACCTTGATGCCGGCAAGTTCGGCAGCTTCCGGGTTTCCGCCGATGGCGAAGACGTAACGGCCGAAACGCGTGCGGTTGGTGATGAAGGCCATGACCATGGCGATGCCGATGGCGATCAGAACCGGGATGGCGATGCCGAGACCAATCTGCAATCCGCCTTCCGGCCAGTCGATGCCGTTGGCGGCCGCATATTTCTTCGCCAGGTTAACCGGCATATAATAGGTGTTGGCAACCCAGACGGCGCCGAGAATGGCAATGCAGCCGGCGAAGACGAGAAAAACTTCGGCCCAGATCGGACGCAGCGGGAAACCGAAACGACGGCGCTGGCGGCGGGTGTTGAGGATCGACAGGACGATCAGCAGGCAGGCGACCAGGCCGACGATCCAGCTGGCGGTGACGCCGATCGAACCATCCGCACCACCACCCATCAGGCGGTAGGTCGTGTCCATTGGTGCTACGGTCGCACCCGAGGTGACGAGCCAGGCGCAACCACGCCAGACGAGCAGACCGCCGAGCGTGACGATGAAGGCGGGAACGCCGAGGAAGGCGATGATGGCCCCCTGGAAGGCGCCGATGGCGGTACCGACTGCGATGCCGGCGCCAAGCGCGATCACCCACATCAGCGGATGTTCGAAACCGATGATCGGCGGCAGGATACGAGCCTGCAGCACGCCCATGATCATACCGACGAAGCCGAGAATGGAGCCGACCGAGAGATCGATATTGCGGGTGACAATGACAAGAACCATGCCGGTCGCCATGACCGAGACGGAGGCTGCCTGGACCGAGAGGTTCCAAAGGTTGCGCTGCGTCAGGAACAGGCCGTTCGACAGGAAGTCGAAGCCGATCCAGATGATGGCGAGCGCGATCACCATGCCGAGCAGGCGGGTGTCGATCTCGGTGGCGTTAAAGAAGCGTTTTACCGCTGACATGTTGGATGCCCGGGCTACGGGCGCAGGCGTGGCAAGGCTTTGATCCGCCATACAAGTATCTCCCCAGTCGTTTTTCGGCTTGCGATTTTGCCGGACGCACCAGCGTTCTGGCAGCGGACGATCAGGCCCGCCATGCGGATCGAGGCATCTTGTGTTCTTTGGCGAAATGCGGCGGGAAAGGCGACCCCTTAAAGCTGCAGTCCCCGTCGTCGCGCGATGCTCCCGACCAGTCGAAACGCCGCAGCGCAAAGGCTGCGGCGTCCCGGCTCAAGCTCTGTGGTCAGTCACGTTTGGATCAGTTGCAGGCAGCAACCGAACCAGCGGCAACGCCCTGGCATGCTTCTTCCTTGGAGATCCAGCCAGCGTCGATGACGGTGTTCAGGTTTTCCTTGGTGATCGGCAGCGGAGCGATGAAGTAGGAGTTCATTTCGACGCCCTTCGGGCCGCCGGCGAACTTTACCGTGCCTTCGATTTCGTCCATCGACTTGCCAGCGGCCAGTTCGTTGGCGATTTCGCCGGCCTTCTTGCCGAGTTCGCGGCTGTCCTTCCAGACAGACACGGTCTGGGTGCCGAGCGCCACGCGGTTCAGAGCAGCCTTGTCGCCGTCCTGGCCGGAGACCGGAACGGAACCGGCGAGACCCTGGGCTTCGAGCGCTGCCACAACACCGCCGGCCATGCCGTCGTTGGACGATACGACTGCATCGACCTTGTTGTTGTTGGCGGTCAGGAACTGCTCCATGTTCTTCTGGGCAGCTTCCGGCTTCCAGCCGTCCGTGTAGGCTTCACCGACGTTCTTGATCTTGCCGCCGTCGATGGCTTCCTTCAGCACTTCCATCTGACCGGAGTAGAGGAAGTCGGAGTTCGGGTCAGTCGAGGCGCCCTTGATGAAGACGTAGTTGCCTTCCGGCTTCACCTTGAACACTTCGCGAGCCTGCATACGGCCCACTTCCTTGTTGTCGAAGGTGATGTAGTAGGCGTCCGGGTTTTCGATCAGGCGGTCGTAACCGACGACCGGGATACCTTCAGCGGTTGCCTTTTCGATGGCCGGGCCGATGGCTTCCGAATCCTGGGCCAAAACGATCAGAGCGTTTGCGCCCTGGGCGATCAGGCTTTCGATATCGGTGAGCTGCTTGGCAGCAGACGTCTGGGCGTCGGCCGAGATGTACTTGTTGCCGGCGGCTTCAAGCGCAGCCTTGATCGCGGCTTCGTCGGTCTTCCAACGCTCTTCCTGGAAGTTCGACCAGGAGACGCCGACCGTCAGGCCTTCGGCGCTGGCGACGGAATGCAGGCTCACGATGACGGCAGTGGCTGCCATCAGCTTATAAACGGATTTCATTTTTAAACCTCCCGAGGTGATAGCGGACCGACGGAAGACCTCCCCACCGAACGACCCGCTGAAAAACTGCCCTTACCCCATGGACCCCCGTCCAATGGTTTTTCTCGACAGTCGAGAAAATAACTGGCAGAAGATTCTCACGCTGTCAACACGGGCCGGAGGAGGCTTGCCAACACAGTGACCAAATGCTTTGGGAGGAGCATGCGGTGGACCAAACGAAACCGGGCACAGTGCCCATGAAAGACGGCCAGAGGCCGAGCCCGAGGGCCAGCACGGAAGCCGTGCGTCAGCAGAACAGTGGCCTTGTTTTGCAGGTGCTGAGGCGCGAGGGGCCGCTTGCTCATACCGATCTCTCGACTGCGACCGGCCTGTCGTCGGCGACCGTCTCGGCGATCACCGCCGAGCTTGAAAAGCAGACCCTGATCGAGCGCCGCGAACTGCCGACGGCCGGCCATCGCGGCCGCCCCCGGGTGCTGTTTGCCCGGCGTCGAGCGGCAGCCCACGTCATTGCCGTGCGGATCTCTTCCCACGCCGTACAATATTCCCTCGCCGACTATCGCGGCACGATGATCGACCGATTCGAAGAGGCGCGCGACCAGGGGACACAGTCCCCCTCCGCCTTTCTCGCCGCCTTCCGGGCCGCCCTCGAACGGCTGGTCAGCCGATCTCGGCTCGCGATCACCGATATCGCCAGCATCTCGATCAGCAGCAAGGGCCTGGCCGACCGGGAGGGAGCAAAACTCCTGTGGTCTCCGATCTTCGGCTATGAAGCGCTCGATTTCGAGGCCGCGCTTTCAGATTTCGGCACGGCCCGCATCCACCTCTTCAACGAGAGCCTGCTTGTGACCCATGCCCTGGTGCTCAGGCTGGAAAAATCACGCCAGCAGCCGGTGCAGTCGCTCGCCACCCTGTCGCTCGGCCACTCCATCGGGCTCGGGGTGGCGCTGCGCGACCACCAAGGCCATCTGGAGGTTCGGGCGCCGAACTTCGGCCATATGCTGCATTCCGACGACGGCAAGCGCTGTCGCTGCGGCGCCTATGGCTGCATCGAGGCCTCGGCCGGCTTCTACGGCATCCTGCGCACTGCCTTCGAAGTGCCGCCGGACACGATCCCGGCGAGTTTCGTGCCGCTTTCGGAGATGGAGAAGATCGCAAGCCGCGCCCGCCAGGGCCACCGCGCCTCCGAATACGCCTTCCGCCAGGCCGGGCTGGCGCTCGGTCAGGGACTTTCGCGCATGCTGAGTCTGGCCGAAGAGACGATGCCGATCGCCATCACCGGTCCGGGCACGCGCTTCATGGACCTGCTCACCCGCGGGCTCGACGAAGGGCTGGCGCAGTCCCAGCATGTGCGGGTGCGCGGCGCTCCCGACATCCTGATCATCACCGAAGAGGAAACGCTGGTGTTCGAGGGTCATGTGGATCGGTCGCTAAGCGAGATCGACATGGTGCTGGGGGGATGAACGGGACGGCATTTCGGGTTACTACACCTCATGGTAGCATAGAGCTCATTAGCGGCTGGCGTTCTCCAGATATTTGTAGTAACAATAATGAGCATTTTGTTCGATCCTGAGAAGCGCAGAAAGGCTCTCGATGAACGGGGGCTGGACTTCTTGCGCGCCGACGAGGTGTTCGCGCAAAGGCATGTGACCGTTGCGGATACTCGACGCGATTATGGCGAGAAGCGATACATTACGATCGGCCTGCTCGACGGACGCATGGTCGTGATGGTTTGGACCGAACGCGGCGACGACGTGCGTATGATCAGCATGAGGAAGGCAAATGACCGTGAACAAGCCATCTATGGCTCCCGACTTGTCGGACATTGACGACGAAGCTCCCGACCTTTCCGAGAGCCCATGGCTAGAACGGTTTAGCGCAGCACCCGTGCGTAGCGGGCGTCCCAAAAGCCAGAAAACAAAGGTTTCGACGACTATCCGACTCGATGAGGATGTCATCGACGCCTTTCGCAGGGATGGGCCTGGTTGGCAATCACGCATCAATTCGGCTTTGAGGGAATGGCTGGAAATGAGGAAATGAACGACACCGTCGCCCCTTGATCCTCGACGGGCCCAGCGTTATCCCGGTGTTCCATCCTTAGCGTCGTCCGACGCATCCTTCGCCCTTCAGGAGCCGACGTTGATCCTGCTTTACATCTACATGGCCGTGGCCGCGGTCTTGCACCTCATTGCCGGTGCCATGGAATATCAGGGCCTGAAGCAGCAGGTCTCCGGCGCAAACGGGTTCATCTGGACCATGGTGACGCTGCTCATGACAACCGTGCTGTTTGTGACCAGCATCGTCACGTGGATCGCCTGGGACGGGTGGACAGCCTTGAAGACGCTTTTTCTGGGTGGGTTGTGGCTGGCGCTGTCCGGCTTTGCCTCGCTGATGTTGATGATGGCCGGAGGGCGCAAGTGAACTTCATCCTGGCCCTCGCGCGCCTCGTGCTGATCGCGCTGGGACTGGCGCTCGTCATTGGCTGGCTGAAGAACGAGGAGGCGGATCTGGCACTGACCCTGCCCTGGACGCTTTACCCTGTCAGCGGCGGGCTGGTCGCCGCGCGTGCCATCTTCGACTGGGAGGCATCGCATGCGCCGCGGGATCTCGTCATCGGCGCGGCGCGGATCGGCGGCTTCTTCGCCATCGTCTGCATTGCCCGCTACGGCTTCCCGCATTCGATCACGGCGGTTGCCGTGGCGTTTGTCGCCACGGCCATGCTGGCGGTCTACCGAACGGAGGCGTAATGGTTATGGGGACAAGTGCCCCATCCTTCTGCGCCATGCCCTTCCTGTTTTCTACTTCCCTTCACGCGCCTTGCGGGCGAATTCGTTGATCGCCGCAAAAGTTTGCTCGAAGCGGTTTTCGGCCTCGGCATCACGTTGGAAACGCACGCGCTGGACGAGGATTTCGGCTGGCGTCGGGTGCTTGGCGAAGAGCGCCATCACTTCGTCGATGAAATCCTTGAGTGGCAGGTATCCCTCGCGGCTGGACTGGCCGGGCGTGAGTTCCGTCTGCACCGCCGGCGGGGCGAGCTCGATCACCTCAATTTTGCCGGAGAGCGCGTCGCGCAGGCTCTGGGTGTAGCTATGGATCGCGGCTTTGGTCGCCGAATAGGTCGGGGTCGCGACCAGCGGCACGAAGGCGAGGCCTGAGGAGACGTTGACGATGGCGGCATTCGGGCGGGCGGCCAAGTGTTCAACCAGCGCGTCGATGAGCCGGATGGGGCCGAGCAGGTTGGTGGTGACGGTCGCTTCGGCGTCCGTCAGATCGCGCGACCGGTCGAGCGTCTCAAACCGCATGATGCCGGCATTATTGATCAGGACATTGATATCGGGGAAACGGCTGACCAGGGTTTCGGCAAAGGCGATGATCGCGGCCGGGTCTTCGATGTCGAGGGCGAGCGCGTGCATGTTCGGCCGGTCGCCAATGGTCGCTTGGAGGGCGTCGAGCCGGCGCCCGGCGATGATGACGGTGTTGCCGAGATCGTGGAAACGATGGGCGAGGGCCGCGCCGATGCCGGAGCCGCCGCCGGTGATGAGGATGGTGTTGTCTGTCATCTGCATGGGGGAAATCCTCTTCGCTGTTGTGCATCTCGTAACTAGGCCCCATACTCTCCATTACGAAGTAGGCACTGAAAAGATTTATACATACCCGAAGGAGAGTGTCTGGTGACAAAGGGATCAGCGCAGGCAAACAGTGTCGGACATGCGGCAGGGACGGTGCCTGAGAGCATCGATCCGGCGGTGGAAGCGCTGGTACAGGACATCATCGGCAAGGTGGCGGACCGCTGGACCATGCTCATCCTGGAAGCGCTGGAAGAGCATGGGACGCTGCGCTTCACCCAGATCGGCCGGATCGTTTCCGGCATCAGCCAGAAGATGCTGACCCAGACGGTGCGGCGCATGGAGGAGGACGGGCTGGTGAAGCGCACCGTGCATCCGGTCATCCCGCCGCATGTCGATTATGAGCTGACACCGATCGGCCACAGCCTTTCGGAGGCCTTTTGCGGGGTGTGGGTCTGGGCGGAGAAACACCGCGACGAGATCGAGCGCGCGCGGCGCGCCTTTGCCGAGGCGAATGGCAGCAAAAGACGTCCGGCTTGATTGCAGAGTTGGTGCACCCTACCCTCGGTCATAGAGGAGATCACCATGAACGCTGCCGCTGATCGAGACGCCCGCCACGGGGCGGGTTATGCCGCCTATGTTTTCGATGCCTATGGCACGCTGTTCGACGTGCATTCCGCCGTCCGGCGTCATCAGCAGGCGCTCGGCCCAGACTACCAGGCCTTTTCCGATCTCTGGCGCGCCAAACAACTGGAATATACCTGGGTCAGGAGCCTTGCCGGGCGTTACCGTGATTTTGCGACGCTGACGGAAGAGGCGCTGGATGTCTGCTTCGCGCGCTTTCCTGAGATCGATCGGAGCCTCAGGGCCGATCTTCTCGAGGCCTATCGGCGGCTTGATTGTTTTAGCGAAGTGCCGGTCGTGCTATCGACGCTCAGGCAGCAAGGGGCGCGTATCGCGATCCTGTCGAACGGGACGCCGGCCATGCTCGATGAGGCAGTGGCTGCGGCCGGAATCGGCACACTGATCGACGAGGTGTTTTCCGTCGATACGCTGAAGATCTACAAAACGGCACCGGCTGCTTATGCCCTTGCGACCCAATCGCTGGGGCTTGAGGCGCGGGACATTGCCTTTCAATCCTCCAATCGCTGGGATATTGCCGGTGCGAAGGCCTTTGGCTTCACCTGCCATTGGATCAATCGCGCAGGCGCGCCCGACGAATATCCCGAGCTTGCGCCTGACGGCGTGTTCTCAACGCTGGAAGGGCTCTTGGCATGACGCAGTTGCAGTGGTCGGCGCAGCAATATCTCAAGTTCGAGGACGAGCGGACGCAGCCGGCCCGGGATCTTCTCGCCCGTGTGCCACTTGAGCAGGCGGCTCGCGTCATCGATCTCGGCTGCGGGCCGGGCAATTCGACGGAGCTTCTGGTGGAGCGTTACGGACGCGATGCGGTGAGCGGGCTCGACAGCGATGACGACATGCTGGCGAAGGCGCGGGCACGGCTGCCGGATGTCACATTCCTCAAGGGCGATCTTGCGACGTGGCGGCCGCACAGAGCGGTCGATCTTCTCTATGCCAATGCCGTGTTCCAGTGGCTGCCAAACCATCTCGACATTCTGGCGGCGCTGATGGAGCACCTGTCGCCCCGCGGCGTACTGGCCGTGCAGATGCCGGACAACCTGGGTGAAGCGAGCCATGTGGCGATGGAGGAGACCGGGGGGGACGGGCCGTGGTCGGCCGCCTTTGCCGGCGGTCGAATCCGCCGCGCGCGGCTGCCCTCCCCGGCGAACTATCTGCAGAGGCTGCAGCCCATCTCGGCATCGGTCGAGGTCTGGCACACGGTCTATTACCATCCAATGGCGGATGCCGAGGCGATCGTCGCCTGGGTCGAAGGCACGGGGCTTCGGCCCTATCTGGCGGCAGTCGCGCCGGAACAGCGGGATGCGTTTCGCGCGGCCTATCTGAAACGAATCGACGTCGCCTATCCGCCGATGGCGGACGGGCGGCGATTGCTAGCGTTTCCACGGTTGTTCTTGGTGGCAGTTAAGGGATAGGCAGGACCGATCGCGTCTGAAAAAAGACCCCCTCTTCCCTGCCGGGCATCTCCCCCACAAGGGGGGAGAGGACTCGTGGCAAGCGCTCGGTTCCTGCATCAGAGGCTACGGCCTGGTTAAGCCCTTCCCCTTGTGGGGAGGGTTTGGGAGGGGTCTTTTCCGACAGAACGTAGCGACCCTCACAGCCAGCCGCGCCGGCGGAAATAGAGGAACGGCAGGAGTGCCGAGAGCACCATGAAGGCGAGCGCCATCGGATAGCCGATTTCCCAGCTGAGTTCGGGCATGGACTGAAAGTTCATGCCGTAGATCGAGGCGACCAGCGTCGGCGGCAGGAAGGCGACCGAGGCGACGGTGAAGATCTTGATGATCTGGTTCTGCTCCAGATTGATCAGGCCGAGCGTCGCATCGAGCAGGAAGTTGATCTTGCCCTGGAGGAATTGGGCGTGATCGCCGAGCGAAGTCGCATCACGCTGCAGGAGCTTGATGCGCTGGCGGGTGTCCTTGGCGGCCTTTCGGCCGGGCACTTCAAGGGCTGCGTGATAAGCGACGAGGCGGGAGATCGAGACCAGGCTTTCACGGGTCGCAGTCAACAGATCGCCCTTGCGGCCGATCTGCTCGATCAGGCCTTCGAGGTCACGCGATGACTTTTGCTTGTCACCCTGGTTCTCCGCTGTCTTGCCGTTGGCCTTGCGGGTGCGAAACACTTCGCGAGAGACGGCGTCGATCTCGTTGCCGCAGCGCTCCAGCACATCGGCCATGCGGTCGATGATGGCTTCGAGCAGGCCGAGCATGACCGTTTCGCCGGTCGAGCAGACGAGGCCGTTGCCGCGTTTTGCCCGGGCAAGGAAAGCGGCAAAGGGTTTGGGATCGGCATACCGCACGGTGACCAGCGTGTCGCCCTTCAGGATGAAAGTAACAGGAGTCTTGACCGGGTCATCGCCATCGAGACCGGCCAGTGCCGTCATGGTCATGAATTCGGCGCCGTCTTCCTGGTAGAGCCGGGCCGAGAGTTCGATCTCCTCCATCTCGTCACGGGTCGGAACGGCGATGGCAAGGCTCGCCTCGACTTGTCGGGTCTCGCCATATTCCGGATTGACGAGGTCGAACCAGACCGGGGCCCTGGCCTTGACGGCCGGGGTTTCGAGCGTCAGCACATCCGACGGCACGTCGCTGACGACGACGGGAGCCTCGACGGGTGCCGGATCGAAGGGCACGAGGTGATCGGCTTCGCGGGAAAACGAGCGCAGCATGGGCTTCTCCTTCGGTGACCGATCAGGCCACCTCAGCCCCTGCACTTCCAAGGACTAAAGACGGGCCATCGGCCGGATATGTGACGTCGAACTTCGACTGTCGGGGTTCATCTTTCTGTCCTCTTGTCTGGCGGGTTTTGGGACCGCCTCACAGAGGGATAGATGAGCCTGTGCGGCTGGAAAGTCAAGCGCGAGCAGCGGCTTGCCGCGGGTGCGAAGGCCTCCGGTGGCGGCGTGTTTGCGGACCCGCAGATGGCACGGTTGCACTCGCCCCTCACACCCGGTCGCGTCCGCGGTAAGTCTCGCCCTTGTCACCTTGCGTCGAAAAATGGCAGAGACCGGCATCATTGTCTTAGCTCCGGTTCGCCCGGCAACATTCCGGAGACTTCCCGTGATCAAGATCATGGTCCTTTTGCATGCGGCGCAAGGTCGGGACTGGCAGGCGCCGCCCAAGGGCAGCAGCCTGAAGACGCTGTTCGAGGCGCAGGCGCAAGGGTTCATCGAGATCCGTGGCGAATTCCAGAAGCGGCAGTTTCGGCTGACCAAGCTCGGTTCCGACACGGTGGAGCGCGACCGGCGCCGGCTGGAGGCAAGGCGGCAGACGGACTGAGGCGGGACGGAAACGCCCCTTCGGCGCCGTGCAATGACGCCGAAGGAACGCGTCGCCTTTGACCTTCAGATCTCCGCCTGCGGCTCATCGAACCGAAGCCGCAGGATCAGGAGCGCGCCCACGCCGTAGAGCGTGGCGACGGAGAGCCAGATGGCGCCGGGCCAGACCGGTCTTGCCAGCAGATAGAGATTGGAAAAGCCGAGCGGGGCAACGACCGAGGCGAGGCTCACGGTCGATTGCAGGAGGCCCTGGAACTTGCCTTGATCGGCCTCGCTCACCTGGCGGGTGGCGAGCGATTGCAGCGCCGGCACGCCAATTCCTCCGAGCGCCAGGATGGGCATGGCCGCAAACACCAACCAGCCCTCTGATGCGACGGCGAAGAGGCCAAGAGCCGCACAGGCGCTGGCGATGCCGACAAGGATCGCTGGTCGTTCGCCGAGGCGCTGGGTTGCAGGGCCTGGAAGAAAGGCCTGAGCGAGCGTCTGGCAGGTGCCGTATGCGCCAAGCGAAAGCCCGAGCCACAGACCGTTCCAGTGGAAGACGTCGTTGCCCCACAGCGCCCAGCAGGTGCCATAGGCTTCGCCAAGACCGCTGAACAGAAAGAAGATCAGCACCAGTGGCAGGACACCCTTCATCGTGAAGAGCCAACGAAAGGGGCGGAGCGGGTTAAGGGCGCCAATATCCGTTACCTGGTGCCCTTGCGTGCGGGTTTCCGGCAGGACAAAGAGGCAAAACAGGAGGTTTGCACCGGTCAGAACGGCTGCGGCCAGGAAGGGAAGCCTGACCCAGTGATCGCCAAGCAGTCCGCCGAGCACGGGGCCGATGATGAAGCCGATGCCGAACATGGCATTCATCAGGCCGAAGCGGCGGGCGCGCTGGTCTTGCGCGGTCAGGTCGGTGATATAGGCGGCCGCCACGGAGGTGTTGGCGCTGGTGAGGCCGGCCAGAGCCCGGCCGAGAAGCAGCAGCCACAGGCTGGGTGCAAGGGCCAGGAAAAAATAGTTGAGCATGGAACCGGCGAGCGAGATCAGCAGCACGGGGCGCCGGCCGAAGCTGTCGCTGAGCGCGCCCAGCAACGGGGCAAACAGGAACTGCATGGCGGCATAAAGTGCCATCATGATGCCGATATAGGGCGTGACGTCGCCGACATGGGTCACGTCTCTCAGCAGCGCGGGCAGGATCGGAAAGATCAGTCCGATGCCGATGGCATCGAGTACGACTGTCATCAGAATAAGGGTAAAGGGTCTGGTCATAGCGTTGGCTCCGGACGTCGGACGGCCACGCACAGGCGTGCGGTCAAAACGTCGTTCAGGCCCGAGATGCCTCGGGATCGGTTTCAGGGAGTCGCTGATCGGACCACGGATCGTGGTTCGATGTGTGCTTGACCGCATGGACGTCTATTCGTCCACCTGCTTACTCGCGCCATGGTCATATCACTGGCGGATCAAGGTAAGCGGTCGCTTTTCGCGATGGCGATTATCTAGATTGAGGGGGACCGTTTCGTCAAGCGCGTGGCGAGAACGGCGTTTCTCCTGCGGATGGAGGCGCGGGAGGAGTGGCGGGGCGGACTGCAAGGCCGTATAGAAGGACGAACCCGGCGCAGGTGCCGGTGGTGGCCCAAAATGCCCCGCCGCGCGCCTTCCGGTCCGACGCCCGCTGGTCCGGGTGTCGGTGCCCCTGCCCTGCCGGATGCCGGCGAAGACGAGAGAGACGACCGATGCGCGCCACCTGGAGCAAACCCGTGATCCTGCATGCGATCGGCGAAGACGGCGAGGACGTCGTGGTCGAGAATTCGCTCGGGGCGTCCTGGGCACTGATCGAGGACTGGCCTGAAGAGGATGGCGAGGCGCTGGACAAGGCGCTTTTGGTGCTTGGCGCCGTTGCCCAAGGCAAGGCGAAGGAAGAAGACGGCCGCAAGGCGCTGATCGCGGCCGCCCTCGAAGCGGGGGTGAAGATCACCGCCTGAGGGCGGTTTTGCTTCGCAAAGACAACAGTCTCTCGCCTCCGCCAAAGACTTCGAAGATTGGGCCGGACCCGATGCTCGCGGCTGACCTTTCCTGCCCGAAGTTTACGGAGTGAGGGTGGTCTCGGCGGGCTGCTCCGGCGGCAGCAGGGTTGCCTCGTCGGTGGTGTCACCTGTTGTGCCTTCGGGTGGCAAGGTCGGGTCGATCACCACGTCAGTGCTCGTGTCCGTGACGCCATCGGTGCCCGTTTCGGTTCCGACATCGGTGCCCGGATCGGTCCCCGTGTCCGGATCCGTGACCGTGCCCGGATCGGTCCCCGTGTCAGGATCCGTAACCGTGTCGGGATCGGTCCCCGGATCGACGGTCGTGGCGGCGAGTTCTTCGCGGATCTGGTCGATCTTGCCGACCGCCGGACCTACACCGAGCAGGTCCTTGGCCCAGGCAAGCGTTGCATCGTCGATCACCGTTCCGGGCTTGGCTGCCGCCTGCAATGCAGCGCGCAGGGCTTCGTCATCGAGCGTGACATCCGTCGGCACCGTATCGGCGCCGCCTGCCAGTTCAGCGGCGGCATAGGCCGTGGCGTAATCGCGGATCGCGGCCATGCGCGGGTCGGACGAGTTCATATAGGCGTGGTAGTTGCGGTTCAGCGAGTTGAGGCCGGCAAGATCGGCCTTGGCAGGGCCAAGCTCGGGTTTGACCTGCGGAACGGAGGCGAGCGTTGTGACGGCCTCGACCGGCTCTTCGGCAGGCGGAGCTGATGTCGGGCGCTTGCCGCGCTTTTCCGTGAGCTGGGTCCTCGTTGAGGCCTTCTGGCTCTTTGCCGCCTTCTGGCTCTTGCCCGTCAGGGTGTCCAGCGCGTCGGTCAGGATATTGCTCTTGCGGCTCGCGCCCTGGCTGCTGGCGGATTGACCGTGATCCGTGCTTTTGGCGTCGCGGGTTTCGGAGCCGCGATCCTTGCTGCCGCCATTGCCTCCGCCGTTGCCGCCACCATTGCCTCCTCCGTTGCCGCCGCCATTCCCTCCGCCATTGCCGCCCTTGGCGAAGGCGGTGGAAACGGCAAGGCCGCCATCACCGGAGAAGGGCACGACAGGCGCCGTCGTCAGGGCAAGCGTGAGCGTGGCCAGAATGGCGATATGCTGGGTCTTCATGGTGGTCCTCCGGGCGTATCAGATGGGCGCTGGCATCAGGCCGTCGTCAGGGTCAACTGTCGCAGGCAGACGTGAGCATCGCGTCAAGAGATCCATTCGAATTTTAGCAGATTCTTTGATTCCTGCGCGAAGGCAGACGAGGCTCAGCCCATGACCCGCAGCGTGACGGCGGCGAGGACTGCATAGCGGCCGAACTTGGCGAGCGTCACCAGCACCAGGAAAGGCACAAGGGGCGCGCGCAGCACACCGGCGACGAGGGTGATGGGATCTCCGATCACGGGCATCCAGGACAAAAGCAGCGACCATAGGCCGAAGCGGCGATACCAGCCGGAAGCCCTGTCAAGCGAAGCCGGAGAGACGGGGAACCAGCGTTTTTTCCGGAAGCGTTCGATGAAACGGCCGAGGATGTAGTTGACCAGGGAGCCCGCCACATTGCCGACCGTCGCCACCAGCAGAAGGGCGGTCAGCGGATGGCGTTCGGTGACGATCAGGCCGACAAGCAGCGCCTCCGACTGCGCCGGCACAAGCGTCGCGGCGAGGAAGGCTGCGGAAAACAGGCCGAGATAGCTGGCAAGATCGATCAACACGCAGGCTGTCTAGCCTGGGCGGTGAGTGGTGGCAATGTCGCAAGCTCGCGATGAGACAGGCTCCGATACAGGCTTCGCCCCCGATCTCGGCCTTCAAGAAGCCTCATGCCATTCTGGCAGGGGACGGATCGGCGCCCAGGGGATCGCCGGACACGGACAGTTTCAACCGGCTGGCGGCGACAGCATAACCGCCGGCAGCGCCATCGATGAAATGCATGTGACCGCGTTCCAGCGGCGTCGGCACGAAGCAGGTCATCAGGGCCGATTCCTGCAGATGCAAGCCGTAGCGACAGATCCCGGCGGCAGCGGCCGTCTCCAGGAGGTCGCGGATGCGCGCGAGCCGTGCGGGATCGGTGTCGACCGTCATCTTCAGCCCGTCGTCGAACTTGCGAAAATCCGTGTTCATGCGCACGTCGCGCACATAATCATGGGCATCGAACCGGCCGAACTTGAGACGGGTGCGGTGGAGAAAAGCGGTCAGGTAATATTGCAGGAGAATATAGAGCTTGCGCTGCAGGCGCCGCCCCGGCGGCGCCGTGGCGCGGGCTTCGAGGTTGAGCGCTTCCAGCGTCAGGCCGAGGGTCGGGCCGCCGTCGGCAACAGGATGGCCCATTTGCGCGTCGGCGGAGGCAATGGTGACGATCTCGCCGACGAGGCGGCGGAACTCCCGGTCGCGGTCGGCTGCCGCCGGCTGAGCGATGATCGAGGCGATGGCGCCGTTGCGGGCAGCGATCGGCTGCCAGCGGCAGGAGAGACCGGAGAGGTTCGGCTGGGTTCCGGGCGGCGCCGGATCGACCAGATAGCGGCCGGCCTTCATCTCCGCCTCGGCCCAATGGCTGCCGCCGCCGGAAAACATGGCATAGGTCACGCCTTCGCTGACGGCGAAGCGCGCCAGGCGGACATCCTGGCCATGGGCCCTGATATCCGCAACCGGCACCAGAGCTGTCCGCATATCGAGGCCATACTCCTCCTCAACCCAGCGGCGCACGGCGGCAAGTGCCGTGCGCGCCGTCTCGCCATCTTCCGGGGGAACAGCCACCAGCGCTCCGTCGCCGCCGAAGATGAAGGGCAGATCGTGCTCGCCCGTGCCGTTGAGGATTGCGGAGATGACGGCGACGCCGGCGAGATTGACCGACTTGTAGCGGCCGGCCGCGATGGCTGCGGTGGAATCGACGATATCGGCGACGGCGAGCATCCAGCCATCGGGCAGCGGATGGTAGTTGCCGTCATCGATCACGCCTTCGAACTTCTCGAAGGCAGGAATGGTAAGGAAAAAGCTTGATGCGGTGGCCTTGCTCATCACGGTGACCTCACAGCGGTCCATGTCGCCTCTTACACCAAACCCTGACCAGACGAACCTATCCCATAGGCTCTTGTCATCAGGCTTTGGTATGATTGTCACGATCACAGCGACGACGACGGCATCAAAATAGTTTCGATGACCTTCGCTCACAATCACGTGCGAAAGATAGCCGGGGACAAAAAGACTGCTGGTGGCAGCGGCAGGAGAGATGAGCGGCCCGCCCACTGCGGGCGGGCCTGCCTTTTATCAGACGACCCGGCGTGCGGCGTCTTCGACGCTCTCGCCGGCACGTTCGCCGTCGCGGTAACCCTGGTCGGCCTCGTCATCGGGCGCATGATCGCGCACGGCATGGGGTGTGGGGGTGGTGATCGCACCATGATTAGGGTCGTTCACATCCTGGCCCATGCTGCCGTTTTCATCCGGCATGCGCTCCCGTGCGCTTTCGACGCGGCGCCGGTTGCGCTCCATGTTGGCCGCCTCGATGAGGTCGGTCAGTTCGGTCTCGGACATGCCGGAAAGGTCAAGGGGGCTGGTCATCGGGATATCTCCTCGGTTTGCGCGCGGCGCGGAGCGTCGTCGGCGGGGTCGAGGACATAATGCGCGAGGGCGAAAAAGGTGCCCGCGTCGGTAGGGACGGCCGGGCGGAGGCCTCTGCCTCCGCCCGGCCCAAGACTTTAATTAGGCGGCGCGATGCACAGAATGTGCCGAACTGTTACCGGTCGCCGGTGAGGTCTTGAAGCGGGCGATCAGACCATAAAGCGTCTCTGCGCCTTGGGCGAGCGACGTGGCGGCCGCGCTGGCTTCCTCGACCGTGGCGGCACTCTGCTGGGTGACCTTGTCCAGCATGTTGATCGAGGCATTGATCTCCCCGATGCCCGTCGCCTGTTCGCGGGCCGCCACCGAGATTGCCTCGACATTGGCGTCGATTTCCTGGACCTGCTCCACGATCGACTCCAGTGCGTTGCCCGTCTTGTCGACAAGGGTCACGCCCTGGCGCACGGCCTCGGCGGATTTCGCGATCAGGCCCTTGATGTCCTTGGCGGCGCTCGCCGAGCGCTGGGCCAGTTCGCGGACTTCCTGAGCGACCACTGCAAAGCCCTTGCCGGCTTCCCCGGCACGCGCGGCTTCGACGCCGGCGTTCAGCGCCAGGAGGTTCGTCTGGAAAGCGATTTCATCGATCACGCCGATGATGTTCTCGATTTCCTTTGATGCATTGGCGATGTCGTCCATGGCCGCCGTCGCCTGTTTGACGACGGTGCCGGAGGCTTCGGCATTGGAGCGCGTCTCGCCGACGAGGCGGGTGGTCGCGACCGTGCGGTTGCTGGTATCCTTGACGGTGGAGTTGATCTCCTCCAGCGCTGCCGCCGTCTGTTCGACTGTCGCGGCCTGACGTTCCCCATTGTTCGCGATGCCGTTGGACACGTCCTGGATCACTGTGGCGTTGTCGGCAACCGACTGGGCGGACTGGACGATCGCCGCCACGGTCTGGTCGAGGGCCTCGGCCGCGGTGTTGACGTCGAGACGGGTCGTTTCGAGCACCACATCCAGCGGCTCGCTGATCCTGACGGTCAGATCGCCTTCGGCCAGCCGCTTGATGGCGGCTCCGATGATCTTGACCGCCTTCATGCGCGGGGTGATGTCGGTCGCGACCTTGATGACCTTGTAGACCTTGCCGCGCGAGTTGAAGACCGGCGAATAAGCGGCCTGAATCCAGACCTCGCGACCACCCTTGCCATAGCGGACGAAGTTGGAGGATATGAACTCGCCAGCCCGCAAGCGCTCCCAGAATTGGGCATAGTCGGCTGTCGCCGCGTAGGCGGGTTCGCAGAACATGCGATGGTGCTGGCCGACGATCTCCTGGCTCGCATACCCCATCGTGCTCAGGAAATTCTCGTTGGCGTCGACGATGGTGCCGTCGACCTCGAATTCGATGATCGCCTGAGACTGGTTGATGGCACGCAGACGATTGCCTTCGTGCAGGGAGGCCATCTTGGTCCCGGTGATGTCGGAAGCAAGTTTCATGACACGCACGACACGGCCATTGTGGAAGACGGGGTTGTAGGTGGCTTCGATCCACACATCCTGGCCCGTCTTGCTCTGCCGGCGGAACTGGCCGCTCTGGAAGCGGCCCGCAGCAAGATCGGTCCAGAAGCGCTGGTAATCCGGAGATGTCCGGATTGCATCTTCGCAGAAGATACGATGATGCTTGCCGACGATCTCGTTCAGTTCGTAGCCCAGTGCCTTGCAGAAATTATCGTTGGCATCGAGGATTGTCCCATCTGGCTTGAACCAGATCATGGCTTGGGAATTGGAGAGCGCGCGCATGTCATCGGCAACGCGGGAGGCGTGCAAATAGTCGGTAAACATGGATTTTCCTCGGAGCATATTTGCGGTTATATGAGCACACGCCGATTAATGCTTCCTAAATCGGTACCCTCCTGCTGCGTGAAATAGAACCGTCTTGCTGCTGGAGGCGGGAACCGCGCCTTGTCCCATCGGGAACGGGTGACAGCCGCACGCGTTGCCCCGGTATGGGGGCCTGCAGATGCAGTTCCCGACCAAGGAGAACGCCATGCCTTTCAATGAGGAGACCTGGATCTGTCTGTCAGGCGGCAATGCGCTGGGCGCATTTCATGCCGGCGGGTGCGAGGCGCTCGCCATGGCCGGCGTGGAGCCCACGGTCATCGGCGGAGCGTCGGCGGGTGCGCTGATCGGCGCGATCTTTGCCGGCAATGCGCTCGAGCAGCGCATGACGCGGATGAAGGAGTTCTGGGCGCTGGCGCAGCAGTCGTCTTTCCTGCCTCAGTCGAAGGCGGCACAGATCGGCAGCGGCCTGCAGACGCTGATGGCGGGGCGGCCGGGGCTGTTTCACCCGCACTTCCCCCTGCCGCTTGCCAGCTCTCTCCTGGGCTTTTCCAGACGACCAAGCCTGTTCGATACCGCACCGCAGCGCCGGCAGCTGGAGCGGTTCATCGACTTCGACCGTCTGAACCACGGTCCGATCCGCTTCGTGGTGACGGCCGTGGATGTGGAAAGCGGGGAGCTTGCGGTTTTCGACACGCGGCAGGCGCCGATTACGGTCGATCACCTGATGGCAAGCAGTGCCTTTCCGATCGCCTTTCCGCCGGTGGAAATCGAGGGACGCCATTTCGCCGATTCGGGTCTCGTCTGCAATCTGCCGCTGGAGCCCCTATTTGCGGAGAAGCCGACGGCCGCCGTCACCTGTCTGGCGCTCGACACCGCCACACCACAGGGACCGGTGCCATCAAGCATCGACGAGGCATTGCTGCGGGCACAGGACATCCTGTTTGCCGGCCAAAGCCGCCGGGCTCTGGCCAGCGTTCATGAGCGGCTGGCCGGATGGCGCGTGGGGAATGAAGAAGCCCCCGACAGCCGGGTGCTCTACCTGCCCTATCATGCTGAGGACGGCGTGGAGGCGGGACTGAAGATGCTGGATTTTCGCGCCGATAGCGTGCAGCAGCGCTGGAGCGAGGGAAAACGGAAGGTCGAGGCTGCGCTTGTGGCCATGCGGGACGAGCGCTGCCCTGTCTGATGGGCGCGTATGTGTGATGGCGTTGCCCAGTGCGGTTTCAACCGCAAGCGGACCGCCCCCGCCGGGCTATGCCGGGCGGAGGGGTTTCCGAACCCCGGGGTTCAGCGTTCGGGATTATCGGCATTGGCCATGGGGGACGGTCGGCCATCTTCGCCATCTTCGCCCTGGCGCTGATCGATGTCTTCCATGTCGGCATCGACGAGATAGGTATCGGTGCCACCAAGGCGCGCGGCTTCACGAACGGCATCATGATTGGTCATGTCGATCTGGGCATCCAGCCCTTCTTCGGCCCTTTCAGGGTCTTCGCCGAGTACCGACAGGTTTTCGTCGCCTTGCCCGCCGAGCAGGTCGGCATTGCCATCGGGCCGCTTGGCATGGGCTTCTCGATAGCCCTCCTCGCCGGCGCCGGCTTCGTGACCGCTCTCGCCGACCGGATCGGCCAGCTTGCGGATGCCGTTTTCACGATGGTTCATCGCGGTGTCGTTCGTCTCGTGATCGCTCATGGGTCTTCCTCCGTTGGTGGTTATGGTCTTGTTTCTTCAACGAGGCGAAGGCTGCTTCGTTCCGCCGCCCGGCATTTTGCGCGGCCCGGCAGACAGATGTCGGCAGGTCCATGGACTTATTGCGAAACGTGTTTCGGCATGCTCTAAAGCGAAGCAGGCAAGGGTGGGTCGGCATTCGGAGAGAAACGTCATTGACCTTGGGTCCAAACCTCGTCTTGCGCTGGTTCCGGGCAATTCAGATCGGCGGCGTCTTGCTGCCCCTGATCGGTTGCCTCATCTGGACCTCGCTGTCGTTCAGAGCACAGTGGAACGCGGCGACCGAACATGCGGTCGATACCGTCGGCCTGGTGCGGCAATATTCGCAACGTCTCGTCGAAACACAGTTGATCAAGCACAGGGCGGCGCTGAGCCGGGTCGAGGGTGAGAACACGCAGTTTTTGCGCTCTGAGCCGTTTCACCGCTTTCTCACTGCCCTGGATTCCGACCGGGCCCTATCTTACGGCCTCGCCGTCATCGCACTCGACGGCGAGGTGATCGCCTCAAGCCGCAGCTTCCCCGTCAATGTACGCTTCGGCCAGCGGGACTATCTCGACGCGGTGCGCGACGGCGCCGGGCTGTTCATCGACCGGATCAAGCTGGAACCGGGCGACCGGGACGCAATGGTCGTGGCCAGCGCCTTCATCATCCCCGGCTTTCGCGGCGCGATCGTCTCGTCCATGCCGGCGGAGAGCAGCCGGACCTTCCTGCGCACCATCGCCGCCTCCGACGGGGAAGCGGCCTCGCTGCTGCGCGAGGACGGCAAGCTACTGGTGCGGCAGATCCCCGCCGAACCCCTGTGGCTGCCCCCGGACTCGCCGGCTTTGACGAGCATCAAGGGTGTCAATGAAGGCGTCTACGAGGCGCTGGCGGTTTCCGACGGCATCAAACGCATCTATGCCTTCAGCCGCCTGGAAAACCTGTCGCTGGTGGCCAATTTCGGGGTGCCGACCGACCAGATCTTCCAGGCGACATTTCAAACCTCGCTGCCGGTCTGGCTGCTGATGCTGGCGATCAGCGCCTTCACGCTGGTGGCGAGTGGCTTGGCGCGGCGCAGCATTCTCGCCCAGATCGATGCGGAGGTGCGGGCGCTCAGACTGGCAGAGGCCGAAACCCGGGCCCATCAGCGCTCCGAACTGGTGCGCGAGATGAACCACCGGGTGAAAAACAATCTCGCCATGGTCAGCAGCCTGATCAACCTGCATCAGCGGCAAAAGGGCAAGGTGGACGCGCAGGACCTGCAGATGCGCGTGCGGGCGCTGGCGGAGGTGCACGACCTGCTGTACCGATCGAGCCAAGGCGAAAAGATTGACCTCGGCATTCTTCTGCGGCGCGCCTGCGATCCGGGCACGCTGATGCCGGAAGAGCGCGGCATCCGCTTCGACTATGTGCTGCCCGAGGGGATCTTGTTGGCGGCGGACCGCGCCTCGCCGCTGGCGCTCGCCGTGCTGGAGCTCGTCACCAATGCCGTCAAACATGCCTTTGTCGAGCGCGACAGCGGTACTATCCACCTCACGCTGAAAGCCGTTGGGGAGGAAGAGGGCGAGATCACCATTTCGGATGACGGGGTTGGCATGGCCGTCGAGACGACACGCCGCTCCGGCACCGGCCTCGTCGACGCCTTCGTGCAGCAGGTGGGTGGCGAAATCAGCCGCACCGTCGAAAGCGGCACACGTTATGTGATCCGGTTCGCGCTGTAGCGGGCGCTCGTCATTACCCAGAAAGCCGGATATTGCCTCTGCCACACGGCCTGCGATCCATCTCGTGTCCCTAAAGAAAGGCGCCGACACGAGCCGCCGATGGACGCCCCGGACGTTTCTCCGCGCGCTGCCTGGTCAGGCGGCCTTGTTCGGGGAGAAGGCAGGATGGCCGCCTCTCAGCACCGAGGTCTGGAAGCGCGAGACGAGGCCGTAGAGATCGCGTGCGCCTTCGGCGAGCGACGCGGCGGCGGCACTCGCCTCTTCGACGGTCGCAGCACTCTGCTGGGTGACCTTGTCGAGCATGTTGATCGAGGCGTTGATCTCGCCGATGCCTTGCGCCTGCTCGCGGGCGGCGCCGGAAATCGCGTCGACATTGCCGTCGATTTCCTGCACCTGATCGACGATCGACTGCAGAGAATGGCCGGTCTTGTCGACCAGCTCGACGCCATGGCGCACGGCGTCCGCCGATCTCGCGATGAGGCCCTTGATGTCCTTGGCGGCGCTCGCGGAGCGCTGGGCAAGTTCACGCACTTCCTGGGCGACGACGGCGAAACCCTTGCCGGCCTCCCCTGCCCTGGCGGCTTCCACGCCGGCATTCAGGGCGAGCAGATTGGTCTGGAAGGCGATCTCGTCGATCACGCCGATGATGTTTTCGATTTCGCGCGACGAGCCGGCGATCTCGTCCATGGCGGCCGTCGCCTGGGTGACCACCGCACCCGAGGCTTCCGCATTGGAGCGGGTCTGGCTGACGAGTTGCGTCGTGGCCAGGGTACGGGTCGTCGTATCCTTGACGGTGGTGTTGATCTGCTCGAGCGCTGCTGCCGTCTCCTCGACCGTGGCGGCCTGGCGCTCGCCATTGGCGGCAATGCTGTTCGAGACATCGCTGATGACGGCGGCATTTTCAGACAGGGCCTGAGCGGCACGCACGATACCGGTCATGGTCTGGTCGAGGGCCTCAGCGGCCGTGTTGACGTCGAGCCGGGTGTTTTCGAGTACGGCATCGAGCGGTTCGGTCAAGCGGACCGTGAGGTCTCCGTCCGCCAGGCGTTTGATGGCCTGGCCGATGATCTTGACCGCGCGCATGCGCGGGCTGATGTCTGCGGCGACCTTGATCACCTTGTAGACTTTGCCGCGCGAATTGAAGACCGGCGTGTAGGCCGCCTGGATCCAGACCTCGCGCCCACCCTTGCCGTAGCGGACGAAATTGGAGGAGATGAACTCGCCGCCGCGCAGGCGCTCCCAGAATTGTGCATATTCCGCCGTCCGGACGTAAGCCGGATCGCAGAACATGCGATGGTGCTGGCCGATGATCTCGTCATGGCCATATCCCATCGCCTTCAGGAAATTGTCGTTGGCCTGGACGATGGTGCCGTCGATCTCGAATTCGATGATCGCCTGGGACTGGTCGATGGCGCGCAGGCGGTTGCCGTCGTGCAGCGATGCGACCTTGGATGCCGTAATGTCGGACGCAATCTTGAGAATGCGCACCACGCGGCCGCCGCTGAAGACCGGATTGTAGGTGGCCTCGATCCAGACATCGTCACCATTCTTGCTCTGGCGGCGGAACTGGCCACTCTGAAATTTGCCGGCGGCGAGTTCGGACCAGAAGCGCTGGTAATCGGGCGATTGGCGGATCGCGTCTTCGCAGAAGATGCGGTGATGTTTGCCGACGATCTCGTCTAGCGTGTAGCCGAGGGTAGTCAGGAAATTTTCGTTGGCGTGGAGGATCGTGCCATCCGGAGAAAAGGAAATCATCGCCTGCGCGTTGGAGATCGCCCTCATGTCGTCGGCAAGCTTATTCGCATTGAGATAGTTCGAGAGCATGTTCGCCTCCAGCGTGTAACCATGCCCATCAAACCTGCGTTTTGTTAATTACAGCTAAATTTCGAGGCGCTTTTAAGCAGAATTGCGCACGTCAGGCGAGAAATAGGGAAGCGCTGCCATTCCGGTCGAGGCGGACACCTCATTCTTTGGGAGGCGGTTTTGATATGCCGCGTGTGAGGCTGGCCATGCTGCGGGGCGGATGATGGATGAGATCCGGCGGGATCCGAACAGCCGCCGGACGTGCATCCGGCGGTTGATCGATGTGGGAGGAGAACCCGAGTCCTACGTCCTCCAGCATTGCGGCTCGTCTCGCGCCAGCGCCATGCGGATATAGTTTCTAATGCGACCAGTGGTGGCAATCTCGCGCAGCGCAACTTGACAGCCGGTTGAAGGCGCATAATCTGTCGCCGTGGTGAGAGCGGGGCTGGCAATGTCTTCTGATCCGAATGCTCAATCTCAGGTCGGCCCATCGGCACGGCGGGAGTTCATGAAAGACGCCCGCGCTGGTGACAGGGCGGGACCCGGTCCATCGATTTCGACCGCCGCTCTTCCAGCCTATCTGAGACCGGAAAACGCGCCGCTTGCTGCCCCGATCGTTGGCGCTACCGCGATCAATCCATCCGCGGAACAAGAACCGGGATACATCGAGAGGATCATCAGCGTCGTCAGGCGAAAGCTCGTCGCCGTTGAACGCTCCAAGCAACAGGCCGATCTAACACTTTTTCAACACCAAGTGGTGTACACTCAGGCGATGTCCGCCGGCAGTCTTGACGTCGTCGGTGCCAAGCCCAACATAGCGGGCGGGGTGTTTGAGGCCCAGGCGCTGGGGGAACCGGGTGGCCTCGGTGCCGTTGAGCCTGACGGCAAGAAGCGAAATCTGGCTGAAAGACGAGATCGAATGGCAGAGAAATCAGAACAGGGCCATTTCGTCCAAGAAATGGCAAAGCGTCTCGCACCGCAATTCGATGCATTGAAGATGCAGTCGGAGACGGTCGCTGCTGGTCTTTCGGAGGTCAAGACAATGCTCGACGAGCACGGCCATGAACTGTCCGACATCGGGCGGCGCATGGACGACCAGTACCGGCTGACCATTGCCCACACACAGGCACTGGAAAACGAGATCGGCTCGCTGCGGCGCGAGATGAAGGATAGCAGCGCTAAAACCAACGCCCTGCTGCAGGCGATCGTGACTTCGCTCCAGGGTGGCTCCGCCTCGGCGGATTAGGGCCATGGCACGGCAGAAGATCACGCCGGACAATCTCGATGACCTCGAACTGGATGAAAAAGGCCGGCTCTACTGGCGTGGAGAGCCGATCATCACCGACGCCAGGCTCGCGCTCAGCAAATTCCAGAGCCTTCTGGCGGGAATCGTCGGGCTAGCCGCGTTTCTCGGTGGGCTCGGCGCCTGCGTCCAGGGCGTCATCGCCCTCCTCCAGTATCTGAACAGTTGCCCTTGTCCCTGACCTATGAGTGAGAAGTGGAAAAGCCGCCGGGTTGCCCCGACGGCTTTTGTCACTTCAAACCTGCTGCTCGGCTCAGACGAACTGGCTGAGACCCGGGACCGAAGCCACGACTTCGTCGACCACGTCGGCACCCGCATATTCGCGGGCAACCGCCATGGTCTCCTTGGCGAGCGTCGAAATTTCGCCCATGCCGAGGCCTTGCGACATCAGCTGCTGGCCGAGACCCATGATGCCGCCGCCGCCTATGGCGCTCATCAGGCCGCCGAGCAGACCGCCGCCGCCTGCACCTTCGCCATTGTGCTTGGCAACGAGTTCGGCTGCACCCGGGATGGCTTCGATCATGCGGGCGACCGGGCCGTCGGCTGCTTCGCGCTGCAGGAAGCCGAGCATCATGCCCAGCGCCGTTTCAGCCCTTTCCGGGGAAATGCCGACATTGTCGGCGATGCGGGTGACGAGTTCGCTCATGGGGTATCCTCCTGCGGGAAATTTGACGTTAACGTCAACGTAATAGAAGTTTTTGCCGAACTCAAGCGCTGCAAGACCGGGGGAGCAAAAATGACGGGGACGTAATCCCCTGCCCTTTCACCCTTTCACAGGCATTGGCCCTGGCCCCTCCTTTGGCGGAGGCAAGCTCTGGGCGCGAGCCGCCTTGCCGCACAGTACATGCCGACCTGCGGACCGCTGCGTGATCGGGGCTGCCGATGACCACCTTGAACCAGCGGCACGACCAGCCGGTCGCTCAACAGCGGCCGCCACCCTTCATCAGCCCCGGACCTGCGTTCCTGCGAACGAATTCCCGTGCCGCGATGGGACGTCTTACCGTTGTCGATGTTCCACACAATCCTTATAAGAGCAAGCGCGAGAGTGCCGCGAATGCCGGCACCTGACACGGGAGAGCATGCGCATGCTGCAAGAGGGTTCGCTTTATCTCGGCACCAGCCGCAATCCGGACGACAGCCTGAACAAGGCGGAATATCTGGCGCTGAAATACGGCAACCGTCACGGTATCATCACCGGGGCGACGGGCACCGGCAAGACGGTGACGCTGCAGGTGCTGGCGGAGAGCTTTTCGGAGGCCGGCGTTCCGGTCTTTGCCTCCGACATCAAGGGCGATCTCTCCGGCATCGCCACCATGGGCGAGCCGAAGGACTGGATCACCCAGCGCGTTCAGCAGATCGGCTTCACCGATTATGGCCCGTCCGAGTTTCCGGTCATTTTCTGGGATCTCTATGGCGAGAAAGGCCACCGCGTGCGCACCACCGTCGCGGAGATGGGGCCGCTTCTCCTGTCGCGGCTGATGAATGCGACCGAGGCCCAGGAAGGTGCGCTCAACATCGCCTTCAAGATTGCCGACGAGGGTGGCTTGCCGCTGCTCGACATGAAGGATCTGCAGGCGCTTTTGACCTATATGGCGGACCATGCCACCGAGCTTTCGAGCCAGTTCGGCCTGATCTCGAAGGCGTCGATCGCGACGCTGCAGCGCGGGTTGCTCATTCTCGAGCAGCAGGGTGCGGAGAATTTCTTCGGCGAACCGGCGCTGAAGGTCACCGACATCATGCGCACGACGAATGACGGACGCGGCGCGATCTCTATCCTCGCTGCCGACCGGCTGATGATGAACCCGCGCCTCTACGCGACCTTCCTGCTCTGGCTGCTTTCGGAGCTGTTCGAGGAACTGCCGGAGGTGGGCGATCTCGACAAGCCGAAGCTGGTCTTCTTTTTTGACGAGGCCCATCTCCTGTTCAATGACGCGCCGAAGGTGCTGATCGAGCGGGTCGAGCAGGTGGTGCGGCTGATCCGCTCCAAGGGGGTCGGCGTCTATTTCGTCACGCAAAATCCGCTCGATGTGCCGGAAACGGTGCTCGCCCAACTCGGCAACCGTGTGCAGCATGCGCTGCGCGCCTATACCCCGCGTGAGCAGAAGGCGGTGAAGACGGCGGCCGACACCTTCCGGCCAAACCCGGCTTTTGACTGCGCAACGGCCATCACGCAGCTCGGCATTGGCGAGGCGCTGGTCTCGACGCTGGAGGCCAAGGGCATCCCCTCGATGGTCGAGCGCACGCTGATCCGCCCGCCGTCGGGCCGGGTCGGCCCGGTCAGCGATGCCGAGCGGCAGAAGGTGATGAACCTCTCGCCGGTTGCCGGGCAATATGATGCCGATCTGGATGCGGAATCGGCCTATGAGATCCTGACGGCCCGGGCGAAGAAGGCGGCGGAAGCCGAGGCTGCCAAACGAGAGGCCGAAACGGGCGCCACGGCCGACGACAGCGCGGCCGGCCGCTGGACACTTCCCGGCTTTGGTGACGAGGCGAAGGACAGCGGAGAGCGCACGACGACGAAACGCGCCGGCGGTTATCAGCGCGAGACGGTGATCGAGGCGGCGATGAAGAGTGCGGCGCGGTCCGTCGCAACCTCTGTCGGCCGGGCGCTGGTGCGCGGGATTTTGGGGAGCCTTCGGCGCTGAGGGCTGGGATCCGTGGGTAGTTGTGCCATCCCGGCACAGCGGAAGGCCGGGCGCCAAAAAGTGAAAGATGAAAGCTCATCCTCATGTTTTCAATTTTGTTCACCTCCGGGCAACTCTTCTTGCGGTAATCTCGGTGGATGAGATTGCACCGGTTGTCGTCGGTGCAGCGTGAGGTGGGGCGTGGACAGCAGTCTGGATCAACTCGTTCTGGTGAACAATGCGAAGCGGGCGCTGGATCGTGGCCACTTCGAATTGATCTATCAGCCGGTCTATTCGGTGGACCATCGCGAGGTGGACAGCCTGGAGACGCTGTTGCGCTGGCGCACCCGACCCAACATGCTGGCGGCGGCGCAGGAATTTCGCGCCATCTTCCGCGATCCGGCGCTGTCCTTGTCGATCCGCGATTTCGTTCTGGAAAAGACCCTGTCGCAGGCGGCGCAATGGCGTGCCGAGGGGCATGATTTCGGGCGCATCGCCGTCAATACCACGGCGTTTGACCTTTGCTCCGGCGATTTCGCGCTCTGGCTGTCGGAGATGATGGATGCGCATCGCCTGACGCCGGACATGCTGGAAATCGAGGTGCCGGAACCGGCCTTCTACGGCCCGCAGGCAAAGCAGGTGGGGCTTGCGCTCGAAGCGCTGCATTATTGCGGCTTCTCGCTGGCCCTAGACAATTTCGGCGCGACCCATGCCGGGCTTGCGGCCCTTCGGCAGCATCCGTTCCGGCGGTTGAAGATCGATCACGGCCTGATGCGCAGTGCGCTGACCAATCCGATCGACAAGGCCATCGTCAGAAACGTGATTTCGCTCGGCCATGATCTCGGCCTGATCGTGACGGCCGCCGGCGTCGAGAGCGAGGCGCAGATGGAGACCGCCGTGCAGCTCGGCTTCGACAGCGTGCAGGGTTTCTTCGTCTGCTTCCCCAAGGAAGCAGAGATGGTGCCGCGCGTCTGCCAGATCCTCAATCTGCAGGGCCGCTCGGCCTGAGGACTGACAGGGACTTTCACCGGAGCCGCCGGCGTGGCAGGGTCGCGCCATGACCTTGCTGATCTATCTGCTCGCAGCCCTTGCCGAAATCGCCGGCTGTTTTGCCTTCTGGGCCTGGCTGAAGCTCGACCGCTCTCCTCTCTGGCTGGCACCCGGCCTTGCCTCGCTTGCCCTCTTCGCCTGGCTTTTGACACTCGTGCCATCGGAGGCGGCGGGCCGTGCCTATGCCGCCTATGGCGGAGTCTATATCGCCGCTTCGCTTGTCTGGCTCTGGCTGGTGGAGGGGCAGAGGCCGGATCGCTTCGACCTGGCGGGGGCGGCAATCTGCCTTGTGGGCGCGGCTTTGATCCTGCTCCCGCAGCGGGGGTAAGGGGTTCAGGCCTCAGAAAGCCCTAAGAGGCAGGATGCCGGCTTGCGGAATTTCCGTATATACATAAACTTTGATCATCGTCTGGGATGAACCGAAGCGGCTTGCCAATGTCGAGAAGCATGGTCTGGACTTTGCCGACCTGTCGCTCGAATTCTTCAACCGCGCCCTGATCCGCCCCGCCACACGCGGACGCTTGCAGGCGATCGGACGGCTGGAGAACGGCGTTATTGCCCTGATCTTCATTCATCTCGGCACGCAGGGCCTGTCGATCATCTCGATGCGAACGGCCCATGCCAAGGAAAGGACGTGGCTGCGATGACCGTGCGAAAGCCGAAGACCGATGGTTTCGTCGAAGGACGCGGTTATACCCGCGCGGACTGGGACGAGGTGAGCGACAACCCTGAAATGACCGAGGCGGAACTCAGGGAATTGCGCCCGTTCCGCGAGGTGTTTCCGGATCTCGCCGCCTCGATCGATCGCAAGCTCGGGCGGCCCAGGGCGGACAATCCGAAGAAGGCGATCAGCCTCAGGCTCGATGCGGAGGTGATCGAGCGGTTCAAGGCGACCGGCGACGGCTGGCAATCGCGGATGAACGAGGCGCTGCGCAAGGCTGTCGGGCTGTAGAAGCGACGAGGACTGTCAGCCGGCGCGATTCCCCTTCCCCTTCCCCTTCACCATCACCAGCCCTGCCAGCTCCTGACCAGCATATAGGCGGCGACCGCGACCAGAAGCCAGCCGGCGGCGCGGCCGATGGCGATGGTGAGGGCGGGGTTTGAAATCAGGGCTTCGCGGCCACGGGCGGCGGCGAGGGCAAGGCCGCCGTAGACGATTAACTGGATGGCCATGGTGAGTGTGCCCATGATCAGCGCCTGGGACCAGAATGGCCCGTAGACCGGCTTCATGAATTGCGGATAGACGGCGAGGATGAAGGCCCAGGCTTTCGGGTTGAGCAGGCAGGTGACGAGCCCCTGCCCGAAGATTTTTGCCGTGGCGCGCCGCGCCTCCCCTTCCACGTGATCCACGGTGATGCTGCTGCGGGCAAGGCTGAGGCCGATCCAGATCATATAGGCGGCGCCGAGGATCACCATGGCCGGGCTTAGCGTCGGAATCAGCGTGCTCAAGGCGGCCACCGCGACCGTGCCGAAGACCGTGTGGCAGACGCCGCCGGCCATCATGCCTGATGTGGCGGCCAAGCCCGCCCGCCTGCCGCCGGTCAGCGCATTTGCGAGCACGAAGAGCATATCCATGCCAGGCACGATGATGATGCCGGTGAGAAGCAGGGTGAAGAGCCAGAGGTTCTCGGCATAGGTCATGTCAGTTGCCTGTCGTGTGTGATGGGTGATCAATCGCGGCTCGCGCCGGTTTTTCAGCGTGTTGGGCCGTGCTATAGAGGAGGCCAACTGACAGAGTTGTGTCAGGAGTGACGAGGTGACCGCATGCGCAAGGCCTCCCGGCTGTTCGAGATCATCCAGATCCTGAGGCTCTCAAGCCACCCGATAACCGCGCAGCAGATGGCCGAGCGGCTGGAGGTGAGCGAGCGCTCGATCTATCGCGACATCGCGGCCCTGCAGGCGATGCGGGTGCCGATCGAGGGCGAGCGCGGCATCGGCTATATTCTGCGTCCGGGCTTCCATTTGCCGCCGCTGATGTTTTCAGCCGAAGAGACCGAAGCGATCGTGCTCGGCATGGCGCTCAACACGCGAACCGGCGACCGGGATCTCGGGGAGGCATCGACTCGCGTGCTGGAGAAGATCGCGGCAGCCGTTCCCGCACCCTTGCGCCAGGCCTTGTCGTCGCGTGCGCTGCATGCCTGGGGCGGCGCCATCCCGACAGCCGACGCCGTCGATCTCGGACAGGTGCGCCGGGCAATCCGCGACGAGGAGAAGCTGGCGATCGACTATCGCGACGAGCAGGGCCGCGTGACAGAGCGGGTGATCCGGCCGATCGCGCTGATATACTACTCAGAGGCTGCGGTTGTCGTCGGCTGGTGTGAGCTGCGGGAGGCAGTCCGCAATTTCCGGATAGACCGGGTGAGCGCGTGCAGTGCGACCGGCCGTGATTTCCGTGGTGAGGGCGAGGCGCTGCGGCGGCTCTGGGTAGAGGGCTGGCAGACTGCAGGTGCACCCGTTACGGCGTCCGCCTGACTGTCACGAAAAAGCCTGCTGCACCGGTCCGGGCAGCAGGCTTGTTTCTCCGGTTCGGTCGGGCAGCTTGCGGACTGCCCCTACGCGATCTCCTATCAGCCGACGACTGCCAGCCGGTTTGCCTCCCGGAAGGACACGAGCCGGCCGAGCTTTTCGTCCCAGAGGACGAGCTTTACGCAGGCGAGGCTTTCCTTCAGCGTGATGCGGCTGATGGTCTTGAGCTCCGGATGGTCACGGAGAACCTCGGGCAGACGGTAGAAGGGGATCTTGCTCGACAGGTGATGCACATGGTGCACGCCGATATGGCCGGTCAGCCAGCGCAGGCCCCAGGGCAGGTCGTAATGCGAGGCGCCGTGCAGGGCTGCATGCTGGAACTGCCATTCCGGCGGCGCGGACCAGTGGGTGTCTTCGAACTGGTGCTGGACATAGAAGAGCCAGATGCCGGCGGCACCGGCCAAGAGCACGATCGGCAGATGCACGACGAGGAAGGGCCAGAGGCCGACGGCCCAGATCATCAGGGCGGCGAAGAGCGCCATGCCGAGATTGGTGGCCATGGTGGAGATCCAGGGCAGCGCGCCGTCCTTCATCATGCCGATCGGCAGGCGCTGCTTCAACAGGAAGACCCAGGCCGGGCCGACGCCGAAGAGGATGATCGGGTGGCGATAGAGGCGGTAGCCGAAGCGACCAAGGGGCGAGAGCGCCTTGTATTCGGCGACCGTCAGCGTGGTGATGTCGCCGACGCCGCGTTCGTCGAGGTTGCCGGCAGTGGCGTGGTGCTCGGCATGCGCCCGGCGCCAGTAGTCGTAAGGGGTGAAGGTCAGCACGCCGAGAACGCGGCCGGTCCAGTCATCGACGCTGCGGCGGGCAAAAAAGGCGCCGTGGCCGCAATCATGCTGGATGATGAAGAGGCGCAGCAGGAAGGCGGCAGCCGGCACGACGAGCACGAGGCCGGGCCAGAAGGCATAGTGATAGCTGACGAGCGCGCCAACCCAGAGAAGGGCAAAGGGCACGAGGGTGATGGCGAGTTCGAAATAGCTGCGCGCAAGACGGGGCTTGCGATACGCATTGACGATCTTCAGCCACATCTTGGCATCGGGAGCATCGGGTTCCGGCGGCTGGTCTTTGGAATAGTCGAAGGCGGCGCTCATGAGCGACCCTCCGAAGCTGCGGTCGCCTTGGCGGTGGGGGCAATGGATGCGCCCTGGCCTTCGGCAGGGGGCATAGGGCTTCCCGAGGAGAGGCCCGTAGCAATGGTCATGGTCGAGTGGCTTTCATCATGGACAAGAGTGCCCGACGGCGAGCGGTTCACCGACGGATGCGTTCCCCTATCAGGTCTGACATGGCTTGTCGCCACGGAACTCTGCAGGCGGCGGCGGCCGGGCGGTAACGGGGACGGCGGTGAGACTAAAGAAAGCTCACTATTCTCGCAGGGGACGGCCCCTCTTGGCCCATTCGAGGCCAATCTGGCGCGGATCGTCGCGACAATGAGTCTGAGAACGTCTCTGCAGGCCTGAATATCCTCGAAATCGAAGATTTTGCGCCGCAGCACACAAAACTGTGGCTGCGGCACCCTGTCGCGATCGACGGCCGGCTCAGATCACTCGGCGGGCTTGATCGACTCGAGCATCTTGTTGACGTCCGGGTTGTTCTTTTCCTCGGTTTCCGTCGATGCCCAATAGGTGACGATGGCGAGGCTCTCTTCGGAAATACCGACAATGCCGACGCCGATGGTGACCGGACCATCCTTGTCGGTGCCCTTCCAGGACAGCGTCTGATAGGGCATGCCGTTCTGGTCGCCCTTGCTTTCGGTCTGGCTGGCCGGATCTGCGGTCACGCCGTTTTCCTCCAGGAAGGTGAAGACGCCCTTGATCACTTCTTCGGTGTCTTCGGCGCCAGCGGCATCGAAGGAGATATAGGTGCCGCCATCCGGCGAGGTGGCCTCGTAACCATAGTCCGTTTCGCTTGGCTTCCAGCTGTCAGGGATCTCGACGGTCGCGACCGGATCATCAGAGGGGAAGTTGAAGGCGCCGGCGAGCGAGGTACCGGCAGTGAGAAGGAGGATTGCCGCGGTGGCAAGGAACTTGTTCATCGGATGTGTCCGTTGGTGAGAGATGGTCCTGCGCGGATCGCCTGCGGCCAAGGCCGTCTGCTTTAAGCGCGACGGGTTTCATAGCAGGTGTCGGTGAAGAATCGTTGTACTCTTTTTGGAAGAGACTCGTACCCGCGTGACACGGCGATCGGCTCCGGGAACGGCTGATAATGCACGCGTTTGGCGCGAAGGAGAGGCAAAATCGCCGCGAACTGCGCGAGCGGATGATACCGCCATACAGGGCAATTTCTGTCGACGCGTCCGGCGGAATGCCCTATGCCTCAGGCATTCGGGCGCCTTGAAAGACTGCGCGCCATGTGCGGCGGCCAGGAAAATCGGATTTTTGCTTGTCACGCAGGGCTTCAGCCCTTATATTGTCGCCATCGAAGATTGCGAGTGACTTTGTCTACGCGCCTCAAGCGCACGCCAGATTTCCTTCAACGTCGATATACCGCCGGTCGAATGTCTCTCCGGCAAGCCCAACGATTGAAAGGAAATCGTTATGAACACAGGTACCGTAAAGTGGTTCAACAGCACCAAGGGTTTTGGTTTCATCCAGCCGGATGAAGGCTCTGCCGACGTGTTCGTCCACATCTCCGCAGTTCAGCGCGCCGGCATGCGCGACCTCGTCGAAGGCCAGAAGATCTCTTACGATCTGGTCCAGGACAAGCGTTCGGGCAAGAGCTCGGCCGACAACCTGCGCGCCGCTTAATAATTTGTCGCTCGCCCCGCTTTCCGTCGTTTTGTCGGCTTGCGGGTAGAGTGACGAGGAAAGGTCGGGTGTTGCCCGGCCTTTTTTGTTTTGTCTATGACCCGTCCGCAGGTTATACGGCAGCCCAATTGTCCCGATCTTTTCGGGATCTTCGCCGGGGATTGGCGCGTTCTCTCACGCACACCTCATTCGAAACTCGAGACCATCGGGCCCCAAGCCCGGAAAGGAAACGATCGTGCAAGTTCTCGTTCGTGACAACAATGTCGACCAGGCACTCCGCGTGCTGAAGAAGAAGATGCAGCGCGAAGGCCTGTTCCGCGAAATGAAGGCGCGCAGCGCATTCGAAAAGCCGTCGGAAAAGCGCGTTCGCGAAAAGGCTGAAGCCGTTCGCCGTCAGCGCAAGCTGGCGCGCAAGAAGATGCAGCGCGAAGGCCTGCTGCCGGCTCCGAAGAAGGCTGCCGTTCGCGGCGGCGCTGCTCGCTAAAGACTGCCCAATCTATCCGTGCGCCCCTGGGGCGCGCGGATCGCCCGCCCCCGCATTCCGTCCCCACTCTGTCCCGTCGGGGCACATCGTCGACCGCCTGGCGTTTCCGTGGTCGACACGCACATCGTTGCAGGAAGGACCGGACATGACTGCCACCAAAGACACGTTTTTCAAGCCTGAAAAGGTTTCGCCGCAGGACAAGGCCGCGACCACCGACAGCGTCGCACGCTCGTTGATCGAGGCCGAAGCCGTGGCGCGCGAGAAAAAGACCGAGGCTCTGAAGGCCCTGCGTCTGGAGCGCGAGGCGCTGGAGGCCGAGAAGGCACCCGCCCCGAAGAAGCGCGCCGTCAAGAAGGCCGCCGTCAAGCGCGGCTGACCGCCTGCGCGCGCCATCCGATCAGTTTTCGAGAGAAGCCGGAGCCGCCTCGTGCCGCCCCGGCCCTTTGCGTTTCACCGGCCTGCGGCCGTCAAGTTGAAATAGGCACCCTGCGGATCCTGACAGGCTGCAATCCAGGAGCCGCCGGGCACCTGATGCGGTCCCATCAGCAACTGACCGCCGAGATGCTTCACCTTGTCGATGGCGGCATCGATCGCGGGAACGATGAAGTAGAAGCCCCAATAGGGCACCGGCATCTCCGGCCGCTTGGTCATCATGCCGCCGATGGCTCGATCACCGAGCTTGAAGGTCTGGTAGATGCCGAGCGCATCCATATCGACGGCCATGTCCTTTTGCCAGCCGAAGCGGGCGGCGTAGAAGTCCCAGGCTTTTTGTCCATCGCCGGCCATCAATTCGTTCCAGCCGACGGTCCCCGGATTGCCGGGGGCGGGCCAGTCACCGGTACCGCCTTCGGGCATTTTCGGCGTCATGATGCAGAGGGTAGCGCCCTGCGGGTCGGCGACAACGGCAAAACGACCGATACCGGGGATGTCCTCGGGGGGACGGCAGATCGTGCCGCCATTGGCAGCGTAATCGGCGGCGGTGGCATCGACGTCGTCGACATGCACGTAACCCGTCCAGTTCGGCGGGATGCCCTGCCCCGTCATCTCATCGCTCAATGCCATCATGCCCGCCACCCCCATGGGAAAGCCCGGGATGGCGAAGGTCGTATAGGTGAAGCCTTCCATCTGCATATCGGTCGGCTGCCAGCCGAGCAACGGGCCGTAAAAGGCCTTGGCTGCGGCGGGATCCGGGGTCATCAGTTCGTGCCAGATGAACGTGCCATGCATGCGCAGTCCCCTCTCTCTGAAGGTCGGTTTCAGCCGACGCGTTTTGCTTCGCTGGTCATGAATGTCTTGAACGTGCCGTCCGGCTGGCGAACACTGCCGGAAAAGGTCCTCGTGTCATCATCGATGAAGTGGATGACATCGCGATAAAGTTCGGTTCGCGACGGGTCTTCCATGCTCGGGCCTTCAGCTTCAAGTACAAGGGTCTGGCCATCATCCTCGAGCCAACCCTTGTAGACCCAGAACGTGTCCATCATCGAACCGATCCAGCTGCCGACGTATTGGCCCTTGCGGGGATCGTAGCCGAGGGTGATGATCATTGTGCCGCGGGCGTCACCATCGCCCATGGCACCCTCGCCCTCGGCGACGACCCAAAAGCCGCCGATGGAGCGAACCTTTTCGGTCCAGCGCTTCATGGGATCCTCGGGATCATATCCTTCCATCCCGGTCGATGTGACGTAAAGCCAGTCGCCGACGAGGCGCTCGAGCATCTTGTGATGCTCCGTGGGTTTGGCAAACTCCATTCCGCGTCCTCCTCAATGGCAGCAGCCGGCGTTCGCAGCCGGCTTCTGAACATATTCGTCCTTGCGCTTGACGAAGCTCAGCGTGCCCGTCTCGTTGCGGCCGAGGGGCGCGTGGTCGAGGATCATCAGCGTGCCGAGCGCCTCTTCGCCGCCGCGGGCATATTGCGAATAGGTGTGGAAGATCTGACCCTGCTCATCCTTGTAGAAGGCCGAGAGGCCGGGAAGCTCGTCATGCGCCTGCTCGCTCGGCGTCTGGCGGAAATTGTAGGTGACCGAGCCGGAGGCGAGCTGCTCCTTGGTGAAGGAGACGTGGAAGTCGAAGTTGAAATCGCTGCCGTAGGACGACACCCAGGGGAAGTGCCAGTTCATGCGGCGCTTGTAGGCCTCGATCTTGTCCAGGGGGGCCCGGGAGACGGTCATGAAGGTGACGTCGTGGTTGTTGAGATGCGGCAGCATGCCGTCGATATGATCGGCGAAGAAGGAGCAGCCCGGGCAGCCGGCATCCCAATCGGGACCAAACATGAAATGGTTGATCATCAGCTGACTGCGCCCCTCGAAGAGATCGGCGAGCGACTTCTGGCCCGAAGACGTCTGGAAGCGGTAATCCTTGTCTACCCTCACCCAGGGGAGCGCCAGACGCGCGGCATTCACCCTGTCACGCTGGCGGGTCAGTTCCTTTTCCTGCTGAAGCAGCGCCTTGCGCGCCTCCAGCCACTCTTCGCGCGATACCACGCGGGAGCCTGCCCCGCCTTTCTGCTCCTGCTTAGCAATATATTCCATTTTCCTCATCCTCCACTTGACATTTGCGTTGATATCAACATATTTGAGCTATGTCAAACATGCCCTTGATTCCCTATTCCACCACGCTGCACGTCCGCGACACCTGCCTTTGCCTGCATGCGCAGCGCGCGGCGCGTTCACTGGCGCGTCGATTCGATCTCGCCCTGAAACCTTCCGGACTGACCAACCAGCAGTTTTCCCTGATGATGGCGCTGAACCGGCCGGAGCCTCCGCCCATGGGACCTGTTGCCAGGCTTCTGGCCATGGACCGCACCACTTTAACGGCAGCGCTGAAGCCGCTTTCGGCGCGCGGCTGGGTGTCAATCGAGCCGGATCCGAAGGACAGACGCGGCAAGCGGCTGAAGCTGACGGCGACGGGGGCGGCGGCGCTCGCCAGTGCCGTGCCGATCTGGAAAGAGGTGCATGGCGAGATCGAGGCAGGAATGGCGAGCGATGCGGACCTGCTCAGGCAGGGATTGCTGGAGGTGAGCGCGTGACCGGCCCGCTGCCCCTCGACATCAGCAGGGATCCGACGACCCAGAAATTTGCGCACCGCGGAAAGACATCATGACAACGATGACGCTGACCACTTACGACTGGGTCCCGGACCTGCCGCGCGGTTACGTGCGTGACCTCAGGATCCGCTGGGCGCTGGAGGAGGCTGGACTGACCTATCGTGTGGCCAGCACCTCTTTTCATGAACGCGATGCGGACCATCTCGCGCATCAGCCCTTTGCACAGGTCCCCTGGCTGACGGATGGCGACGTTTCGATCTTCGAGAGCGGCGCGATCCTCCATCATCTCGGTACGAAGAGCGACCGGCTGATGCCGAGCGACCCGGTTGAGCGCGCCAAGGCGACCGCCTGGTTGTTTGCGGCGCTCAATTCCGTCGAGGCGGCGAGCCTCCCCTGGTCGATCCTCACATTCTCCCCACCAGAGGGCGGCATGCCCTCCTCCATCGCCGGATTTCTGACCGCGCGGCTTTCGCGCATGGAGACGGTCCTCGCGCACGGCGACTGGCTGGCTGGGCCGTTTTCCGTCGCGGACATCGCCATGGCGGACGTGCTGCGGCTGGTGGAACGTCTCGGCGGCCTCGTCGATCATCCCGCCTGCCGCGCTTATGTCGCCCGTGCCGTGGCGAGACCCGCTTTCCAGAAGGCGCATGCAGACCAGATGGCGCATTTCGCCGCTGCAGATCGGCACTGAGGGGGCACCCGAGCGACCGCCGTCGCCTCGCGTATGAGAGGACAATCGAGAGGCCAACATGGACGCCGTCTGACAATGGTCCCGACATGCCTAGGCATGAGGGACGGCTCTCGCGTTTCGACGCACGAACCTCTGCTCCAGGACCTCGCTTCCCCATTGAGCGCCCGGGCGCTGCTCGGTCAATCGGAAACCATGCGCCTCGTAGAGATGGCGGGCGGCGTGCAGGCCGTCGAAGGTCCAGAGGTGCGTCTCTTCGAAGCGGCGGCTGTCGACGAAGGCCAAGGCCTGCGCCATCAGGCGGCGGCCGAAGCCCAGGCCGCGCAGGCTGTCGTCGAGAATGAACCAGCGGAGATGGGCCATTCCCGGCCCGAGATCCTGGCCGTCGATGGCAATCGACCCGACAATGCGACCGCCGCACAGGACGGTCCAAATTTCATTGTCCGGATGATCCAAGCGGGCGCAGAAGTCGGCGAGACCACCGGCCACGACCGCTTCGAAGGCCCGACCGAAGCCTGCGGTGCGGGTGTAGTAATCGATGTGCATGCGGGTGATCCCGGCGATCAGGCCCGGGCGGTATCCCGGTAGAATCTCGGAGGGGGCGGCGGTTTTGCCCGGCGCCGGCGCCAAGGCCTCGGCATACAGCGTGAGACCGTCGAGCACGGCGCGGTGGTCCTGCGGGTCCAGCCGCTCAAGCGCACCCGCGACCTGTGACCGGGCGTAATCGTGGATCAGCGCGACACGGCGCCGGCCCTTCTCCGTCAGGGTCAAGCGCTTGATGCGGGCATCCGCCGAATCCGGCATTTCGCTGACATCACCCATGGCTACGAGCTTGCGCAGCAGACGACTGACGCTGGACTTGTCGAGGCGCAAGAGATCGCACAGAGCAGCGGCGCTGATGCCGGGCTGCGCATCGATTTCGATCAGGGCATGAACGGAGGATGGCGGCAGTTCGGTGCCGGCAAAGGCGCCGCCCATGAAGCCGAGCGCGCGGACGAGTTTTCGCGACTGGGCCCGGATGTCCTCCACCAGGGCAAGACCGTTCGGCGGGAGAGATGCCATGATGTGCACCTTTCGTTGCATCGCGCAACTATCTGCCAAGACGGTGGATATCGCAAGAGCTGAAAGGCCAGCATGCAGTGGCACAACTGTATGGCGCAGGCGAGGCTGGGAACGGAAGCAGGGGGTGGTGGCAGGAGATAGGGGCAGAGCGATCAAAAGGCTCCAGCGCATGTCCCGTTTCTACCAACGTTGCGTGGCTGCGGTCTTGCCGCGTGGACCTTGGCCCCCTGCCCTGCGCCTTTTGACGATCGGCCTTCCGGCGGATTGAAGCAGCAGCGCGACCGTGATAAAACCAAGGATGAGGTACGTACCTCAGAAACCGACAGAGGGAGGAGATATCGCATGGCGGACGGTTGTCACATCGAGCCGGGTCACGAGATTACGGAAGAGGCACAGCTTAGGGCTCTGTTCGAGCCGACGCATGACCTGGCCTTAAGGAAATGTCAGAGCCAGCTGGGCGTGCACGCACAGACCTTTATCCGGCGCTCGCCGTTCCTGTGCATCGGCACGCAAACGCCTGGGGGCCAGGCGGATGTCAGCCCGCGCGGAGATCCGCCGGGCTTCGTCGAAATCCTCGACGCGCAGACCATTGCCATTCCTGACCGGCCGGGCAACAACCGGCTCGACACACTGTCCAACATCATCGCCAATCCGGCAGTCGGACTTCTCTTCATCATTCCCGGTTTCGACGATACGCTTCGGCTGAACGGCCGGGCGAGGCTCAGCACCGATCCTGCCTTGCTCAGCCGCATGTCGGTGAATGGGAGGCTGCCCAAGCTTGCGATCGTGGTTCATGTCGACGAGGTGTTCCTGCATTGCGCCAAGGCCTTCCGCCGTTCGCAATTGTGGGATCCGGCTGCACGGCAGGAGCGCGGCGAGATGCCGTCGCTGATGAAGTTCATTCTGGACGACATCGACAGTGCGCCCAAGGATGCGGACGAGATGCGCAAGCTCGACGAGGGTCTGGAGCAGGACTATCAGGCGTCGATGTATTGAGGCGCCGGAGAAGATGACCGTGTTGCTACCCGCCGGCCGCCCCCTGCCTCCACGCAAAAAGGCCGGCGGGGTGCCGGCCTTTCGCGGTGGATCGTCTGTTCCGTCGACGGTCTTCTCAGCGAACCGAAACAGGTACTTCGGTCGAGGTCCGCATGGCGTGGCTGTAGGGGCAGACAATGTGTGCGGCGGCAGCCAGGCGCTCGACGAGTTCGCGATCGAGGCCGGGAACTTCGACGGTGAGCTTCACTTCGATCCCGAAGCCGCCGCCGTCTTCGCGCGGGCCGATGCCGACATCCGCATATACCTTGGCGTCCTCAGGGATCTTCACCTTTTCCTTGCTGGCGACGAACTTCAGCGCGCCGAGGAAGCAGGCGGAGTAACCGACGGCAAAGAGCTGCTCGGGATTGGTGCCGGTCGCGCCGTCGCCACCGAGTTCCTTCGGCGTCGTCAGCGTGACATCGAGAACGCCGTTGTCGGTGACGCCGTGGCCGGAGCGGCCGCCGGTTGCATGGGCATGTGCTGTGTAGAGTATTGCCATGGGTGTTCTCCTGGTCTGGGTTTCGATGGATCCTACATAGTGCACAATTGAGTTGCGCGCAATTGATTTTTGCACATTGCATCTCGAAAGGCTTTTCGCCATGGTGAAACCATTCTGCCCCTCTGGAGGTTCCTGTGAGATGAACAGCGATCTCGACCTAGAAAAAGAGCTGAAGCTCGACAAGCAATTGTGCTTTGCCCTTTACGGGGCGGCGCATGCGTTTACGCGCGCCTACAAGCCGCTGCTCTCGCCGCTCGGGCTGACCTATCCGCAGTATATCGTGATGATGGCGCTGTGGGAGGAAGATGACCTTCCGGTCAAGGGGCTGGGCGAAAAGGTAGGACTGGATTCAGGTACGCTGTCGCCGCTTTTGAAACGTCTGGAGCAGGTGGGCTATGTTTCGCGCCGCCGCGACGTGGCAGACGAGCGGCAGGTGTTCATCACGCTCACCGAGGAGGGCCGTGCGCTGAAGGCGCGGGCCGTTGGCGTGCTGCGCGCCATCGGCGGCCAGACCGGCTGCGACATCTCCGAGATAGAGACCCTGCGCGACAGCCTGAAGCGGCTGAAGACACAGCTCGAGGTGACCGACGCCCCCTGATTTCCGGTGCGTGGCCATAGGAGACTGTGGAAAGCCACAATCTTGCCCGCTCGCGGTCGGCTTTGGCCTGCACAGGCGAAGGTCACTGCTGTGGAGATTGCCGATGAAGCTACCCCTACGCCTAAGCCTTGCCCTGTCCATTGCTCTTGCCATCGCCATGCCGGCCCTTCTGGTACGGCCGCCTGCAGCATCCTCCGCCGACGACCCGATTTCGGCTGCGGCGCGCCATCTGGAGCGACAACTCGGCGGGCGGCTGGGGCTGATGGTGGTGGACATAGAAACCGATCGGCGATGGGGCTACCGCGCCGACGAGCGCTTTGCCATGGCCAGCACCTTCAAGGCGCTGGCCTGTGCCGCCCTACTCGATGCCGGAGAGGCCGTGCAGGGGCGCTCGATGACGATCGAGGCAAAGGATCTGCAGACCTATTCGCCTGTGACGAGCAAGAAGGTGGGATCGGCCATGACGGCGGCGGAACTCTGCGCCGTCACGCTTGCCACCAGCGACAACACCGCCGCCAATCTGGTGCTCAAGGCACTGGGCGGACCGAAGCGCGTGACCGCCTTCCTGCGATCTGCCGGCGACATGGTCACGCGTCTGGACCGGAGGGAACCCGCACTCAACGAGGCGAAACCGGGCGACCCGCGTGACACCACGACGCCGCAGGCGATGGCCACGACGATCGGCGACCTTTTGCTGGGCGACACGCTGACCGCCGATGCGCGAGGCCGGCTCACAGGCTGGATGGAAGCCAATGCCGTGGCGGACGGGCTGTTGCGCGCCGGCGTGCCGAAGGATTGGCGGATCGCCGATCGCACCGGCGCCGGTGGCCACGGGACGCGCGGCATTGTCGCGGTGATGTGGCCGCCGGGACGCCTGCCGGTGGTGGCGGCGATCTATCTTACGGAGACGGAGGCTTCGATGGCCACGCGAGATGCGGCCATTGCCGAGATCGGACGTGTGATCGCGGCCGAGGTGATGCGATGAATCGGATACCGGCGCGCGCCGTCAGCGCTCTGCGTCTGCTGGCGCTGGCCTGTAGCTTCACCCTTTGCGCCGAGGCCCGCGCGGAAGACGAGGCCGGTGAAACGGAGAGCACGCGTTCACCCTGGCAGATCGAGAAGTGCGAGGTCTACCGGAAGGCGCTGACCGAGATCCTCGCTCATGTGGGGCGCGACGGCGTGTCGGCATCGTTCCTGGAGCGCAACAACGAATACATCGCTAGCGGCTGCCTCGCCGCTGTCGATGCCTGCCCGCAGACCGACAAGGACATCGAGATCGCCAACGGGCTGACGATCGCCACCATGAATGCGGGGGCGGCCAGTTCGTTCAGCCCGTTTCGCTGCCGGTCGTGACGGACTAACGGCGAGCGGCCATCTCTCCTGCCGCTGCCGGACCGAATGAGAGGCTGGCGCGTTTTGGAACAATGGACAAGACGCGCAATTTTCTCGCCCTGATCAAAGGCAAGCTCTGGCTGCTGCCGCTCATCCTGACGCTCGGTTCGGCGGTCGTGGCGGTCATGCTCATCCTCTATGGCAACCACTTCGTCAGTTCCGAGGACGGGAACCTGTGGTGGCTCTATAGCGGGGATGCCGAAACCGGGCGGCAATTGCTGAGCAGCCTTCTCTCCGGCCTGATGACCATGACCTCGCTGGTCATCTCGGTTACTTTCGTCATCCTGACGCTGGCGGCCAATCAGCTGGGACCGCGGCTGATTTCGCGTTTCATGGCCGACCGGCAGATCCAGACGGTGCTTGGCCTGTTCATCGGCACGATCCTCTATCTGATCCTGGTGCTGCGGAGCGTGACCGATGCGCTGGGTGAAGAGGGTGTGCCACATCTGGCGATCACCACCGGCAGCGCGCTCACCGTGCTTTGCCTGTTGGCGCTGTTGTTCTACGTGCACAAGGTTGCCCGCTCGATCATCGCCGACAATATGGTTCAGGCGCTCTATTCGGACATGCTGGGGACAATGGACAGTGTCCTGCCGCCGAAGGACACGCCGAAGCACGAACCGCTGGGCGTCCGCTTTGCCGGCCCCGGCCATTCGCTGGCACTCGGGACGGTCGGGCATGTGCAGGTGGTCGATTATGCCATGCTGCTCGATCTGGCGGTTCGCGAGGACATTCGCATCGCGGTTCATGTCCGGGCGGGGCAATATCTGCTGGCGAAGGGCGATCACGTGACCGTCTTCTCGAGCGAAGCGCCTGAGGAGCGCGTGCTGTCTGCCATCCGGGCTGCCTTCACCATGGGATCCGAACGCACGCCGGCGCAAGATCTGGAATTCGGCATTCGGCAGCTCACCGAAATTGCCGTGCGCGCGCTTTCACCGGGCATCAACGACCCGTTCACCGCGCTTGCCGTCATCGACCGGATCAGCGCCATCATCGAAGTCCAGATCGAACGCGCCGCCCAGCCGACGGAATATCGGGACGAGGAGGACGATCTGCGGCTGATCGTCAGCCGGACGGATCTCAGGCGGCTGATGGATGCCGGCTTTCGACCGATCCGTCAGGCGGGGGCCGATCATCCGGCGATCCTGACGCGGATGGCGATCCGGCTCGCCGATCTGGGTGGGGCCGACATGCTGGACGCGGAGCGCGCGGCGCTGGCAGCGCAGATCGAGGCGCTGGCTCAGGCGGGAGAAGACTGCGCCTGCATCCCGATGGATCGCGACGAGATCCGTACGCAGGTCGAGGCGGCGCGGAGCCGGATTTCGGATACCCATCGCCGCGCCAATCCGGCTGCCCCCCTTCGACCGTCGCGCGAAAGTGCCGAACCGGCATAGCAGACGGCCTTGACGGCTGCGGTTACCCCGCCAACTCGCCCTTGCCCGGTGACGGGCAGTGGGCTAGTCGTGGCTCATGAACATTCTCGCCATCTCCGGCAGTGCGCGCGGCAGCTCAACCAATACTGCGATGCTGCGTGCTGTGGCAGAGATCGGGCGGCCCGCGCATGACGTGACCGTGTTTTCCGGTCTTGCAGCTCTTCCCGTATTTTCGCCCGATCTCGAAACCGCGCAGCTTCCGGACCCGGTTCAGGCATTCGTCGACATGATCAGCCAAAACGACGGCCTGATCATAGCGAGTCCCGAATATGTCAGGTCGATCCCAGGCGGGTTGAAGAATGCGATCGACTGGCTGGTATCGCGTGACGAGATCATCAACAAGCCGATCGCCTTGATGCATGCGTCCCATCGCGGCGACGACATGCTCGATCAACTCCGGATCGTTTTGTCGACGGTGAGCGCGCGCTTTTGCCAGGACCTGTTTCTGAGGTTCCCTCTGATGAAAATGCCGCCCGAAGACATTCAGCACAAGCTTCACGAACCGGCGAACCGGCAGACCGTGTCGAGGTTCCTCACAGACTTCGCTGCGTTTTCCGCGCGCTAGTCCCTGTCCGCTCTCGAGACACTCGAGCATGCGTGCCGCTCCCCCCCTCAAACGACAAGACCCCGCCGGTGATGACGGGGTCTTCTGGTCTCAAGATCAACTGAGCAAGAGCGGTGCCGGGAACGGCTCGGACTACTGCCGGACGACGATCTTGGCCTTGGTCGGCACACGCTCGTAGAGATCGATGATGTCGTGGTTGAGCAGGCGCACGCAGCCGGACGAGACCGCCTTGCCGATCGAGTTCCATTCCGGATTGCCATGCAGGCGGTAAAGCGTGTCCTGGCCATTCTTGAAGATGTAGAGAGCACGTGCACCGAGCGGGTTCATCAGGCCCGGCTGCATGCCGCCGTTGCGCGACGAATACTGCTCCAGTTCCGGCTGGCGGGCGATCATTTCGTCTGGCGGCGTCCATTTCGGCCATTTCTGCCGCCACTGGATGACGCCGGCGCCGCTCCAGGCAAAGCCTTCACGGCCAATGCCGACGCCGTAACGCATGGCCGTGCCGCCGGGTTCGACGAGATAGAGGAAGCGGCCGGGGGTGTCGACGACGACGGTGCCGGGGGCTTCGCCGGTCGGGTCTATGACCTGCTGGCGGTAGAAGCGCGACGGGATCTTCCAATAGGGGACGGCCGGGATGACAAAGCCGCCGTCATAGATCTCGCCATACATGGCGTCGAGTTCGGGCGTGCGGCCGGCAGGAGCCGCCGGCAGGACCGGGCCGTCAAGGCGAAGCCCCGGAGGCAGCGGCCGCGAGGTGGAGCAACTGGCAAGCAGGCTTGCGGCGCCGAGTCCGGTCAGAGACAGCAGAGAGCGGCGCGTCAGTGGATGTGCGGGGGACATATGATCAACGATTTCCTGTGGCAAAGCGGCGGAAATAAGACGCCGGAGGCGGCGCTTTGTTCCGCAATGGTGCGATGCAAACAGGAAAGGAGCGGTTAACGCAACCACTTGCCCCCTTCACGTTTTGGAGAGAGGGGCACGTCGCAAATGAGTGTCGCTAAATGACAACAATCGGCGTGCGATCGGGCACGCGATCGAAGAGATCGATGACATCCTGGTTGAACATGCGCACGCAACCGGATGACGTCGCCTTGCCGACGGACTGCCAGTCGGGCGTTCCGTGGACGCGGTAAAGTGTGTCCTTGCCATTCTGGTAGATGTAGAGCGCGCGGGCGCCGAGCGGGTTGTTGAGGCCTGCGACGAGGCCGCCGCGTTCGGCCGAAACCATCTTCAGGCCCGGCTGGCGATCAACCATATCGTCGGACGGGGTCCAGTGCGGCCATTTTGCCTTGCGCTGGATGACGCCCCTGCCCGACCAGGCAAACCCATCCTTGCCGAGGCCGACGCCGTAACGGATGGCCTTGCCGCCCGGCTTGATGAAATAGAGGTAATGCGCCTTGGTATCGACGACGATGGTGCCGGGGGCTTCCGCCGTCTCGTAGGAGACCTCGTTGCGCAGAAGGCTCGAATCAACCCGGTCGACCGGAATGGCCGGCAGCGTGTGACCATCATCCGACATCACGCCATACATGGCCTTGTGCAGCGGATTGTAGACCGGCAGGCCATAGGTCTGGTGGAACTGGGTCTGGTAGAGGTCGCGCTTGCGCGGGGCCGTCTGATCGGCGGCAGGCGGCGTGCGGGCCGGGTCATACCAGACGGGCGCGACTTCGTCCTGGAAGACGTCGATGTTCATACGGCTGGTGTCCTGGACGAGGATGCAGCCGGAAAGCGATGCGGTCAGCGCCGTGCCGAGACCGAGCGCCAGCGCGCGGCCGACAAGCGAGGACTGCGGCCTTGCCGTTGAAGAGCTCGAAACCTTGGACATGCTGCACCTGATCACTAACGTCGTTTGCGGCACCCTGTCAGGCGCGGCTGGCGCGAAGCTTATGTCAAACGTGACACCTCCCCCTCGGTCCGGCAGCTCATCCTGCTGCGATCGACGTTTAGGAGCGCCGCGGGCGCGGTCTTTTGCTTCGGCGCCGGCGGACGCGCGTGTTCTTCGCAAAAGTCAGGCCGCCATATGACTAAGGTCTTACTCAACCGACAGGTGAACAAAAAAAGTCGAATAAGCTCTTCAGGCCGCAGTGTGAGTTCAACCTTTCTTAAAGTTAACGCTTAAACATGGGTTCGCTGATTCAACCGTTAGGGGTTCCCATCCATGCTCAACAATATGAAGATCGGTCAGAAGATCTATCTGGGCTTCGGCCTGGTGCTTCTGGTACTTTGTGGCATTGCCGGAAGCGGCATTTTTGCCAACATTTCCAACAAATCCATGTTCGGAGACTATCGCAGCGCTGCCAAGCAGACCAACGGCGCGAGCGTCGTCCAGACCAGCATGCTGCAGACACGGCTGAACTTCCGCAAATATCGCGCCGAGCCGAAGGTCGAAGCGCAGCAACTGGTGGTGAAGGGACTGACCCAAACGAAAACCGATATCGACGCATTGATAGCGCTGACCACGGATCCCGCGATCAAGACGCAGATCGAAAGTCTGACGCCCCTGGTGGACACCTATGGCAAGGGCTTCGAACAGGTGGTCGAACTGCAGAGCCAGCGCGACAGCCTCGTGGAAAACGTCTTCAACGTGCTCGGACCTGAAATGTCGGACGAACTCGGCGCAATTGCCAAGCGGCTGAAAGACGGCGGGGACCTCGCTTCGGCTGCGATCATCGAGGACGCAAAATATGCCGTCGCGAACATGCGGCTCGGAGCCAACAAGTTCCTGCTCAAGAACGAGCAGGCCTCGCATGACAAGGCGATCGAAGCCGCCAAGGCCGCCGTCGTCAGCCTGCAGCAGGCCAAGCAGGTGGTGAAGAGCGACGACGATCGCAAGGCGATCGACGAAGTCCTCGGCGACTATACCGACTATGAAGCCGCGCTGGAAAAGATCGACGACGTCATATTTGCGCGCAACGACCTGATCGACAACACGATGAACCCGGCCGGCGAATCGCTTTCCGGCACGCTGGAGCAGATGAAGGCGGAGTTCAAGAAGACCCAGGACACGCTCGGCCCGCATATCCAGTCGACCATGGAGAACGGCGTGATTACCGGCATGGCACTTGGTGCAATCGGCATCCTGCTCGCCGGCACAATCGCCTTCGTCATTGCCCGTGGCATCACCCGCCCGATCGGCGCGATCACCCAGGCCATGGGCGCGCTTGCCGACAACAAACTCGACACCGAGATCCCCGGCCTCGACCACCGGAGCGAAATCGGCCTGATGGCGAAGGCGGTCGACATCTTCAAGCAGAATGCCATCAAGATCCGTCAGCTGGCGGCGCAGGAAGCGGCGCTGCAGGAAAAGAACGCCGACCTGCAGTCGAACATCGCGACCGTCGTCAACGCGGCCGTGGCCGGCGACTTCTCGCGCCGGATCACCAAGCGCTACGACAATCCGGATCTCGACGCCTTCGCGACCAACGTCAACACTCTCGTCGAGTCGGTCGACAAGGGCATTGCCGAAACCGGCCGGGTAATCTCGGCGCTGTCGCAGGGCGATCTGACCGAAAGCATGGAAGGCCAGTATCAGGGCGTGTTCGCTGAGTTGCAGAGCAACGTGAACGAGACCATGACCAGCCTGCGCCGCCTGATGGAAGAGGTGCGCCAGTCGTCGGATGCGATCAATGGCGGGGCGGACGAAATCCGCGACGCCTCGAACGATCTCTCCAAGCGCACCGAAACCCAGGCCGCCTCGCTGGAGGAAACCTCCTCGGCGCTCGAGGAAATCACGGTCGCAGTGAAGACCTCGACCGAACGGGCGCAGGAATCGAGCCGCATGGTCGCCGATGCCCGCCAGTTCGCCGAACGCTCCTCGGGCGTGGTGGAAGACGCAACCGCCGCCATGAGCCGGATCGAGCAGGCCTCGAACGAGATCACGCAGATCATCAACGTGATCGACGAGATCGCCTTCCAGACCAACCTCCTGGCGCTGAATGCCGGCGTCGAGGCAGCGCGTGCCGGTGAAGCCGGCAAGGGTTTCGCGGTCGTCGCGCAGGAAGTGCGCGAACTCGCCCAACGCTCTGCGACGGCGGCCAAGGACATCAAGGCGCTGATCAACAAGTCGGGCGAAGAAGTGCAGACCGGCGTCCGCCTGGTCACTACCACGGGTGATGCGCTGCGGGAGATCCAGACACGGGTCATCGGCATTGCCAGCCAGGTGACCTCGATTGCGACGGCTGCCCAGGAACAGTCGACCGGGTTGCACGAGATCAACACGGCGGTGAACCAGATGGACCAGATGACGCAGCAGAACGCCGCCATGGTGGAAGAAGCTGCCGCCAGCACCAACCGTCTGGCCGACGAGACTGCGCATCTGAAGGCGCTGATCTCGCGCTTCAAGGTGCACAAGGCCGGCATGGCGACGCGCCGCGCGGCGTGAGCGCTTCACCTTAATTCTCAAAAGCCCGAAGGCCCCTCTCACGGCATGAGCGGGGCCTTCTTCATGTCCGAGACGTTCTAAGGCTCGGCCTGTCAGGGCTTTCTCTCAACCGCCGTCGGCAACCGAATATTCGGCAGGAGCAGTGCGGCGATCAGGCCGATGACCATCATGCCGGAAGCCGTCATGAAGAGCGGCACGAAGGCATCCGCGTAGGCGTTGGCGACCAAAGCGCGGGTGGCGTCTGGCAAGGTCGAGAGGATTTCCGGGGTGAGGTTGCGGAAGTCCTGTCCACCCGGCAGAGGGATTGCGACATGCGACAGGCCGGTGCCGATGATCGCGCCGTAGATCGAGATGGCGATGGCGGCGCCGCCCATGCGGGTGAGCGTGACGGTACCGGTGGCGGCCCCGACATCGGCCTTGGAGGCGGCGTTCTGGACGCCGATCACCGGCACCTGCTGGCCGATGCCGACGCCGAAACCCTGCAGGAGCATGACAAGGCCGATCAGCAGCACGGGCGTTCCGGCATGGACGAAGGAGAAGACGGCGAAGCTGATGACGCCCAATGCGGCCGAGGCGATGCTGAAGGGCTTGTAGCGGCCGGACCTGGCGATCAGGCGGCCCGAGGTCAACGAGCCGATGGCGATGCCGCCGGTTGTCGCGATGAAGAGCAGGCCGGCCATGGAGGGCGAGAGGCCGGTCGTGGTCTGCAGGAAGAGCGCGACGTAGTTGACCGAGCCGATGCCGATGCCGCCCGAGACGATGGAGAGGATCAGCAGCAGGTTGATGGTCGGCTTGGAAAAGAGCGAGAGCGGCACGACGGGTTCGGGTGCCCGGCGCTCGATAAGGACCCAGCCTATGGCACAGAGCACGCCGAACGCGACGACGCCGAGGCTTTGCAGCGCGAGCAGCGAGCCGAAGATCTGGGCGCTGTCGGCCCAAAAGACGATGGAGGCGACGGCCCCGGCGAGCAGCAGGGCACCGGCATAGTCGATCGTCGGTTTGCGATGCGGCTTGCGATAGGGCAAGAGGATGGCGAGCCCCGTCAGGACGGCGATGCCGATCGGCAGGTTGACGAGGAAGATCGAGCGCCAGCCGAAGAGATCGGACAGCGTGCCGCCGAGAACCGGACCCAGCGCACCGGACGCCATCAACACGAGGCTGGAATAGCTCTGGTAGCGGGCGCGTTCTCGCGGTTCGAAGAGATCGGCATTGATCGAGAAGATCGACACCATGATGCCGCCGCCGCCGAGCGCCTGCAAGACGCGGGCGGCAATCAGCGTGTTCATCGAGACCGCCAGGCCGCAGACCAGCGACCCCAGGGTGAAGATGGAGATGGCGGCCATGATGACGTATTTGCGGCCGAAGAGATCGCCCAGCTTGCCATAGAGCGGCATGACCGCCGAGGTGGTGAGCAGATAGGCGGAGCCGACCCAGCCGAAACGCTCCAGATCCCCGAATTCGCCGACGATGGTGGGAAGTGCCGTCGAGACGATCTGGTTGTCGAGGGTGGCCATGAACATGGCCGACATCAGAAGCAGATAAACGAAGAGGCGCAGGCGCGGGTCGGTGACCAGCGGTCCCTCCCCGGCTGCAGCGGGACGGGCGGACGCTGCATTGCCGGTGACCGGCGGGCTCGCCGCTGGCGGAGAGACGGTGGCCGGATGCGGCTCCAGGCGGGGGGCCGGGCCTGAGCCGGCAGGGTTATCTGAGGGATCGAGGCGGTTGTCCATGGGATCGGGGGCTCCTGTGTGGCGCCAAAATGTGCCTCTCGCATTTATATGTCAATAGCACATATTTGCGTTTAGCATGCATTTTCGCTTGTGGCGATGTCCGAAGCTGCTAAAGTGATGCCATGCACAGCAATGACCCCTTGCCCGGCGACATCGACACGCCTTCAACCGCCACTCCGACCGATGCAGCCAGCACCGGCCTTGCCCTTGTCGGCCAGGCGATGACGCGCATGCGGCTCCTGATCGGCCGGCGCTTCATCGGCCGCATTGCGTTAAAGCGCATGGGAACGGGGCTCGAACTCTCCGACATCGATGCGATCGGCGTGATCAAGCGGATCGGCAATCAGCAGGAGGTAACGGTCGGGGCCATTGCCGAGCAGATGCGGATCGACCCGTCGCGCGGCAGCAGGATCGTTGCCGATCTCGTGCGCCAGGGAATGCTGGAACGGGCGGCCTCGCAGGAAGACGGGCGGCGCAGCCTGGTGCGCATCACGGATGCGGGACGGGGCGTGCTGGCCCAGATCGAGGCGATCAAGCACGAGACGATCATCGAGGCCACCGCCGGCTGGACGGAGGAGGAGATCGACAGCTTCGCCCGGCTCTACGCCCGCTTCACGGCAGGGCTCGAGGCACAGTTCGACAGGTTCGAACAGGACGAGGCTTGAAATGCGGCTGCGGGCAATCGTCGCCGATTGAGCGAAATGCAAAAACGACCCGGCCGGCATCTCCTCCCCCGAGAAAATGCCGGCCGGTCGTCACGAGGCTGGTTTTCACCGCCGATCCCGTTCCGCCAGGACAGGACCGGTTACACCCCGTGCCGAAGCAGGCTGCCGGTCAAACCGGCTTTGGCCCTTCAAGGGCTTTATAGATGTGGCGCGCCAGCACGGCGGCGATCGGCAGAGCGATTATGAGACCCGCGCCGAAAGCCGATGCAATCTGCCAACCTTGCCGCATGTCGAGCGTCAGCACCGCGATGACCGCCGCGCCCGCAACAGCGCTGGCAACGAGGATGTAAAGAACCGCAGCAAGACGTAGCATGACCCGACCTCCGAACTGTCACGTCGGTGTTCCGGTGCAAACATTGCCCTCCGGAACCCTTCGAAGACGACAATAGCGCTCTCGTCACCAACTTCCTTGATCTGGCGCAAATCGCGACAGTTGCGGGATTAGACAAAAGGTGAAGGGGGGCTCGATGACGATGAAGGGCGGGCCAGAGCTGACCCGCCTTCCTTCATGCCTCACGGTTTGTCAGAACCGAACGCGCAGACCGAGATTGGCACCGAGCGACTGGCTTCCGCCGCTTTCGACGGAATAGAGGAGTTTGGCATCGACATTCCAGCCTGACCCATCGGACAGGCCGAGACCGGCGGACATGGAGCCGAAGAGGCCGTTACCGTCGAGGGCTGCATAACCGAGCTTGACGCCCGCGGAAGGGGTGATTTGCAGGCCATTGGACAGCTCGATCTCGTGGGCGAGGTCGAGGCCGAGATTGGCGCGCAGCTGGCGTTCGTTGAAACCGTCGATGCCGAGAATACTGCCGGCTCCGTCAGAGATCTCGTAGGCGTCCACGTTTTCGTCGAAATAGACCAGACGCATGGTTGGCGTCAGCATCGTATCCGGTGCCACCTGCCATTCGCCGCTGAGCGCGATGTCAGCCATCCAGCGGCGCGTGTCGAAATCGCCAGTCCAGTCGCCCGCTTCGATATCATTGGCGGAGCCGCCATAACGCAGGCTGGTGTCCAGGAAGATGTCGCGGGCGATCTCCATCGAGGCATAGGGACCGGCGAGCCAGCCGAGGCCGGTCAAACGTTCGTCTTCGTCGGTCGGATCGGACATGCGGTCGAGATGCAGCGACAGACCGACGAGCAGGTGGTCGGAAATCAGGTAATCGGCGCCGAGATTGAAGAGGCCGAAGGTGCCCCAGTCGCCGGTGCCGTCATCGCGATAGAGCTGAACGCTGCCGTCGAGCCACAGGTTGAAATCATCGCCGAGGCCGGCCGTGGCACGGTCTTCGCCTGCGGCGATGCGACGGGCCGATTCGACTGCGGCGAGGCTGGTGGCAAAGCCGAAGGTGGCGGCACCGGTGGCATCGGAGCCATTGGCGGTGACCGTGACCGGTTCCGTCGCCTGTGCCATGCGGCGGCGATCCTTCAGGCTCGGCACATGGATCTGGTTGGAGAGCAGGTTCTGGCGCTCACCGACGAAATCGCGCACGGCGCTGTCGACGGCGTTGGCGACCTGCTGATCGTCGGCAGTGAGCGTGTAGGTCACCGTGCCGTTGGCAACGCCGATAGCGCTCGACAGCTTGTAGACCACACGGGCATTGCCGGTGAAGTAGACGCTGGGCGTGAAGCGCAGGTAGTAGCCGACAGGGGTTGAGGACGAGGTCGAGGCGAGTTCGCCGCTGACGATTTCTGCCGTGCCGGCATTGGACGGGGAGACCGCGACGACTGCGGCACTGGTGAAGGGACCGCCAGTCGCCTTGTTGTTGAGGTAAAGATCAGGTGGGCTTGCGCCTTCGGCCACGGTGACGGTGGTATCGGTGATGGTGACGGCACGCTCGACGACGGAAAGGCTAAAATCGGCGGAGCCAGTTTCGCCCCGGCTGTCGGTCGCAGTGAGCGTGAAGGCGTAGTCGCCGACGGTCGCGTCTTCCGAGAGCGGACCGTTAAGCGCGCCGGTCGAGACGTTGAGCGTTACGCCCTCCGGCAGGCTACCGGAGGTCAGGCTGAAGACGAGGCTGCCGGTGCCGCCGGAGGCGGAGATCGACGCACTGTAGGCTTCACCGGCCATGGCCTCATCCAGCGCGCCGCCGTCCGGCGTGAGGGTGATGGCCTCGGCTGTCGAGGTTATGGTGATCGAGACCGTGGCGGGTTGGGAGGTGCCGGCGGCATTGGTGGCGGTGTAGGTGAAGCTGTCGGTGCCGATATAGCCCGACGTCGGGGTGTAGAGGATGGACGTGCCGGAGGCTGTAGCCGTGCCGTGCGCGGGGGCGCTCGCCACCGTCACGCTTGCGGCTGCCCCGCCGCTCAAGGAGAGTGTGATGGCGTTATCGCTGGTTCCCTCAGCGACGGTCGCGGAGACGTCTTCGGCAACCGGCTCATCCGGCAGCACCGTCAAGGAAAGGCTCGCCTCGCCCGTGGCGCCGAGGGAATCGGTCGCGGTGACGCTGACGGTGAAGTCACCCGCTTCCTCAGGGATGCCGGAGAGCGTGCCGTCTTCGGACAGGGTCAGGCCGTCCGGCAGACCCGTGGCAGCGAAGGTGTAGGGCGCGGTGCCGAGTGTGGCGGAAAAGGTTTCGCTGTAGGACGAGCCGACTTGGGCCGCAGGCAGCGTCGAAGGCGCGATGGCCAGCGTCGGGGCGGTGACCGTGATCGAGACGCTCGCCTCGTCGTAGCCCCCGCCGTTGAAGGCGCGGTAAGAAAGCCTGTCCGTGCCGGAATAGCCGGCCGCCGGGGTATAGGTGATCGAGGTGTCCGAGACGGACACCGTGCCGTGCGCGGGTTCGTCGAGCAGCATGATCTGGTCGATAGGTCCGGAGTCGGAGAGATCGAGTACGACACCACTGCCATTGGCGGCGACAGTGGCGGTGGAATCCGAGAGATCCGGAGCAGGTGGCGTCACAGTGATGGTGATCTGTGCGATATCGGAGGTACCATAGTCGTTGTAGACGACGTAGTCGATCGTGTCTGTGCCGTAGTAGTCCGCAGTCGGGGTGTAATAGACGGTGAGGCCGGATATCGTCGCTGTGCCGTGTTGAGGCCCCCTCACGATATTGGCGCCTGTCAAGGATGGAGAGCCAATGAGCGTAAGGGCATAATTCGTCGAATTTCCCGGGACACGGGTCGAATAGGTTCCCGCTCCGGGGATCGGCGGCCGCACGGTGATGCTGACGGTGGCCGCCGCCGATGTGCTGCCATTCTTCGTCGCCGTGTAGGTGAAGCTGTCCGTGCCAGTATAGCCCGCGGTGGGCGTGTAGGCAAAGTAGTCCCCCTCAACGGTGACCGTTCCATGGGTGGGCTGGGTCGCCACGGCCAGCGTCGCGCCACTTTCCACTTGCGGGTTGGCAACATTTCCGCTGCTGTCGGCTTCATAGGTGACACTGAAGCTCGACACGGCCGGCGGAGCCGGAAGCACGGTGACTTCCCAGGTCCAGGAGTCGGTGCCGCCAGTGGTCCAGTATTCGCTGCCATCGACGTCCACGAAGAGTTCCCTATAGTCGTGACGTATCGTTCCCGTATAGGTGCCCGGCGTCGTCGGCGTTCCGTACAATATCACGACCAGCCGCGGGCCGCTCTGCGTGACCGAGATCACGTCCAATCCCGGTACGGATCCGCTAAAGGCCGGTCCGGTCGTGACATAATCGCTGTGCTTGTTCTGAATATTGAACGCCTGACGGCCGGCAACGCCCGCCTGAAACGTGAGCGACACATCCGCTGCAGACGCCAGGCTTATGACCGAAACGAAGGCGGCGAGCGACAGGAGCAGCAGAATGAAGACCTGCTTGAGACGGAGCGAATGCGACATGACGAGGAACCCGGGAAAGGACGCGACCGACCCAGCCTCTACTCATGCAGTTCTGCCCATCCCAGCCGGTCCATCCGGCCAAAACTGGGCGGTCCTCTGCGTCCGCACGCTTCGCAGAGGTGGCCGAGATCGGCAGGCAGACTCCCTAAGCGATTGTTTCGAAATTCCAATTCCAGATTACCCCAACCGGATTCACCATGAATGCGGATGGAATGCGCTCCGGCTTGTCCGTTCCCAACCTATCCGCCAAATTTGGGCAGATCCCGCCATGATGGCGCGGAGGCTCAGGGACGCCTTCTTCATGACCATGTCGAGCAGACGCCAGGTGCTATCGGGACTCGCAAGCCTTGCGCTTTCGCCGACCCTTGACCTGCTGCGACCGTCACTCGCCACCGCCCAAACGCTCGCCATGGCCGAACTGCGGGGCGGGTTCGATGCGTCGGACGCGGGCATCCTTCCCGGCGCCGAGGACGACCAGAGCCGCAAGCTTCAGGCGCTTCTTGATGCGGCGGCGAAGGCCGGGCAGCCGGTGTTTTTGCCGGCCGGCACCTATGAGGTTGCCAATCTGGAATTGCCGGAGGGCACACGGCTTACCGGTGTTCCGGGGCTGACGCGGCTGTCCTATCGCGGCGACGGGCATCTGATCGCGGCGCAGGATGTCAAGCATGTCAGCCTATCCGGCATCACCTTTGACGGCGCCAATCGCTGGCTGGCCGACTATACCGAGGGGCTGCTGTCGTTTCGCAATATCGGCTCGGTCGTGATCGAGGATTGCGCGGTGACCGGCAGCCGGAAATACGGGCTGCATCTGGCGCAATGCGGCGGGCGGATCGAACGCTGCCGGGTGAGCGGGGCGGCCCTTTCGGCGGTCTGGGCCATCGAGGGCAAGGCCTTCGCGATCTGCGACAACGAGATCCTCGACTGTGGCAATGGCGGCATCCTGGTGCATCGCTGGACCAAGGGCGAGGACGGAACGGTGATTTCGGGCAACCGGGTGGCGCGGATCGGGGCGGCCGAAGGCGGCACCGGGCAGAACGGCAATGGCATCAACCTGTTTCGCGCCGACAATGTCATTGTTGCCGGCAACCACATCTCCGACTGCGCCTTTTCGGCCATCCGCGCCAATTCCGCCTCGAATGTCTCGATCACCGGAAACCAGTGTTTTCGCTCGGGCGAGACGGCCATCTATGCGGAGTTTGCCTTCGAAGGCGCGCTGATCGGCGACAACGTGATCGACGGGGCAGCCAACGGCATCTGCGTGGTCAACTTCGACCAGGGCGGCCACCTTGCCACGGTATCGGGCAACATCATCCGGCATCTGGTCGACAAGGGCCCCTACCGCCAGGAGGTCGGCGGCTTCGGCTTCGGCATTTCGGTCGAGGCCGATACGGTGGTCTTGGGCAATGTGATCGAAGATGCGGCGACGGCCGGAATGCAGCTCGGCTGGGGGCCCTATCTGCGCAATCTTGTCGTCTCCGGCAATATCGTGCGCAAGGCGCGCACCGGCATGCGCGTCAGCGTGGTCGAGGGGGCGGGACAGGCCGTCATCTCGGGCAATATTCTGCAGGAGATCAAGGACGGCGCGATCCTCGGCTATCGCTGGGCAGAGCGGTCCACTGGCGATCTGATTTCCGATGCTGGCGGGTATGCGCATCTGGCGATCTCGGGCAACCGCTCGAGCTAATCCGACCGCCAGCCGGACAGGCGGCGATACTGCTGAGAGCCGCATGTCCTGTCTTCGAACGGCACAGGAGCCGATTTCGTCGTTAAGGCGATACAAACCAATATTAGAATTGCAGGATTTTCGTAAGTGACGATTAAGCGACCCATGTCTTAATGGTTCTAGATGAACCTCGTGCGGTCGCCATGCTGTTGGAATTGCAGAATACCATCCTTGAGAAGATCGCCACGGGGCAATCGCTGGCGGAGACGATCGACTATCTCTGCCGGGAGGTGGAGGCGCAAGCGCGTGACGTCGTCTGCTCCGTACTCCTGCTCGACCAGGACAACCGCCTTCGTCATCTCGCCGGACCATCGCTGCCACTCGAATACACCGATGCCATCGACGGCATCCAGATCGGACCCGGCGTGGGGTCCTGCGGCACGGCCGCGTTCATCGGGCGGCCGGTGCAGGTCGAGGACATCGAAACCCATCCCTATTGGGAGCCCTACAAGGGGCTTGCGCTGCCGCTCGGACTGAAGGCCTGCTGGTCGACGCCGATCGTCGCCTCGGGCAAGGTGCTCGGCACGTTTGCCTTTTACTACCGGGTTACGCGTGGCCCTTCCGACGCCGAAAAGGCCATCGTTCAGGCCTGTGTACACCTCTGCGCCATCGCCATGGAGCGCGACCAGCGCATCGCCGACCGCAAGCGCATGGCAGAGACGGACGGGCTGACCGGCCTGCCGAACCGCAGCCGGTTCAACACCGTGCTGGCCGAAGTCGCGCAGCGGCCTCAGGTCTGGAGCCTGTTGCTGCTCGATCTCGACAATCTCAAGATGGTCAACGACACCTTCGGTCACGGCGCCGGCGACGACCTGATCCGTGTAGTCGCACACCGAATTGCCGAAACGGCCCCGGAGGGCATGGCCTTCCGCCTCGGCGGCGACGAATTCGCCGTGATCATTCCCTGCATCGACACCTTGCGCCCCGCCGATCTCGCGGAAAGGCTGATTGCCCGGATCAAGGAGACCGCCGATTGCGGCGGGCACCTGATCTATCCGGCGGTCACCATGGGCGGTGCGGTGATCGTTGCGGGCGAAGGGCCGGATCAGGTTCGGCAGAACGCCGATTACGCGCTCTATCACGCCAAGGAACGGGCACGCGGGCGCTACGTGCAATATAGCCCAGGGCTCGGCACGTCGATTGTCGAGCGCTTCCGGGCGGTGCAGGAGGTGGGGCTCGCGCTGCGCGAAGATCGTATCAGCGCGCATTACCAGCCGGTGGTGGAGCTTGCGACCGGGCGGATCATGGGCCTGGAATCGCTCTGCCGCATGACGACCCGCGAGGGTGAGATCCTTCCGGCGGCGCGTTTCATCGAGGCGATGAAGGATGCCCATGTCGGGCTTGACATCACCGACCGCATGCTGGAGCGGATCGCATCCGACTGCGGCCGCTGGAATGCGATGGGCCTCGGCTTTTCCCGTGTCGGCTTCAATCTCACGGCGGCCGATTTTTACCGCGGCGGACTGACGCGGAGGCTCACCGAGACATTCGCCCGGCACAATCTCTCTCCCGGCATGATCGTCGCGGAGGTAACGGAATCGGTTTATCTGAGCCAGAAAGACAGCGTTGTCTCGGACGAGATCCATGCGCTGCGAGAGGCAGGCATCAAGGTGGCCCTTGACGACTTCGGCACCGGCTTTGCCTCGCTCACCCATTTGCTGACGGTGCCGATCGACATCATCAAAATCGACAAATGCTTCGTCAAGCGCCTTTCGGAAGCCAGCACCGGCGCCGTGATTGTCCGCGGGCTGCTGGAGATCGCCCGCGGGCTCGGGATCATCGTCGTGGCCGAGGGAATCGAAGAACGCAGTCAGGCAGAGCAACTGCTGTCGCTCGACTGTACATCCGGTCAGGGCTATTTCTTCGCCCGGCCGATGAGCAGCGCCGCGATCGAGGCGCTGCTGCGCAAGGACGATTACATCTCCGACTGGAGCGCCTTCCTGCTGGAGGGCGAGAGAGACCTCGCCCAGGCTGTGGCGGGCTGATCGCCCGTGAGCGCGGCGAGCGGCGACGGACGTCCCCCCCGCCCCCGCCCAATCCCTTACTCGCGGCTTTTCCGGCTTCCAGCAGTCGTCACCAGGCGGATCAGCTCGCGGGCTTCCGGCGGCGGGCGCTTTTCGACGCGGCGATAGAGCCGGCAGTCGCGGGTGCGGCTCAGAAGCCCCATGTTGACCAGTTCGCGGCGGAGCAGCACGTGGTCGCCGAAACCGTTGTGGCGCATGAGCACCGCATTCACGTCCTTTTCGCCGAGATCAACACCCGCCGGCAGATAGGACCACATGACCCAGAGCGCCAGCTGCTGCTGGTTGAGCTTGCCCGGCCAGCGGACAAGCACGTTTGTGCCGGCAAAGCAGCGGGCGGCAAGCTCCACGCGGCGGAAATCGACGGGTGGTTCGGGCTCGATCACGACCGGACGGGCCAGCCGATCTTCGGCCGCGCGGCTGGCCTTGAAGTGCTGGTAATTGCGAAAGCCGACCGCGCGGGTCAGCATGTTCAAAAGCTCGACATGGCCGGGCTTGTCCGCCCGCGCCTCGAGTTCGCGCTTCAGGGATTTGGCCAGCGCCGACAGATCGGGCGCTGCATAGGCATGTGTCGTCCTTGACATCTCATCATCTCCAAGTCGTACCCTGGCGCTGGAAGGCAGCCATCAAGGCCGGTGGTCACCGACTTCCGACGGGGCACGGGGAAACGAGCTGACGTCGATGAAGAAGAGAGGCAGGTTTAGCTCCCCTTGTCGGGGCGGTGACGCCTGGGTGAACTGCGGACCCATGTCACAACCGATAAGGCCAGACGGGGGATCCTGTCAACTGAGCGCTTCCATCAGCGAATTTCATCGGTCGCATCACCCGCCACGGCTTTTCCGGGTGGCTGCGTCGGGATAGCGTCTGGCAAAACATCACCTGGCAAATCACACGGAGACCGGCATGCTGAAGATCTACGGCGTCTACAAGTCACGCGCGACGCGAATCCTCTGGCTGGCCGAGGAGCTTGGCGTGCCTTTCGAGCTGGTGCCGGTGCTGCAGGCCTACAAGCTGGAAGACCCGATGGCTGAGGGCGTGCGGCTCAACACTCGATCGCCGGAATTCCTGGCCATCAATCCGATGGGCAGCATTCCGACCATCGAGGATGACGGGCTGGTGTTGAACGAGTCACTGGCGCAGACGCTGTATGTGGCGAAGAAACAGGGCGGACCGATGGCGCCGCGCGATCTCCACGAGGAGGCGCAGATGCTGCAATGGTCGCTGTTTGCGGCAACCTCCATAGAGACGGACGCGCTGAAGATCTCGACCGCCAACAATGAGGGCCGATTGTCCACCGAGGCCGGCCAGCAGGAAGCGAAGGTTCTGGCCCGCATTCTCGCGCGGCCCTTCGGCGTCTTGGAAAAGCATTTCTCGCACAACGACTATGCCGTCGGCGGACGCTTCACCGTGGCCGATATCAATCTGGCGGAAATCGTGCGCTACGCCCAGGCCTATCAACCGCTGTTCGACGCGCATCCGAAGACGGCCGCGTGGCTTGCCCATGTTCAGGCGCGGCCGGCCTTCAAGGCGATGTGGGAGAAGCGGCTGACCGAGGTGGAGTGACCCCTCTCAGGTGCCGGTCTTCTTCGACCGGTCGCCCTTTGCGCCGTTCGCCCGGCTGGCGGCAACCTTGGCCGGGGAGCGCGAGCCAACCTCGGCGGTGGGCTTCGAGTTGGGCACTTGAGCCGACGATGCCGGCCATATGAACGGCGAATGGTGTGCCGGCGATAAACCGCGACCATAACAGAGCCTGATCCCTGCCTTGGGGTTTTTCGGTGCTGCTCAAATCCATCCGAGGGTCAGGGCGATGGTTGCCGCTACCCGAACAGCACGTCCGTCACCCGCACCTGGCCGACCTCGATGCCGTTCCAGTTGCGCATGCCGTGATGGGCCAGCCGCATCAGGGCCGCATGCTCTTCCGTGTCCGCTTCAAAATGCCGGGCGAGAAGGGCGGCGATCATGGCTTCCGCCGCTCGAGTTGCGCCATCCTCGGCCTTGACGGCGAAGGACAGGCCTTTTTCCGGCAGGAGCGCGCAGAAGACGCCTTCGGCGCCGGTCTTGGCGAAGATCCTTCCAGGTGCGACCTGCATGAGCTTGGTGCAGAAGCGCTTTGTGCCGGCCACATAGAAAGGCTCGGCCATGCAGGCCTCGATCAAGCGACGGGCGGCTGCGGCGCGGATAGGGGCAAGGCCCTGCCCCATGCCAAGTTTGGCAAAGCCATGGGCGAGGCCCTTCAAGGGGACGGCATAGGTCGGGATCGAACAGCCGTCTGTGCCGCAATTGTCAGGGCCGAGGGCCGCACCTGTCAGATCCTCCATGATGGCCCGGATCGACTGTTGCAGCGGGTGGTCATAGGTCGAATACCCCTTCGGGTCTTCGCCCATATGGACGCAGGTGCAGATGAAGCCGGAATGTTTGCCGGAGCAGTTGTTGTGGAGTGCCGACGGTTGGTCGAGGCTGCGGGCCTGGGCAATGATGGTCGCCTGGTCGAAGGACCAGTGGGCGCCGCATTCGAGATCAATCTCGCTGCGGCCCGCAGCTTTCAGCATGGCAGCGGCAGCTGCCACGTGTTCCGGCTCGCCGGAATGGGACGCGCAGGCAAGCGCCAGCTCTCGGTTGCCGAAACCAAAAGCGTCGGCTGCGCCGCTTTCCACGAGCGGCAGCGCCTGCATGGCCTTGCAGGCCGAGCGCGGGAAGATGGCGGCATCGATATCGCCAGCGGAGAAAATCACCTGCCCTTCCGCATCGACGACGACCGCCAGGCCGCGATGACGGCTCTCGACGAGTTGACCGCGTGTGACTTCGACCGTGACCGGATTGTTCATGACCTGCCTCAAATTGCCCTGATTGTATGATCCCTGTTAAAGCATGCATCGCCAATCGGTTCGAGGTCGGGCTTGAAATTTCTGCTGCGTATCGTCTTCGTCATCCTGCTGGTCTTCGTTTTGCCGACGCTTGTTTCCGCCGGGCTCTGGGCGACCCGCGAGCATCCGCGCGGATGGCGGGATGCCGACTGGAGTTCGGCGGGCATGCTGCCCGAGGCGCAAGTCAGCCCGGACGCCGCGATCTATGTCTTCTCGGCGATGACGGGCGGCTTCAAGGGGGCGATCGCAAGCCATGCCTGGATTGTCACCAAGGAGAAGAATGGTTCCTATCGCCGCTATGACAAGGTGGGCTGGGGTACGCCGATCCGGGTTAACAATTACCCGGCCGACGGGCTGTGGTATTCGAACAGGCCGCGCCTGGTGGTAAAGATTGCGGGAGCCGAAGCCGAGCGGCTGATCCCGAAGGTGGAGGCGGCGATCGAAGCCTATCCTTACCGCCAGCCGGGCGGCTACCGGATCTATCCGGGGCCGAACTCGAACACCTTCGTTGCCCATGTGCTGCGTCAGGTGCCCGAACTTGGCGCTGTCCTGCCCCCGGATGCGGTGGGGCGCGATTACCTCGGCGACGGCACGTTCTACGCGCTCGACGCCGATGGCCGCGACCTGCATATGAGCCTCGGCGGACTTGCCGGTTTCTCGGTGGGTGCGCGCAGCGGGCTGGAGGTGAACTTCTTGGGGCTGGTGGCCGGGCTCGATCTTGGCCGGCCAGCCGTCAAGGTGCCGGGGTTCGGCACGGTGGGTTTCTGAAGGCACGTTTTCACGCCCCAGAATCAAAAGAGCCACCCGCGAGGGTGGCTCCCATGAGCTTTAGTCCTTTGTCTGGACCCGGACGAGATAACCGCCCGAAGGAAGGCTGGATCAGGCCGAGGGCTGCCCCGTCAAAACCGCACCCTTTCCAAAGTCACACACGCAGACCGAAATCTCATTAGACATTGGATCACCTTCCTTTCGTTACGTTGCCGATGATTGAAAGGTAGGGTGGAGTGCGGGATTCGACAAGGCACGTTATGTAACAAATTGCTTGGATAATTGTGTTGCATTGCGGCGGGATGAGACCATAGTTCGCGCGCGGATTTTGGCCGTCTGGTCTATCGCGCTAGGCTATGCCGGAGAATCTGAAGCCAATACATTCTGACTCCACTTAAGGGACAGGGCACGCTTCGACTGAGTGGCCCGTACTTAGCTTCTGTGAGGCGGTTGCGGCGGCCACACCCGCTCCGTGCCGTAAAGCTTTTCAAACTCCGCGATGACCATCTCTAGCGTGGCCTCAAACACGTTTCTCTGGAAGGATCTCGGCTCTCTTCTTTCATGCAGATAGCGCCACCTGACGAATGCATCATTATGCTGGAAGAGGACATGTCGTATTCCATAGTCAACATAGAGACCGCTGGGGTGAAACGGCGCAACGGAAGCCTTGAACGTTGAATCGAGCTTATCCCGACTTTCTTCGGTTAAGCTGTCGAAAAGCTCAGCCAGATCGTGAGTCCAGCGCTTCATTGTTTTGTCATGGTCAAAAACGTACCAAGCCTTCAGCGCTAATTCCATCGATAGGGCGAGAAGCATCGGCTCAACACCGAAATGCGCCCCATTCGGACCGAACGGATACGCGGCCTCCCCGTCCGGGAATGTCCGCGTCTTGTTCAGAATCTGCCTGGCACCAACGCCCATTCTTACGGCTGTCGTCAGTCGTTGACTCATCTGCCCTATCCCAAACGGCGCTGACCCATTTCCATCAAAGGTAAAATGTAGAACACAAAGCAACCAATACGAAAAGTTTCAAAGCGCCCACTGTACATGCTGTCCAACCAAGGCCCTCCCACTCTTGGGTTGACCACCCAGTGTGCGACGGCGAAACTCCTCCCGCAACGGAGGAGAACACCATGGAAGACACCATCCGCTGGCGGAGCATGCAGTCGGCGCCGAGGGACGGCAGCCGTATTCTGGTGACGATCCGGCCGTCCGAACAGGGTCCCGGTGCCGTCGATCTCGTCTACTGGTCGGCGGGCGATCGCTATGGCAGCGACGGCTGGCGCTCTTCGGATTCGACGCCGGGCGCGATTATCGCCTATGCGGAACCGGAGCTGAAATGCTGGATGCCCCTGCCGGGCGTCGATTCGGACGCCATGACCCGCCCGCCGGCCTGGGAGGGCGAGGACGAGGCGGAACTGGATGGATCAGGGATCTGAGCTATCGCCACACCCGAACTGTCGGCGGTCCTGTCAATCGATCGCGACCCGGAACGGTCCGGGATGAACCCGAGCCGCCCGGCATTGCGGCGGTTGCGGATCCTGTCTTTGAGCCCCCTTGTCCGCGGAGACCAGCATGTTCACCCATATCATGATTGGCAGCAACGACCTTGAGCGGTCGAAGCGCTTCTACGACGCCACCTTCGCGGCGCTGGGCGGAGAACCGGGAGAAACGGACGCGCGGGGGCGGCTGATCTACAGCCACAAGGGCGGGCGGCTGATGATCACCACGCCGATCGACGGCAAGCCGGCAACGGCGGCCAATGGCGGGACGATCGGCATCCTGGCCGATAGCCCCGAACACGTGCGCGCCTGGCACGACGCCGGGGTCGAGACTGGCGGCAGGTCGATCGAGAGCCCACCGACGCTCAGGCCGAACGGGCAGTTCGTCGCCTATCTGCGCGACCCGGATGGCAACAAGCTCACGGCCCGGTCCCTGCCCGCTCAGAAGGCGTGAGCTGCTGCACGCCTTGCGCGGCGGTCATTTCTTCACCGTCTTCTTGGCTGTGGCGACGGGGGTCGTCACCAGCTTGAAATCGGCCATTTCCTGCGGCGTCAGGTAATAGAGCCGGTCGGGCGGCGTTTCCAGTGCGTGGATCCAGAGACCGTCGGCGATGCCCATCTCGTCGAGATGGCGGGCAATGCGGGCGGTTGTGCGCTGGGCCTCCGACATGGCCTGTTCCGGCGAGGGTCGCTGATCGCCGTTGCCGTTGAACACCTGATGCACGCCGAGAATGGCATTTTCCGCCGCCTCGCGGGCGACGCCGCCGGCGAAGACCAGCGGGCAGGAGGAGGCACAGAGTGCCTTTGTTGCCACGCGCGTGTCGAGGCCCTTTTCGCGGATCAGCTTCGACATGGCGAGCGCATCCTCCACCGAGCCGCCGGGGGAATTGAGCGAGACGGCCTTCACATATTCGCCGCGCGCGGCAATCTCGGCTGCGAAGCGATCGGCAGCGCCGAGATCGATCGAACCCTCGGCCTTCAAGAGCCCGCCGGGCTGCAGGTCGAAGCGCATGGGCTGGCGCAGCACCTCGGGCGCGCTTTCCGGCTCGACCGGCGGCGCCTGGGGCACGCCGTCCGTCAGCGCCGGGGGCAGCACGGGTGCGTCCGTGATCATCGGGTCATGGCCGGGAAGGCTTGCGTTTTCGAGACTCATTTCCCTGATGTCGACGAAGAGAAAGGCCCCGGCGGCGGCGAGCAGGCCGAAGAAGGCACCGCGCATCAGGAGGCCGTCATCGACGGTGAGAAAGGCGTCTCTCAGGCGCGGAAAGAGAGCGGCGGGTCTCACGCGGGCGGCCCCTTGCGCGGCGTCTTTGCCGCCATGTCGAGGCTGGTGATGTTGGGCGCCGTCCGCTCCCGTCCCTCCTCAGCCTCGGCCGCATCGAGAGCCTGCTCGACATCAATCCCCCGGCTGCTGATCGCGCGCTGGACTTCGAGCGCTTCCAGAAGCTCGGCGGCGGTGATGCGCTGGGCGAAGGGCAAACGCTCTTCCTGGCGGCGGATCGCGCCATGCACGACGGCGAGGATGAAGACGAGAACGGCGGGCAGAAGATCGATGGAAATCGCGCCGGCCCAGGCGGGAATGAAATCGGCGGCATAGCGCAACACGGCTTCGGCGGATGACAGTGGCACGAAGCGGCGCTCGGCCACGGGTTCGCGTGCCAGAATGTCGTCTGCCGCCTGCGACAGGACCTGCGACTGGGCGGTAACGGAGGCGCGGATGGTCTGCATGACCTGATCCTGGCGGTTCGCGAGATCCGCCGCCTGGCCATCCGCGACCGGGGCGATGAAGCCGAGCGAGAGGTCTTCCGCCGCGCGCTTGACCGAGGGGGCGATCGAGGTCTGTTCCAGCGAGGTGATGACGCCCGAGAGCGCCACGACTTCTGCTGAAAACTCGTCGCTGCGCGGCGCGATGGCACCGGGGGCGGAGACGAGCTTGCGCATGGTTTCGAGGTGGCCGCGGCCCTGATCGAAGAGGGTCGTGACCCGTTCGCGCGAGGCGGTGATGCCGGTTTCCAGCTCCTTCAGCTGGGCGGACATCTGGCTGAGCAGCTGTACGACGCTGCCGGAGCCGGTGGTGCCGGTCAACGCGCCGTTCTGGCGTTCGTCTTCGGCGAGCCGGGCGAAGCGTTCGGAGGTGCGCTGGATATCGGGCAGCAGGCTTTGCGCGGCGAGCGCGTTCTGATGGGCCTGGTCAAGGTCGGCGGTGTAATCCTCCACCGTTTCGGCGAGATGCTGTTCGAGTGCTGCCGAACCGGCAAGAGCCGCCGCATTCAGCCAGCTCGACATGGCGATGATCATGGCGCAGCCGAGCGCCATGACGCCGAGCATCGCGCCACGCGCCGCCGGGCCCGTCACATGCGGATAAAAGCGCGCCATGTAGGACCAGAAGGCATAGATGGCGACCGAAACGGAGACCGAATAGATGATCGCGGCGAAGAAGACTGATGTGGCCGAACCGTCGAGAATGCTGCGCACACCGAGATAGGTATAGACGCCGGAGGCGAGCGCCAGCACGGCGAGCGCAAAGCGGGTCATGGTTTCGACGGCTAAGACGCCATCCTGCAGACGATGCGAAGCGCCAAGCGCCATGAAGACCTCCAGCCGATAAGAAGCGTTAACAAGCGCTTAAGAAGGGGGCGGAATCAAGGCTGATGAACGTGCGGAAAGGTTGCCAAGAGGGGACGGCAGTCCGAGCGCAAAGATATCAAGCCGCGCCTGAAGGGCTAACTTAGATCGTGGAGGTCTTTTCCCAGGGCCGGGCCAAGGCGCCATTGTGTAAACCGCACCTGCAAACCGGACCGTTCCGGCGTACAGCACATCGGACCGACGAGATATGTTTCCGATTTCGGGAACGGGCTTAGACGCACCAGTGGCCAAGCTCTGCCGTCGCTAGATGCCTGTATTCTTAATACTCCGCCCTGGACCGTTACCCTTACCCAGAAATCCGATGGATCGCCTGCAAACGGCCCCGTTGCCCAGTCCGATGCCCCATCGGTCAATACGCTACCGAGCAGTCCATGACCGTCGGAAAACTCGATCCCCGTCTTGACCCAGCGACTTTCGTCGATCCGCACCATGAGACCCGCTTGGTCGTAGAGGTGCTGGAATTGCGCTTGAACGCGGACCTGGGCAGTGAAGCCATCGGCGGACCCGAAGGCGTAGAAATGCCCGGTATCGCGGACAAATCCATAGTGTGTCTCGCGCCAGAAATCGGTGTTCGCGCCGGTCGTGATGCACAGCTCGTCATCCGTAACCGAGACGCTTGGCGGTCTGTTCAGCCACTGGCCATTTGTCAAATTTTGCACGCGCAGCTCCTGATGAGATCGGGGTGACATACTGATAGAGAATTTCGCGTCCGGATAGCGGGGGTGCGTCGTTCCGACCGCCATCTTCAACACAACCTTCCGCAAATTCTCCATCCGCCGGCGCGTCTCCACCATGTGGTCGAACGACCGACCAAACCAGCCTCCCCCGCGACACGCCATCGTCCATCTAGATACCAGATTTCGTCGTTGGGCCTGACCGAATCTTAAGCTCCCTCGCCCTATTATCCGCTCAGTTCCGGGGCCTCGATGACCCCTACTCATCCGCGTGAGGGTTTTGGCGTGCGCTACAGAGAGACGGACGAGGTGTTCAAGACGCTCGTGTCGGAGCTGCACTCGACGCTGACCCCGACGACGATCATGGGGATCACGATCCTTGCCGTCGGGCTGTTCGCCCATCAAAGCCTTGGCAATACGCCGCTGTTGATGGCCACCATCGGCGGGGCCATCGCCTCCCTTGGCAAGATCGCGGTTTCCCTGGCTCATCGACGCGCGGATGCCAGGAAACGCTCGACGGTTGCGGATGCGGCCTACTGGGAAAAGGTGCAGGGGCTTTTCATCTTTGTCATTGCGGCCTGCGTGGGGATCATCGCCACCATAGCCTTTTCCTACCGGGACCTCTCGGTCCACATGCTCGCCGCGGCCCTGACCTTCGGATACTGCGCCGGGGTGACGGTGAGGATCTCCGTTCGGCCGTTGATCGCGGCGACCGCGATCCTGCTTGCCGCTTTGCCGGCCTCTGTCGCGATCCTGGTTTATGGCGATACGGCCCACTGGATCATGGGTCTGCTGGCGGTGATCTTCCTCGTCGCTGCAATGCAGAGCATGCTGCATGTCTATCGCACGACCGTCAGGCAAATCCGCCTCTTTCTTGAGATGGAGCATCAGGCCCGGCACGATCCGCTGACAGGGCTTTTGAACCGCACGGCGCTGAGCGAGGCCTATCTGGCCCTTGGCAGGGCCGACGATGTGCTCACCTGCGTACACTGCTTCGACCTCGACGGCTTCAAGGAGATCAATGATCGCTTCGGGCACGCGGTGGGCGATGCCTTGCTGAGGGCGATTGCAGAGCGGCTGCGGGACACTCTGGAGCATCCCGAGATCGCGGTACGGATCGGCGGGGACGAGTTCGTCATCCTTCAACCCACTGTGCGCGACCCCGTCCATGCCGACGCTCTGGCGCGCCGGATCGTGGCCCTTCTCGGCGCGCCCTACCCGCTTGCCGGTACGGAGATCCGCATCGGCATCAGCCTGGGTTATACGATGGCCCTTTGCGGATCTGTGGATCTGGACCAGATGATGGTCACGGCAGACAAGGCCTCCTACCGCGCCAAGCGAAACGGCGGCGGGATCGACCGCGAAATGCCGGCGACGGCGAACCTCGGGAAGTTCTTCGCCGCGGCATGACGGCGCTGGTCAAGCGACCGGCGGTCTGCAGCGCCGCCCGCCTCACCCCAGTTTCAAGACGATCTTGCCGATATGTTCAGAGCTTTCCATCAGCCGGTGCGCCTCGACGACCTGATCGAAGGGCAGGACCGCGTGGATGACCGGGGCGACTTCGCCGCTTTCGATCAGCGGCCAGACTTCAGCCAGCAGTTCATCGCGGATGGCGCGTTTTTCCTCCGCCGTGCGCGGGCGCATGGTGGAGCCGGTGACGGTCAGGCGCTTGACCATGATCGGGGCGAGATTGGCCTTTTCGACGGTCGAGCCGCCGAGGAAGGCGATGATCGAGAGGCAGCCGTCTTTCGCGAGGATCTGCAGGTTGCGGTCGAAATAGGAAGCCCCGATCATATCGAGGATGACATCGACTCCCTTGCCGCCGGTTTCCTCCTTAATGATCTCGACGAAATCCTCGGCCTTGTAATTGATCGCTCTTGCCGCGCCGAGATCCATGCAGGCGGCGCATTTTTCCGCCGAACCTGCGGTGGTGTAGACGGTTGCGCCGAAAGCCTTGGCCAGTTGGATGGCGGTGGTGCCGATGCCCGAGGAGCCGCCATGGATGAGGACGGTCTCGCCTTCCGTCAGGCCTGCCATCTGGAAGAGATTGGCCCAGACGGTGAAGAAGGTTTCCGGCAGGGCCGCCGCCTTGACCGCGTCATAGCCCTTGGGGAAGGTCAGCGCCTGAGTGGCGGGGACCGTGCAATATTCGGCATAACCGCCGCCATTGGCGAGCGCGCAGATATGGGCGCCGATCTCAACGTCGGTGACGCCTTCGCCGAGAGCCACCACTTCGCCTGCAATCTCGAGCCCGAGCACGGGGCTCGCATCCTTCGGCGGCGGATAGGTGCCCTGGCGCTGGGCGACATCCGGACGATTGACGCCCGCCGCCTCGACCCGGACCAGGATTTCGCCGGGGCGCGGCTGCGGCAGGGGGCCGGTCGCGAGCCGCATCACCTCCGGGCCGCCATGGGCGGGGAGATCGACGTAACGCATGGTGGACGGCAGAGACGAGGTCGCGGGCTGGGACATGATCGGCACTCCTGGGAGACATGACAGAGGCAGGATGGTCCGGCATAGAGCCTCTCAAATGCGATGAAAAGGAGGCCCTTTGCCGCCCGCGACAAATGGTGGCGATCGGGATCAGTCCGGCTGCGGCGCGAGGGTGCATTCCATGAAGGTGGCGATTGGGGTATGTTCGTAGCGGCCGAAGGGGCCGCGATTGCGGAAACCGGCACGTTCGTAAAGGCGGCGCGCCTCGACATTGCGGATACCGACTTCGAGGAGCACGGCGCGGATGGCGCGCTGCCGGGCGGATTGGAGAATGGCGGCGACGAGATGGCGGCCGACGCCCTGCCCCGCATGATCAGGGTCGACGATCATGCGCTTGAGTTCCGCGGTGCCATCGCCAAGATCAAGGAGGGCCGCACAGCCGAGGGCTCGGCCTTTCGTGTCACGGGCGACGAAGAGGGTGATGCCGGGGCGCGATAGGGTGGCGGGGTTCAGGGGCTGCCGAAAGGCGCCCGGATAGAGACGTGCGGCGACGGCGTCGGAGAGAGCAAGCAGGGTCGCGATGGCGGGTTGATCGGGTGGTTCCATGGCGAAGATGATCTGCATGAATGGCCTTTGGCGGTAGCTTCTTCTTCACGTCCGGCCAAGCAGTGGGTCGAGCAAGCCGATTATAGTGCAAACCCCTTCAGCCACAATAATCAGGCCGGGTAAACGCCTCCAGAAAGACCGCAATTGAGCAACCCAAGGATGCTTCGAGCACAGCTTTCACCCAACGTATGGCCACCTTGAGTCAGTTGCGGTAGCTTCCGTTGGGGCTGGGCAGACGACGAGACCCGGATACTGCGAGTAAATCGCCATATCCAGCTCGCTGAATGCCACGTTGAGGGGCGCAGAAGCGTGGCTACAAGATATCCGATCCGGATCAAGGCCGCACCAAAGGTCGGCAATATATACTGGTGTGACTTTCATCCCGAAGGGGTAATCCACATCCCCGAGTTCTGGAAGAAAAGGCCCGTGATCGGGGTGAGCCGAAACGCCACCCTGCACGGCAAAGTGACCATTCTTCCGATGACGACGGACGAGGACAACGCGTCCAACATCAACGCGATAGAGTTGAGCGCCGAGGTGCAAAGCAAGATCGATAACAAGCGTACTTGGGTCATTTGCGACCACCTGACGACGATCGCGACCAGTCGTCTCGACAACGTGTCCACCACACCACCGAGGGTGAAGGGAGACGAGTTGACGGCTATCCTGCGGAAAGCTCACGCCACCATCGCCGGCTGGGTGTCTGCCCCCATTGTGACTGTGACAGAGGTAGAGACGACCAGGACCGTGGAGACACCGTCTGGTTCCCTTGCCGAGACGATGGACACGATCACGATAAGGATAGAGGAGAAGCCGGCTCGATGAGGCCGTAGGTCCCTCTTGCTTGACGGAACACCGCACGAGCAGTATAAAAATCAGACATGCGGGGCCGAAAGGTCGCCGTCTCTCCGAAAGGAGACTCATAAGCCAAGCCACCCGCACGGGTGGCTTTGGTCGTTTTAGCGGACGGCGTTTTATGCATTACTGCGCGTGAGCTCATTTATCGGCGGTCTAGCCGGCACGCCCCCTCCTCACGCTGCCCCAAACACCCCGATCACCAGCCCCTCCTCGCTTTCCTTCGCCTGCTTCTTCAATTCGGCGATCTCGGCGCTGATGCGGTTGACGTCGTCGATGACGAGGCCGGGGGGCAGTTCGATGACGCCGATCGAGCAGCGCATCAATGGGAAATCGCGCACCAAGCCCTGGCGATCGAGACCCTTGATGCGGCCGGCCTGGCGGTCGGCTTCGGAATAGAGGTCGATCACGTCGTCATGGAAATCCGAGAGCAGGCGGTCGAGAATTTCGGTCAGTTCCTCTCGGGTCCAGTCGGTCACGCCGATGAAAAAATCGTCGCCGCCGACATGGCCAAGGAAATCCCCTTCGGAGAAGAAGTAGCGACGCAGGAGGGCGGCAAAGAGCGAAATGGCGTGGTCGCCGTGGTGGAAGCCGTAGTGGTCGTTGAACGGCTTGAAGTGGTCGAAGTCGCAATAGCAGAAGAAGCGCGATGCATCACCGTCGCGGGCTGCGTCCTGGATGAAATCGCCGATGGCGCGGTTACCCGGAAGTCCGGTCAGCGGGTTCTGGTCCTGGGCGGTCTTCAGTTGCTTCTCGTTGATGATGCGGATCAGCGAGGCGGCGGAGACGATGCCGGCATAACGCATGTTTTCCGTCAGGATGACGCAGTCGGAGCCTTCCATATTGGCGAAGATCGTCATCAGGCGCTCGGCATCGGCATCGAGACCGACGATCGGGGCGCGGTCGACGAATTGCGAGATCGAACGTTCGTAGAGCTTGTTCTTCAACAGGTCGCGGCCGAAGGGCTGATAGATGTATTCCTTCAGATGGCGCTCGTTGATGATGCCGCGCGGCTCGCCATTGGCGTTCAGGACGGGGAAGAAGGTCTGGCCGGGATTGCGGCGGAAGAGATCGAAGACATGTTCGATGTTTTCGTGTTCGTAGACTGTCGGCAGGGTTTCGATCTGGCGGCGGATGAGGATCTCGTCGAGCGACTGGGTGGAGCGGCGGACCTTGCCGACATCCTGAAGATGCGGAAACGCGCTTTTCAGCTCTGATGTCAGCGTGGTCGGGCGGGCGATGAACCAGCCCTGGACAAGATCGACGCCGAATTCCCGGCAGGCGATGAATTCTCCCTCGGTCTCGATGCCCTCGGCAATGACGCGCACGCCGAGCACATGGCAGAAATTGACGATGTTCTTGACCAGATGGCGCTTGCGCGGATTGCTGTCGAGGCCCGAGATGAAGTGACGGTCGACTTTCACATAATCAACGGGGAAATCGCAGAGCAGCTTCATCTCGCCATGACCGACCCCAAAATCGTCGATGGCGAGCTTGAAGCCGGAGCGGCGCAGGCGCTCGACCAGGGCGGCGAATTCCGGCACACGGGTGTTGTCGAAGCGCTCGGAGAGTTCGAAGCAGACAGAGGATGGCGGGATCTGCGCCTTGCGCAGCTGGTCGAGCAGTGTGTCGACGAGCGCATTGCCCTCGGGGATCAGCCGGACATCAAGATTGAGAAAAAGGGTTGCACCGGCACGATCCGGCAAGGTGGCGAACTTGGCCAGTGCGCGGCTGGCAACCATCTGTTCGAGGGCGAGCAGATGGCCGGTTTCGGCGGCCTGATCGAGAAGATCGAGCGGGCTCTGAAAGCCGAGGCGATCATGGCCGCGCAGCAGGCTCTCATAACCGAAGACGGCGCCGGTGCCGACTTCGACTATCGGCTGGAGGGCATTTTCGACAACCAGCTTCGCCAGTGTCAGCAGTTGATCGTTGGCGAACCGGCGCACAACTGCGCCCTCTTCGACCGCCCCCAATGCCATGATCTTCTCCAATATACCTTTGTTTTTTATGGCGAGATCGTGGCAAGCAATCGTCAAGAAAGCCTTTCCCGGATGTGACAGTTCGATGAAAGTTTCGGGACGGGACTGCAGAAATATCCAAGTTGGCGGATGATCTGCGGCGCCCCGTCAGCGCGCGCAATATCAATCTCCAGAAGGGTTTTCGTGCCTTCGATCCGGGCGCCAACGGTGAAGCCGCCATAGGCGGGCGCATCCAGGGAGGCGATGCCATTCATAGGATTTACCGTTAACTCAGGACTGGGGAACGTAGGATGCAGAAGACGCGGACCCTGTGGCTGCGCGGTTCATCGGTGCCGCGCACCGAGGCGCAGAATTTTTGTTGATTGATCAGTCAATCAAACTTATCTTGGCAATAATCAAAGGGGAATGACATGCCGAAGGTCGGAATGGAGCCAGTGCGCCGCAAGGCGCTCGTCGATGCCGCGCTGAAGACGATCGGCCATCACGGCTCGCTGACCGTGACCATGTCCCAGATCGCCCGTGAGGCCGGTGTGTCGGCAGCACTCGCGCATCACTATTTCGGCTCGAAGGATCAGCTGCTGATCGAGACCATCCGCACCTTGCTGAGGCAACTGAGGGCCGATGCTGTCATTGCGCTCAGCCAGGCGGAGACGCCGCGCGCGCGGATATCCGCCGTCATCCGCGTCTCCTTCCAGGCCGATCAGTTCGCGCCGAAAGTCGTTGCTGCCTGGCTTGCCTTCTATTCGGAGGCGCAACGATCGGAAGAGGTGCGCCGATTGCTCGTCGTCTATACGCGGCGGCTGCATTCCAATCTGATGTCCGGCTTGAGGCCGCTCTGCGGGGCTTTCGACGCGGGGCGGATTGCCGATGGCGCTGCGGCGATGATCGACGGGCTCTATATCCGGCAGTCTCTGAAGGCTGCGCCCCTGTCGATCGAGGCCTCTGTCGCATTGGTCGAGGATTATGTGACGGGGCAGCTCGCCGCCCACCCTCCCCTTGAGGCGGAGGGTCGGACCGCAGGCACGGGGTGGGGTGAGCCGTGACGACGACCGTATTGCCAGAGACCAAGATCACCCCCACCCGCCGCTTTGCGGCGACCTCCCCCCTCAAGGGGGAGGTGGAGAGAAACCACCCGTCTGGAGACAGGACATGAAAGCTCAACCGCAAGCCTCGCATTTCATCGACGGGGCATATGTCGAGGATACCGCCGGCACCGTCATCGAGAGCATCTATCCGGCGACCGGCGAGGTGATCGCCAGGCTACATGCGGCAACGCCCGCGATCATCGAAAAGGCGATTGCATCGGCCAAGCGGGCGCAGAAGGAATGGGCCTCCTGGAGCCCAACCGCACGGGGTCGCGTGTTGAAGAAGGCAGCCGAGATCATGCGCGAGCGCAACCGCGAGCTGTCCGAGCTCGAGACGCTCGACACCGGCAAGCCGATCCAGGAAACGATCGTTGCCGACCCGACGTCCGGCGCCGACAGTTTCGAATTCTTCGGCGGCATCATTGCGACTGCGATGAACGGCAGCCAGATCCCGCTGGGCGGCGACTGGGCCTATACCAAGCGCGTGCCGCTCGGCGTCGTCGTCGGCATCGGCGCCTGGAACTATCCGCAGCAGATCGCCTGCTGGAAGGGCGCACCGGCGCTCGCCGCCGGCAATGCGATCGTGTTCAAGCCGTCGGAAGTGACGCCGCTCGGCGCCTTGAAAGTCGCCGAGATCCTGATCGAGGCCGGTGCACCGAAGGGTGTTTACAATGTCATCCAGGGCGATCGCGAGACCGGGCCGCTGCTCGTCAGCCATCCCGATGTGGCCAAGGTGTCGCTGACCGGCTCCGTGCCGACGGGGCGCAAGGTGGCGGGGGCGGCTGCTAGCCAGCTCAAGCATGTGACGATGGAACTCGGCGGCAAATCGCCGATCGTCGTTTTTGACGATGCCGATATCGACAGCGCGATTTCGGGCGCCATGCTCGGCAATTTCTATTCGACCGGCCAGGTCTGCTCGAACGGCACGCGCGTCTTCGTGCACAAGGCGATCAAGGAGACCTTCCTGTCGCGGCTGAAGGCCCGCACCGAGGCGATCGTGATCGGCGATCCGCAGGACGAGGCGACGCAGATGGGGCCGATGGTCTCCCTCGCGCAGCGCGAGAAGGTCCTGTCCTATATCGACAAGGGCAAGGCGGAGGGCGCGACGCTTGTGACCGGCGGCGGTATTCCGAACAGTGTCACCGGCGAAGGTTTCTACATCCAGCCGACCGTCTTTGCCGATGTCACCGACGACATGACGATCGCCCGCGAAGAGATTTTTGGGCCCGTGATGTGCGTGCTCGATTTCGAGGATGAGGCAGAGGTGATCGCGCGGGCAAACGCGACGGAATTCGGTCTCTCGGCCGGTGTGTTCACCGCCGATTTCTCCCGCGCCCACCGCGTGGTCGACCAGCTGGAAGCCGGCACGCTCTGGATCAACACCTACAATCTCTGCCCGGTCGAAATTCCATTCGGCGGGTCCAAGCAGTCCGGCTTTGGCCGCGAAAATTCGGCAGCGGCGCTGGAGCATTATTCCGAGCTGAAGACGATTTATGTCGGCATGGGCAAGTGCGAGGCGCCGTATTGAGATTTCACCTCCCCCTTGAGGGGGGAGGTCGCGCGGCACGCGCGGGTGGGGGTGACGGTTATGAGGTTGTCCATTCCTAGGGATCACCCCACCCCGGCACTGCGTGCCGACCCTCCCCCTCAAGGGGAGGGTGTTGAGACGCCGCCGTCGCGCGGTCCGCTCTCCTCTTGAGGGGACTATGACGAGAGCTGAACGGCGCACTAGGGCAAGATTGTTTTGGGGATAGGCATGAAAAGCGCAGATTTCGTCATCATCGGTTCCGGCTCGGCGGGTGCCGCCATGGCTTACCGGCTGTCGGAGGACGGGAAGAACACCGTCATCGTGCTGGAATTCGGCGGCTCCGATATCGGTCCCTTCGTGCAGATGCCGGCGGCCCTTGCCTATCCGATGAACATGGACCGGTATAACTGGGGCTATATGACCGAGCCCGAGCCGCATCTCAACAATCGCCGGATGATTGCGCCGCGTGGCAAGGTCGTGGGCGGGTCCTCGTCGATCAACGGCATGGTCTATGTGCGCGGCCACGCTGAGGATTTCAACCGCTGGGAGGAGATGGGGGCTACCGGCTGGGGTTATGCGGATGTGCTGCCCTATTTCAAGCGGCAGGAAAGTTCGCATGGCGGCGAAGAGGGCTGGCGCGGCACGAACGGGCCGCTGCATGTGCGGCGCGGCGAGGTGAAGAACCCGCTCTACCGCGCCTTTATCGAGGCCGGGCGGCAGGCCGGGTTCCCGGTGACGGAGGACTATAACGGCCGTCAGCAGGAGGGTTTCGGCCTGATGGAGCAGACGAGCTGGCAGGGGCGGCGCTGGTCGACGGCGAATGCCTATCTCAAGCCCGCCCTGAAACGGCCGAATGTTTCGCTGATCCGCTGTTATGCCCGCAAGGTCGTGATGGAAGGCACCCGCGCCGTCGGCGTCGAGGTGGAGATCGGCGGCAAGATCGACGTGGTGAAGGCGAACCGCGAGGTGATCGTTGCGGCCTCGGCCTTCAACTCGCCGAAGATCCTGATGCTCTCGGGCATCGGTCCCGCCGCGCATCTACAGGAGATGGGCATTCCCGTCGTGGCGGATCGTCCGGGCGTCGGGCAGAACCTGCAGGATCACCTGGAATATTACCACCAGTTCAAGTCGAAGCTGCCGATCACGCTGCATTCGAAGAACAACTGGTTCTGGATGGGGATCGTCGGCGCGCAGTGGCTGTTCTTCAAGAAGGGTCTCGGCACCTCCAACCAGTTCGAGGCGGCGGCCTTCATTCGCTCGGCGGCGGGCGTCAAATGGCCCGACATCCAGTATCATTTCCTGCCGATCGCGATCTCCTATGACGGCAAGTCGGCGGTCGGTGGCCATGGTTTCCAGGCGCATGTCGGCTACAACATCTCGAAGTCGCGCGGCTCGGTGACGCTGCGCTCGCCCGATGTGAAGGACACGCCGGTTCTGCGCTTCAACTATATGAGCGATCCGGAGGACTGGGTGAAGTTCCGCCATGCTGTGCGTGTCACCCGCGAGATCTTCGCCCAGAAGGCCTTCGATCCCTATCGCGAGGTCGAGGTGGCGCCCGGGCCAAATGTGCAGTCGGACGAGGAGATCGATGCCTATCTGCGAGAGCATCTGGAAGGCGCCTATCACCCCTGCGGCACCTGCAAGATGGGTCGCGCGGATGATCCGATGGCGGTCGTTGATCCGACCACGAAGGTCATCGGCGTCGAGAGGTTGCGGGTGGCGGACTCGTCGATCTTCCCGCATGTGACCTATGGCAACCTCAACGGTCCCTCGATCATGACGGGGGAAAAGGCGGCGGATCATATTCTCGGCCGGCAGCCCCTGCCCCGCTCCAATCAGGAGCCGTGGATCAATCCGCGCTGGGAGACGAGCGACCGGTAGGAGTTTAGCGGTAGTCGTCTTCGCGCTGGTGGCGAATGGCGAGGATTGAGAGGGGCTCGTCGTTCACGACTTCGAACAAGACGACGTAACCCGCCTGTCAAAAGGTACGAGGAGTTCACGCACCATGATTGTCTCGTCATCAAATGGATGCGTCGACCAATCATCGGGAAGTCGACGAGAGTTTCGAGGTGGTGGGGCACTGCGTCGTAGGCCTTGTCGGCCGCTAATGGATTGATGCCGGCCAGTTGCCGATAATAGCGCTGCATGCCGCGAAAGAAGCTTTCGGAATAATGCAGCTTTCGGCTCATCGCGATTTCGCGGCCTTCGCCTTCGCCTCGTCGCGGATCTCTCGCATCATGGCAAGCACTTCTTCGGTTTTGTAGGAAATGCCAGTGCGAGCCATGTGTTTGCGCGCGGCCAGCCCCCTTGCAATAAACTCCGCCTGTTCGCGTCGATATTCCACCTCCGGCCTCGCCGATCGATCGATCGATCGATCGATCAATCAGATCGGCCACGGTCTCGCCGTCGCGCAACACACTTTCGGCGGCGGCGTGGAAATCTTCTTCATCGACGACGGCGGGTTTGACTGTGTCGTTCATGGCCGGGCTCCTTGGCTTGGCACTGGCCGATCTTGGCCGAAAATCGGCGCGCGATAAGGCGCGGGCTCGGTAGGTGGGGATGCAGGCGATGAACTGCTGCGCCAGGCGTGCTTAGACCTGCGTCACGCCTGCTGCCGCCTAGTCCGTGCCTAGCCTGGCTGCCAGGGCGGTCGTCTCGACAGCGAGGGCGCGGGCCGGCCCGCCGGGAGAGGTTGAGAGCACAATGTCCGGGTGGCTGCGCTTCAGGGCTTCGGCATGCGCACGGCCGCGCGGATCGGCCGAGGCGGAGAGGACGATGCGCACCGGATTGGGCAAGGCGCCGGAGCTCAGATCATAGACATAGCCGCGGTCGGTTTCCTGTTGCGAGGCTGTCATGCAGAGCCGTTTCGGCAGGGCGACCGCCTCAGTCGGATCGACCGCCAGGGTCTCGCCGATCGTCTGGGCGAAACTGCCGTTCGGCGTCTGGGCCACAATGGCGAGCGCCAGGGCCGCGCCTTCGCCGAAACCCACGATGCGGGGCGGATGGTCGCTGCTCGCATTGGTCCGGGTGCGGAGTTGGTGGGCCAGATGCTCGATCTCAGCCGGCAGGAAGAGACAGTCTCGTTCCGTCTCGCGCGAGAGTGCTGCCCGCCAACGGCGCAGATCGACGCCCACGGCAATCGCACCACTCAAGGCCGCAGCGTCCAGCGCGGTCTGCTCCATCACGTCCCAGCCATTGGCATCGGAGAGGACGAAGACGACCCCATTCATACTGTCATCGTCCGGAACGAGGATATTGTCCTGAGGCAGGTTCGACCGCACCTCGGAGGCGGCCTGCACCGATGCTGACAAGCTGCAAACGGCGGTGAAAAGAACTAGAAAGCCCAATGCGCCGAAGGAGGCGGGCTGTGAGTGGCTCTGCTCCAGCCTTGTGGGATTGGCGCGGCCAGGGCAGGTGCGAGGCTCTGGCGAACCGAAGGGGAAAGCTGCCATGATCGCGAGCACTCCGCGCAGTGAATTAGATATGTCGAATAAAATGGACTTCTGACATGTGCGGGTAAAGGAGTTCGTAACGCACATGTTCAATTGCCCTATGAGGGGACAAATCGGAGATTGCGGACGTGATTTTCGCTTCCGCCCCCCTCGTTGCGCAGCCAAAATCCGATGGAAGGCGACAGGCCTTCCACCGAGAGTGGGATCAGCGCTGGCGCAAGACCGTTGCCGCCAGCGAGAACGGGCTGGAGATGGTTCTCGCTGCCGCATCGAAGACGAAGGCACCGGCGTCACCAAGGGAAGCACTCGCTGCCGGTTTGCTCAGGGCACTGGAGAGTTGCTTCACATCGAAGAAGCGGTTGTGATTGGTCGCGTCCGCCGATTCCAGCGAGGAAATGTCGACAATGGTCACGCCGGCCTTCTTTGCCGCTGCGGCCACGTCGGGATCACGCACATCCAGAGCACCGACACGCTGGGTGCCTGCGCCAAGCAGGCTGGAGACCTGAAGGGCACGGTCGTCGGCGGCCACGAGGATGACGATCGGAATGTGCATGCGGCCGATGACATCGAGCTGTGCCGTGAAGACGTCGGCGTCGATATCGGGGGCCGCCATGATCACCCGCAGCCGGTTCAGCACGTCGGTTCTGCCTTCGAGCTTCAGCTGGCGCAGGGCCTCGACGGTCAGCCATCCACCCATGGAGTGGGCGAAGACGTCGACCTCACCCTTGCGCGCGGTGACGAGGTCGGCCATCAGCCGGGCCAGCGCATCGCGGGAATAGGCGGCGGCTTCCTTGTCGGCGACATAGGCGGGCAAGGCGGCGAAGGACGGCCAGGAGAAGACGATCGGTATACCGTCGACACTGCTATCGGTATTCAACTGCGCGAGACGGTAGAGCGCTTCCTGGAAATTGTAGTTGTAGCCATGCACGAAGACGACGGGGACCGCAGCCTTCGGCGCACGCACGGCTTGCAGCAGATCCTCCCTTTGCAGCACCGCCTGCGACAACACGGCGAAATCGGTGCGCGGATCAACCGTCTTGCGCTTCGGCCATTCGATATTGGCCGGCTTGTGGTTCGGCGGAATGGAAATGTCGAAACGGGCGTAATTGGGCTCCAGTGTCTTGTCAAAGCCGAAGACGTTTTTGCCTGGCTCGCTGCGATTCCGCGTGGTGACGGAATAGAGCGTTTCCACCCGCTTTGGCTCGAAATCGGTCAAGGTCACCGAGGACAGGGTCTCAGGTCCCGGACGACCGGCACAAGCCGTCAGCACCTGCCCGGCGATCAGGCACACTGCCAGCAGTGAAACCCTGCGCGACGGATACAGAGCGGATGGGGGACGCTTCATGCAGTATATCCTCATGCTGTCTGGCAGCGCGAGCCATCGTCATGACGGCCGAGGGGGAGCTATAAAGCGGCGGAGGCCATTCGCCAAGAGCGGTTGGGCACACGGTTCCAGCATTGGGACGACCTGGGCAGAAGGGTTTAAACATACCCAGTGGGTTATGATTTCCCGCCACATTATTATTTGCGCGGGACAAGCTGTTCTGTAACCATAACCATCAGGGGAGAAATCGTCGGCTGAGAGGAGCCGGACAAGGTCACCGGCCGGCAAAGACGTTTCAGCGTCGTCGGTGGTGCGGATGACCGATGTGGCGATTTCATTCCGTCTTTCGATCGTTTCTGGGAGGAGACCATGTTGCGCCATTTCCTGCTTGCCGGCCTGTCCGGGATTGCCCTTTCCGTCACCGCCTTTACCGCCAATGCGGCAGACGTCACGCTGAAGCTGCACCAGATGCTGCCGCCGCAGGCGACCATCCCGGCCAAGGTTCTGCAGCCCTGGGCAGACAAGATCAAAGCCGAGTCCGGCGGGCGCATCGAGGTCGAGCTCTATCCGGCGATGCAGCTCGGCGGAAAGCCGGCGGATCTGGTGGACCAGGTCAAGGACGGCGTGGTCGATCTCACCTGGACACTGTTCGGTTACACGCCCGGCCGCTTCCCGAAGTCCGAGGCCTTCGAGCTTCCCTTCATGGTGACGACGGCGGAGGCGACTTCGGTTGCCTTCCAGGACTATGCCGACAAACATCTGAAGGACGAACTGGCCGACTATCATGTGCTGGCCGTGCACACGCATGGCCCGGGCCTCATTCACACGATTGCCGCCAAGCCGGTGAAATCGCTTGAGGACATGAAGGGGCTGAAGCTGCGCGGCACATCCAAGGTGGTCAACCAGATGCTGGAGGCGATGGGGGCTTCGGCCGTCGGCATGCCGGTGACGGCCGTGCCGGAAAGCCTGTCGAAGAGCGTCATCGACGGCTCGGTCGTTCCCTGGGAAGTGACGCCGGCGATCAAGATCGCGGAACTGGCGCCGAACCACACCGCCTTTTCCGGCAGCACCGGCCTCTACACCGGCACCTTCGTCTTTGCGATGAACAAGGACAGCTACGAGGCCCTGCCCGACGACTTGAAGAAGGTGATCGACGACAATTCCGGCCGCGAACTCGCACGCCTCTTCGGCAAGGCGATGGACGCAGGCGACGTACGCGGCAAGGATCTGGCGGACAAGGCCGGCAACAGCACCTTCGTGCTGGACGAGACGGAGACGGCACGCTGGAAAGCCGCCGGCGAGGCCGTCACCAAGGCGTGGATCGCCGATATGGACGCCAAGGGCCTTGACGGCACCGGCCTCTACAAGGACGCCACCGCCCTGATCGCTCAATACAGCAAGTAAGTTCCCTCACCTTCGTCCGGGCGTCCTGTCGGGAGCGCCCGGACTTTTTTATCCGGACTGTCGAGGACGACCTGATGGACCTGCCCACCTCCACCCTCTTTCATCGTTTTGAAAGGGCCACTTATACCCTTGCCCAAGCGCTCGTTGCCTTCGGCGGGCTCTGTCTCGTCGTTGCGAGCGCGCTCACCGCACTATCCATTGTCGGCGGTTTGGCAATCCGGCCGTTGCCGGGCGAAATCGAGGTGGTCGAGATCCTATGCGGGCTCGCGGTCTTTGCCTTCCTGCCCTATTGCCAGCTGAAGCGTGGTCATGTCGGTGTCGACATCCTGATCTCGGCCTTTGGACCGAAAGCGATGAACTGGACGCAGCTGATCGGCGACGGGATCATCGCAGTGCTGATTGGCCTGGTCACCTGGCGGCACGTCATCGGCACGCTCGACAAGTTCGGCAATGGTGAGACGACGCCGCTGCTGCTCTTTCCCGTGTGGTGGGGCTTTGCCGTGGGTGCTGTGCTGCTGATTGCCAATCTCTTCGTCTGCCTCTTCATCATTTTCGCCGACATCCGCGACATCCGCGATCGTCGCACCATCGTCGCATCGCTCGGAGCCCATTGATGAGCAGCATCGAAATCGGTCTCTGGTCCTTTCCAATTCTCATCCTGCTCATTTTTCTGCGCGTGCCGATCGGGGCTGCCATGCTCGGCACCGGCGTTGTCGGCACCTATCTCGTGCTCGGCAAATGGACGCCGATCCTTGCCCAGATGAAGGTGCTGGCCTGGAACACCAATGCGAACTATTCGCTATCGATCATCCCGCTCTTCCTGCTGATGGGCCAGTTTGCGGCGCGTGGCGGCATGAGCCAGTCGCTGTTCAATGCGGCGGCCGCCTTTCTCGGCCATCGCAAGGGCGGCGTCGCCATGGCCGCCGTCGGCGCCTGTGCCGGCTTCGGCTCGATCTGCGGCTCGTCCCTGGCGACGGCCGCGACCATGGCGCAGGTGGCGCTGCCGGAACTGAAGCGCAACGGCTATGCCGGCGGGCTCGCGACCGCGACGCTCGCTGCCGGCGGCACGCTCGGAATTCTTATTCCGCCCTCGGTCGTGCTGGTCATCTATGCGATCTTGGCCGAGCAGAACATCGCCAAGCTGTTCCTGGCCGCCTTCGTGCCGGGCATCATCGCAGCACTGTCTTATCTCACCGTCATTGCCATCTATGTGCGGTTGAACCCGGCTTCGGCCGGTCAGGCGGCGCGCATCCCATGGAAAGACCGCGTACCGGCGCTGATCGCTGTCTGGCCGGTCGTCGCGATCTTCTTCCTCGTGGTCGGTGGCATCTATCTGGGCTGGTTCACGCCGACGCAGGCGGCTGCGATCGGGGCGGCAGGCGCCGGGCTCGTCGCCTTCGTCAATGGCGGGCTCGATCGCAAATCGCTGTTCGACTGCTTCAAGGAGACGGCGGTTTCCACCGGCATGATCTTCTTCATCATCCTCGGCGCCTCGGTGTTCAACTCCTTCCTCGCCTTTTCCCGCCTGCCGCAGGTGGGCGCGGAATGGGTGACGGCGCAGGGGTTTGCGCCGATGACCGTGCTGATCATCATCCTGATCCTTTACATCATCTTCGGCTGCATCATGGATTCGCTCTCCATGATCGTCTTGACCATTCCGATCTTCTTCCCGATCGTCACCGCGATGGATTTCGGCATGAGCCCGGAGCATTTCGCCATCTGGTTCGGCATTCTGGTGCTGATGGTGGCCGAGATCGGCATGATCACGCCGCCGGTGGGGCTCAACCTCTTCATCATCTCGGCCATGGCGCGCGATGTCCCGATCCGCGAGACCTACAAAGCGATCGTGCCCTTCGTGACCGCCGATCTCCTGCGCATCGTGCTTTTGACGGCGTTTCCGATCATCTCGGTGTTTCTGGTGTGAGAGAAGATCGTTCAGGATTTCACCCAGGTCTCCGGCTTATCGGGACGGCAGCGCAGACAGGGACGGAAGCCGCCTTCACGGGCGGCTTCGACCGTTTCGTGGAAGACGACGTTTTCTGCCCGGGCCGGACGCGAGGGACAGGACGGGCGGCAGACGATGCCGGTGGAGCGGACGCAGTAGACGAAGACGCCGTCCATCGATCGGTCGCGGTTCTGGATAGCCTTCCAGCGGAGATTTTCAGTCGGATCGGTGCTCATGCGGGCCTCCTTAGAACACAATAGGCAGGAGGATGACCGGCCAAGGCATAGAAGGCCACCCGCTTCTTGCCGGGGTCAGCGACACCTTTTTCGGATGACGGGCGCAGAGGAAGCGCTGTAGGTATCAGCCGTCCGCACAACCGAATTCGAGGCCCATGGAAACGTCGCTCTATCTGCCGGTCAAAGGCTTCCTCGAAAAGGCCGGCTATACCGTCAAGGGTGAAGTCGGTGGCTGCGACGTGGTGGGCGTGAGCGAGGGCGACCCCTCCGTCGTGGTCATCTGCGAACTGAAGCTCAGCTTCAACCTCGAACTGATCCTGCAGGCCGTCGACCGCGCCGCCGTTGCAGACGAGGTGTGGATCGCGGCGCGGGTGTCGGCGAAGGGCAAGGGGCGCGAGGCCGACCGGCGGTACCGCGACCTCTGCCGCCGGCTCGGCTTCGGCATGCTCGGCATCGCCGACAATGGCGCCGTCAGCGTCATTGTCGGCTCGGTGACGCCGATGCCCCGGACCAATCCGAAGCGCCGCTCACGGCTGATGCGCGAACACCAGAAGCGCAAAGGCGATCCCGCCGTCGGCGGCAGCACGCGCACGCCGCTGATGACCGCCTATCGCCAGCAGGCGCTCGGTTGTGCATCGCTCCTGGCATCGGGACCGCTCAAGGTTCGTGACATCCGGGCGACCGTTCCCGAGGCGGCCAAGATATTGCAGGGCAATGTCTATGGCTGGTTCGAGCGGGTGGAGCGCGGTGTCTACGGGTTGACGGCGGCGGGGCATGATGCGCTGGAGCGGTGGCAGCAGACTGCCGCCGCCCCTTCGTTCAAGCCTTCCGCGTGAACAGGATCACCGCAAACAGCAAGACGCCGGCAAAGGTCACCAGCGACGACACCGCCACCACGGGCTCGAGCGCGGTGGTGCCGGTCAGCATCAGGAACAGCGACGGGCCCATTACCAGGATGCCGAGCGTGTAGACCATGTACTGGATCCTGGCGATGCGGCTCTCGGCCTGGGCCGGGTTGAGCGCATAGTAGATGCCGAAAATCGACATGGTCACCCAGCCAAGCAGGTTGATATGGGCATGGGCGCCTGTGCCTTCGAATTGATGCGTGATCGACATGTAGAGACCGACACAGATGCCGGCGATGAGAAACAGGATAGCGGTTCGAAAATACCAGATCGACAAAGTAGGCATGATTTCAGTTCCCCCTTTTTAGCGTGGCAACTATGCCACCGCCCACGAAAACTGCAAAGAGCATGATCGTGCTCCCAAATCGGGGGAGTACGGGTTTCAGCGGAGGCAAATCCGCCCCTCCCTCGTGACGTCCCGGCTGTGACGCGGGACTTTATCGCGCATATGTCGCACTCCTTAGTGAGATATGCTCTTCAGCCCGAAGCCCGTGAAAGGCGATTTCTGTTTTGCAGCGGCGCTTTCGGGCATACTCCGGCACAATCAGCAGGAACCCATGTGATGTCCATTTCCAATGCCGCCGCATTTGCAGCTTCTCTGGATGCCCAGCTCGCCGAACTCGATCTGAGCGCGCGTCTCAGACTGGTCGCGGGCCTCGAAGGCCGGGCCGTGTTCACCACCTCGCTCGGGATCGAAGACCAGGTGATCACCGCGGCGATCGGGTGGAACGGCCTGCCGGTCGAGGTGTCCACGCTCGAGACCGGGCGGCTTTTCAAGGAAACCGTCGATCTGATCGCCGAGACCGAAGAGCGCTTCGGGATTTCCATCAAGCGATTCTATCCCAAGCCCGACGACATCGATGCCTATGCGGCAAAGTATGGCCTGAACGGTTTCTACGAAAGCGTCGAAGCCCGCCATGCTTGCTGTCATGTGCGCAAGCTGGTGCCGCTGGCGGAAGCGCTGTCCGGCGCGCGCTTCTGGGTCACGGGCTTGCGCCGCTCGCAGTCGGGCAATCGGGCGAGCACCCCCTTTGCCGAGTATGATGCCGAGCGCGACCTGATCAAGGTGAACCCACTGGCCGACTGGTCCATCGATGATGTAAACGCCTATGTCGAGGCCGAGAGCGTGCCGACCAATCCGCTGCACAAGCGGGGCTATCCCTCGATCGGTTGCGAGCCCTGTACGCGCGCCATCAAGCCGGGCGAGCCGGAGCGCGCCGGTCGCTGGTGGTGGGAAAACGACGAGAAGCGCGAATGCGGGTTGCATGTGCCGGAGGCGGCGACGTCTCTGGTGCCGACGCCGGCTTGAATTGGAGCGAAAATTCACCCCCCTCTGTCACTTTGTGACATCTCCCTCCCAAGGGGAGAGCGGGGCGCCAGCCACCCGCCACCCCTGCCTGGATTGGGCGCGAGGAAAGCGGGTTCCAGTCTCCCCCTTGTGGGGGAGATGCCGGCAGGCAGAGGGGGGTGCCACGAAATGCCATCGTCGATGGCCATCAAGGCAGACAGAGACCATGCACGTACACACATCCGAATTCGATCCCCATTCCAAGGATCCGATCACCAAGGCGCCGCTCGATCCGCATCTGAAGGCGCTCGAGAACGAAGCGATCTACATCTTCCGCGAAGTGGCGGCCGAGTTTGAAAAGCCGGTGATGCTCTATTCGATCGGCAAGGATTCGTCCGTCCTGCTGCATCTCGCGCGCAAGGCCTTTTTCCCCGGCCGCGTGCCCTTCCCGCTTCTGCATATCGATACCGGCTGGAAGTTCCCGGAGATGATCGCGTTTCGCGATGCCACAGCCGAGAAGTTCGACCTGGACCTCATCGTGCACACCAATCCGCGCGGCAAGGAAGAGGGTATCGGCCCGTTCACCCACGGCTCGGCCTACCATACCGACGTGATGAAGACGGAAGCGCTGCGCCAGGCGCTTGATGCCGGCAAATATGATGCCGCCTTCGGCGGTGCGCGCCGCGACGAAGAGGCCTCCCGCGCGAAGGAACGCATCTACTCCTTCCGCACGCCCGACCACAAATGGGACCCGCGCAACCAGCGACCGGAACTGTGGAACATCTACAACGGCATGATCCGCCGCGGCGAGAGCGTGCGCGCCTTCCCGCTGTCGAACTGGACCGAAGTCGACATCTGGCGCTACATCCAGGCCGAAAACATCGAACTGCCGCCGCTCTACTATGCCAAGAGGCAGAAATACGTCGAACGCGACGGCATGTTGATGTGGGCAGAAGATCCGCGCTTCGAGCCGCTGCCGGGGGAAGTGATCCAGGAAGGCATGCTGCGCTTCCGCACGCTCGGCTGCTGGCCACTCACCGGCGGCATCCGCTCCAATGCGACCACTCTTGACGAGGTGATCGCCGAACTCGAAATCGCCACCGTCTCCGAACGCCAGGGCCGCGCCATTGACCGCGACCAGGCCGGATCGATGGAAAAGAAGAAGCGCGAAGGATATTTCTGAGATGACCGCAGTTGCCAATACCGCCCTCGCCACCGAGGCGCCCCACACTGAAGCCGCTCCGGTCACCCGCGATTCGCGCCCGCTCCGTCTGATCACCTGCGGCTCCGTCGACGACGGCAAGTCGACGCTGATCGGCCGCCTGCTTTGGGATACCAAGGCCGTGAAGGAAGACCAGGCCGCAGCGCTGAACCGCGACAGCGGCAGCCAGAACGATCTCGGCCTGCCCGATTTCGCGCTGCTGCTCGACGGACTGCAGGCCGAGCGCGAACAGGGCATCACCATCGATGTCGCCTATCGCTATTTCTCGACGGACCGCCGCTCCTTCATCGTCGCCGACACGCCCGGCCACGAGCAGTACACCCGCAATATGGCGACCGGCGCGTCGAATGCCGATCTGGCGGTCCTTCTCGTTGATGCCCGCGCCGGCCTGCTCGAACAGACCCGTCGCCATGCCACCATCGCCTCGCTGATGGGTATCAAGCAGTTCGTGCTGGCGGTCAACAAGATCGACCTGACCGGCTATGACCGCGCCGGCTTCGAAAAGATCAGCCATGACTTCCGCGAACTGGCTCTGACGCTCGGCGTGCGCCAGGTGACGGCGATCCCGATGTCGGCGCTGAAGGGCGAGAACGTCGTCTATTCCGGTGCTGCCGTCATGCCCTGGTATGACGGGCCGACGCTGGTCGAGACACTGGAGCTCGCGACCCTGCGTTCCGGCCAGTCGACCGGTTTCCGCCTGCCGGTGCAGCGCGTCTCGCGTCCGGGCGAAAGCTTCCGCGGCTATCAGGGCACGGTTGCCGGCGGTGCCGTGAAGCCGGGCGACAGCGTCGCCATCCTGCCCTCCGGTCAGGTTGCCAACGTCAAGCAGATCGTCACCTTTGACCTGGTGCGCAATGCCGCGGTCGCGGGTGATGCGATCACGCTGGTGCTCGACCGCCAGGTGGACGTGGCGCGTGGCGACATGATCGTCTCGCTCGAGGCACAGCCGCAGACGGGACTTGCCTTCGACGCGCAGCTCGTTGCGCTGCAGCCGGATGGTATCGTGCCGGGCAAGCGCTACTGGCTGAAGGCTGGATCGCGCCGCCAGCGCGTCCAGGTGGAGCCGGTGCAGCAGCTCGAATTGAAGTCGGGCAAGTGGCTTTCCGCCGAGAGCCTGCCGATGAACGGCATTGGCAAGGTGCATCTTGCCTTTGACGAAACGGCCATCTTCGATCCTTACGAACAGAATCGCGGCACCGGCTCGTTCATCCTGATCGACCCCGACACCAACAACACGGTGGCCGGCGGCATGATTACCGCCAAGCGCACGGAGTTCGGCGGACTGAACGCCCATGAAGGCCGGGTGATCCTCTCGCTGCCGACGGATCTTGCCGAGCAGCTGCTGGCGACCGAGCTTCTCTCGGCTCGCCGCGACGAAGTGGAGAGCCGTCGGGTTACCACGTCGGCGGCACGAAAGCTGCTCGACGATCTCGAAGGCTGAGCTTTCCAATCCTCCTCATCACGATGGCCCGCCCTCCCGGCGGGCCATTTGCGTTTGAAATACCGCGAGGAATCGCGATAGTGTTACTTGCGCTTTCGCTTATTTACGCCGCTCATTGTGGCAGAAGGGGAACCAGACACAGCATGCGGATGACAGGCAGCGGAAGGGATAACGATCGGACTCTATTGAGCCTGGCCGAAGTCCTTTCGATCAGCGGCATCACCAAACTCGTGCTGCATGCCTGGGAACGGCGCTATGGCATTGAGCCTGCCGAGCGCAGCGAAACGGGGCGGCGCTTCTATACCCGCGATCAGGCGGAGCGACTGAGGCTGCTCAAAGTCTGCAGCGACGCCGGGCACCGGATCGGGACCATCTTCGAGCTGCCACTGGACGATCTGCGCCGGCTCGAAGTCTCGGTACTCGCCCGGCAGCGGAATGCGCCACTGATCGCGGCCCTCGGTGCGATGAACGGCGAGGATTTCCGCGACATGCTGTTGACACGGGCCGATGCCGAGGGTCCGGAGGGGTTTCTCGATGCGACTGTGCTGCCGCTGCTGCGGGATATCGGCGATTTGTGGTCGCAAGGCAGTCTTTCGATTGCCGCCGAACACCTGGCCTCGGTCAAGATCAGGCGCCTGCTGGGTGCGATGATCGACGGGGCGCCCCGCCCCCGCGCAGGAGCACCCCGGATGATGAGCGCCACCCTCTCCGGGGAGGAACACGAGATCGGCGCCCTCGCAGCATCGCTTGTCGCGCGCCTGCATGGTTGGGACAGTCTGCATCTCGGACCTAATCTGCCGCCAGAGGAAGTGGAGGCAGCGGCAATGGCCAGGGGCGTATGCTGCGTCTGCCTGAGTGGGGTGAATGGCAAGCCCGCAAGGCTGGAGGCGGAACTGCGCCAATTGCGCGCTACGCTACCCGAAGACATAGCGGTGGTGACCGGTGGCCCCGCCTATGCTGCCCTGCCCGCCATCGACGGCGTGCAGTTCCTGCCGCATTTCGATGCTCTGCGGGACTTTCTCGACCGGAAGGCCCGCCTACGCCCGGCGCGGTGATCGTAAGGGACAAACCTCGAATCTGCCAAGTGAAGGGTGCCGGCATGCAAGATCTCGGCGTCAAAGGTATACAGATCGGCAATCAATTAGCCTTTCCTTTATTTCTTGTCGATATTTTCGCCCCTGCTAACCTAACCCGCCGGCGATCGCGCACCCTGTCGCCGCCGGCCAGCAGAACGGGACGAAAATGGGACTTGCCTCCTTCGTGAATGCCAAGACAGCCGCCAAGACCCTGGCTCTGGAAGCCTTGCAGGCGAATGTGATGGTTGCGGATGCGAAACTGAACATCACCTACATGAATCCCGCAGTGATAGAACTGCTCAAGGAAGCGGAAGCGGACCTGAAGAAGGAGTTGCCGAAGTTCAGCGTCGCCAGCCTGATCGGCAGCAATATCGACGTCTTTCACAAGAACCCGGCGCATCAGCGCGGCATGCTGGCGGCCCTCAAGCAGCGCCATAGCGCGACGATCACCGTTGGCACGCGCGTGTTCGACCTTCTGGTGACGCCGCTGAAAGAAGGAGCCAAAACCGTCGGTTTCGTCGTCGAATGGGCGGATGCGAAGGCGCGACTGCTCAATCTCGATTACGCGGCGCAGATTGCGGCCATCAGCCGCTCACAGGCAATCATCGAATTTGGCGTCGATGGCCGCGTCATGAGCGCCAATGAGAACTTCCTGAAGCTGATGGGCTATAGCCTGAACGAGATCGTCGGCCAGAATCACAGCATGTTCGTGGATAAGGATTACCAGGCCTCGGACGAGTATAAAACCTTCTGGGCAGCGTTGCGCGAAGGCCGCTACCAGGCAGCCGAATTCAAGCGCAAGACCAAGTCTGGCCGCGAAGTGATCATCTCTGCCTCCTACAACCCGATCCTCGACATTCATGGCAAGGTGGTGAAGATCGTCAAATTTGCAACGGATGTCACGGAGCGCGTGAAGACGGTCGGTTCGCTGGGCGACGCGCTCAAGCGACTATGCTCCGGCGATTTCGGTTTCCAGCTGACGGAGCCCTTTGCGCCTGAATTCGAGTTCCTGCGCCATGATCTCAATCGTTCGGTCACTCAGCTCTGCGACACGTTCAAGGAGATTTCAGCCAGCGTCGAAGTCATTGGCCAGGGCACGCGGGAGATCGGCCAGGGTGTCGGCGATCTGTCGAAGCGCACCGAAAGCCAGGCGGCGAGCCTCGAAGAAACGGCGGCAGCGCTCGAGGAGATCACTGCCAATGTGACATCATCTGCGCAGCGCGCCCAGGAGGCACGCGAAGTGGCCGGCAACGCCAAGGCCAATGCCGAGGCGTCCGGCAATGTGGTTGCCCAGGCGGTCGATGCGATGAGCCGGATCGAGGATTCCTCCTCCAAAATCTCCAACATCATCGGCGTGATCGACGAGATCGCTTTCCAGACCAATCTGCTGGCGCTCAATGCCGGCGTCGAGGCGGCGCGCGCTGGCGAGGCCGGTCGTGGCTTCGCGGTCGTGGCGCAGGAGGTGCGCGAGCTTGCTCAGCGTTCGGCAAAGGCTGCCAAGGAGATCAAGGACCTGATCCAGAATTCTGCGGCCGAGGTTTCGAGCGGCGTAAAGCTGGTAAGCGACACCGGCGGGGCGCTCCGCACGATTTCGAAGCTGATCGTCGACATCAACGACCATGTGGTGGCAATCTCGACCGCTGCGCGCGAGCAGTCGACAGGCCTCTCGGAAGTGAACGGTGCCGTCAACGGCATGGACCAGACCACCCAGCAGAATGCCGCCATGGTCGAGGAAAGCAGCGCAGCGGCGTCAACGCTTGCCAGCGAGGCGATGAAGCTGCGCGGCATGATCGGCCAGTTCAATCTGGGGAGCTCGAGCCGTCCGTCGACCGGCTGGAGCAGCCAGCGTGCGGATATGGACCGGGCGGCGTGAGCGTGGCCCGGCCTCCCCGCTTTCCGGCTGCGGTCGCGGCACGGCTTTATGCCAGTGAGCCCGACGGCTGCTGTGCCGCGATGCGAGCCGTCGATTGGCGTGGGATCAGCTGGAAGCCGAGATCGACCAGGGTGGGCGGCTGTCGCCCACCGCCGGTTGCCCGGATGAGCATGTCGGCGGCACGGTAGCCAATCTCGTAACGCGGCAGCCTGACCGAGGTGAGCGAGGGATAGGCGACGCCGGCATAATCGAAGTCATTGAAGCCACATATGCCGAAGTCCTGCGGGATGCGAAGCCCCTTGCGCTGGCATTCGAACAGGGCCCCGAGCGCCAGATCGTCGCTATGGCAGAAGGCGGCATCGGCCTCCGGGCAGGCGCTCAACAGACGGTCGAGCAGATGGGCACCGAGCCCGACGCTGGTATAGCTGTCGATGGAGAGGACGAGGGCCTGATCAAAGAGACCTTCTGCCTCCATCACGGCCTTATAGCCTTCCAGTCGGCGTAGCGATCGGCTGTCCCACCCTCCGCCGAGAAGTCCGATGCGCCGATAGCCCTCGTTGAGCAGATGCCGGGTCGCCGCTTCCGCCGCCATGCGGTGGTCGATACCCACCGCCATTTCGGCCGGCGTGCGGCTGACATCCATGATCTCGACCACCGGACACGGCGCGCGCTTCAAGAGATCATCGAGGGCGGGATCATGATGGCGCCCGACATAGATGATGCCGGCCGGGTTTTGCGAGAAGAAGAAACGCAGCTTGCGGGCATCGTCCTCGCCGTCATTGCCGGGATTGGCATATTGGATGCGCAGGTCAGTTGCGCGCACCCTGTCTTCGATGCCGCGCATGACAGCGATAAAGGCATAACTGGTGAGGCCGGGGGTGAGCACGCCGATCAGCCCGCTGTCCTTGCTGGCGAGCGCCCGGGCGGCCATATCGGGCACATAGCCCATCTGTTCGACGACCCTGAGGATCGTCTCCCGCAAAGCCGGAGAGACCTTTTCGGGATCGCGCAAGGCACGCGATACGGTAATCGCACTGACGCCTGCGGCCAGGGCCACATCTGAGAGGGTGACTTTTTCCTGGCGGTGACGCCGCCTTCTGGTGCCTGGAATCATGCGTGCCACTTTAGCAAAATCTTCAACCAATGGTAGTTGAAGGAGCAGATGCGTCAACACCGAACATGTCAGTTACACCAATAAAGCTTATTCTTAAATAAACAGCAATGCAATGCCTTGCAGCAAAAGCGGCGACGAAGAAGCGAGGCCTCTTTGTTGTTGTGTACAACTATGAGTGGGATCTACGACTTTAGGCCCAGCGGCGAGCCGATCCCTCTGCCGTCGCGCAGCTCTGTAGTCGGGGCTGCAGTCGGGCACAGAACGTACCAAACCGTATCGCCCTTATCCCACAGCCACAATGAAAAAACCCCGCCGAAGCGGGGTTTTCAAGCTGGTCGGAGTGGAGTGATTCGAACACTCGACCCCCACGTCCCGAACGTGGTGCGCTACCAGACTGCGCTACACTCCGTGACCAGCGGCGCCTCTATAGACCAGCGATTTTACGAGTACAAGCGGGGACGTGACAAAATCGCGACGGAAGGGCGAATTTTTTCGGCCGATTAGGGAAAGCCCCTGTTTCCGGGGATTTTACCGCGTTAGCGTATGGCAATTCCCTGTAGGATCCCTGGCGGAACATTTGACGGAGCCTGTCGTTGCGCAGACGCATCAGGCAGAAATTTTACGGTGTGTGACCATCGTGAACAATTTCCCCTGGCGGTTTTTGCCGATAAAGGCAGGTGGGGAACGCGCGACCGGCAGCGCACCGCATATTGTGGCCGGACATATGCTTTTCATGGTGCAAGGGGCAGTAGAGATGACATTCCGCAACATGGTGACGGCAGGCCTCGTGGCTGCCTTCGGACTGGCAGCCGCAGGCTGCACGACGACAGGGGTGGCGAAGAACCCGGTCGAAGCGCGCTGGAACGGCCAGCAGGCCGGCGCCTTTTTCGCCCGGTTCGGTCCACCGGTATCGGATACGGCCGCAGGCAATTCCACGCTCTATACCTGGCGCGGCGGCAACAAGACCCGCGTGATCCCTGCCACATATGAGGATCTCGGCGGCGGGAAGAAGGGCAAGCTGCTTACTCCGGCGCGCACCCAGTATCTGCGCTGCGAAGTGCAGCTGACGGTGTCTTCCGATTATGTCATCCGCAGCATCCGGACCGTGGTCGATCGCCCCGGCGTCGACGGCGGCTCCAGCTACTGCGCCGAATTCCTGGCCGCAGAATAAACACGACGATCATGAGACTGACAAAGCCTCCGGTCCATCTGGGCCGGAGGCTTTTTGCTGGAGCGAATACGGGCATTCCTGGGGAAGGAAGGGACCGGCTGCATGCCGGCGACAAACGGTCGGGCTCGCAACGGGAGGACGCCGTGGATGACGCCCTCCCCCGATACGCGAGACTGAAACCGATGCGCTTCTCGACGCTGTACCCTGATGGAAGCGTTATGGTTATAGCGATATCAAGGTTAACAACTTCCCTACGCCCGCCGGATTTTGTGGTTAATTTTCCGTGACTTGTGATGGAACATCGGCCCCTCGCGAAGGGAGGGCGGCGCATAGTTCAAGCCGGGATGTACGCCTGTCCGAAGGCCTGGAAATACGGGAAAATCTGCTGACAGATTCAAATTCACGCTTGACGGTGTTCCCCATATGTTCGCATCATCTCACATGACCCAGGCCCTCGATACCCTTGGAAAAGCGCTTCGCCACAACATGCTGGTGGTGGCCACCTGTCGCGACTGCGAGCGCCAGGCCCGCTTCCTCGCCCGCGACCTCGCCACCTTCTACGGCCACGGCCGCGACCCTTTTTCGCTGAAATTCCGCTGCACCGAATGCAACAAGCACAATTGCAGGATCACGTTGATGGACAATCCCTACGACCGCACCCCCGAAACGATCGTCTGGCGGCCGGTGAAGGTGAAGCTGTAGGCGGAATGTCGGCGGCGCAGGGAGGCTTGCGCGACCAGATGACGGACGGTGCTGAGCCGCACTGTTGCTTGGGAAGAATGGAAATGGCTGGGGCGCCAGGATTCGAACCTGGGAATGCCGGTACCAAAAACCGGTGCCTTACCGCTTGGCGACGCCCCAACAGATTGCGGGTGCGTGAGGCCGCGCCGCAAATCGCCGCCTGATTAGCAAAGCGGGAGCCGAGCGGCAACAGGTCTTGTCGTCCGGCCAAGCGTTTTTTGCGGAACGATCGCGGGTCCGCCCCGTTTGCCTTGCATCCCCAAGCGCAACAGAGACGAAAGGACACCTCATGCCCTCCATCACATCCGCACGCATTCTCATCCTCGCCACCCATGGCTACGAGCGCTCGGAGCTGCGCGTGCCGCTTGAGCAGTTGCGCGCACGTGGCGCCAAGGTTCTCATTGCCTCCCTGGAGAAGGCGCCGATCAAGAGCTGGGACGAAGACAACTGGGGCGACACCGTCGATGTCGACCTGACGCTCGATCAGGTGTCCGTCGATGATTTCGATGCGATCGTTCTGCCGGGCGGGCAGATCAATCCCGACCTCTTGCGCAAGGAACGCAAGGCGGTCGACCTGATCTCCTCCTTCGTCAAATCCGGCAAGACGGTGGCCGCAGTCTGCCATGCGCCGTGGCTGCTGATCGAGGCCGGCGCCGTCAAGGGCCGCAAGGCGACCTCGTTTAGCTCGATCAAGACCGACATGATCAATGCCGGTGCGGACTGGCGCGACGAGGCCGTGGTCACCGATCAGGGCATCGTTACCTCGCGCAATCCGGGCGACCTCAATGCCTTTGTGGCCAAGATCGTCGAAGAGGTCGAGGAAGGCCGCCATCAGCGCCGCGCCGCCTGAACGGTTCTTTGTCACTCCGGCCGGCAGCGTACCAGACTAGCGGCCAGTTCATGATTTCGGGGCCCGGCGATCTCCGCTGGGCCTTTCTTCGTTTCGGCTCCCTTACGAAAGGGTGAAAATGGTTGCGTGAGGTTCGGCAGCCACGCGGACCGTCCCGGAGACGGTTGCCCCTCCCCGCCGGTGGACGGGGCGACAAGAACAAAGACGAGGCACCTTCGAGGGCACCCGCCGCATCCTTAGGCTTCTCAGGCCCCGCCCCGGCACTCACTTGCGCAGTGCCACGTCTGCCCATCGGGGTAATTCACCTCCGGTCAACCGGGGATCGGCGGCACGTCGCGGCGCAGGTCCGGCTCTTCGTGGATAAAGGTGATCTGGAGGGTCGCCATGCGTTCGGCGTCCGGATTGCCGCCCAAGTTCTGCGGTGGATAGACCCCTATGCCGGCCGCTTCTAGAGCTTCGGCGAAAGCGGGGAAGGCTTTGGCGGGCAGTGTCAGGCGGATCGTGTTCATCACGTTGGAAAACATCTTGATGTCGTCGATCCAGCCGCCCAAACGGCTCACCGAATCGAAGACCAGCTGGGTCGCAAGCCTGCGGTCCACCCGCGTTACCGCCGTCATCATGACCAAGGCGCGCATGGCCTCATCTCCGTGTCGTCCCGCCAGTGTGGCGCGCCTGGCGGTGACAAATCAAGCCTGTTGTGGAATAGGCTTTCAGGCAATCGGAGCAACGGACGGCAGGCATGAAAAAACAGCGGCAGCGCGGCGGGCAGCAAAAGCGGCGGGCAGCACCGGCGGCGGCAAATACGCCTCTCGGTAGCTCCACCACCGAGCGAGTGCCTGCAGCGGGCGGAGAGGCCGCAGGCGGCATTACCGGGGCTGCGGCAGGGGAAAGCGCTGCGCGGGCACGCTTGCGGGCGGGCATCGCCACGCGCGGCTTCAAGCTGGCGCTCGGGCTTTTCCTGGCCGGCGTGCTGCCGGTGGCGTTCTCTCTTTCCATTCCGCATGATTTTGCCTTCTTCGAACTCGGCTTCCTGTTCACGCTGTCGATCTATGACCTGGTGCTGGCCATGCTCGGCCTCTCCGTCGTCGTCGCCATGGCGGAACGCGGCCGGGAGATCGGCTGGATTACCTTTGCCTTTCTCGTTGTCCTTCTGCCGATGTTGATCCTGTTCGACACGGTCTTCCCGGTCATTCTGCAGAGCCCGCTGGGCGACGAACTGTTTTTGATTGCGCCGGTCGCTGTCCTGCTGTCGGGTCTGGCGCTGTGGTTGCCGGCGCGTATTCGGGTTTTCGGGGCAGCCCTGGCTGCCGCAGTGGTGGCGCTGTCGCTGTCGCTGTTCATCGGCCTCGACGATTTCGGCATCGGGATCAAGGAATTCACCCTCACCGCCGTTTTGGGCGCACTCTGGATCCTCTTATCGCCCGGCCTCCTGTTGCGGCCGTTTCGCGGGGAATGGCTGACGATCCCGGCCCGGATCATCGGTTCCTGGCTGGTGGTGATCGCGATCATCGTGACGGTGTCGCTTTATGTGCCGCTCTCGCCGCAGCAACAGCCGCCGCTCGGTGACCCCACCGCACCCGATGTGATGATGCCGGGGATCGGCTCGCTCGAAAGCCCAAGCCTGGCGCCCCTTGATCCGGCTATCGAGGAAGGCCTCGAAGATGCGCCGGGTGGCGACGGTTCCGATCTGTTTTTGCCGCGCGAGGAAGACCCGAATCCGTGAGTTGGCCGCCGCCGTTTCATATCGACGCCTCCCGGTCGAGCGGGTACACAAGGGGCTGGTCCTTTTCCTGATTCCGGTGTCGCCTGCATGATCGTCCGCTACGACCGTCCCGTGTCCCGCTCCGCCTTTCTTGCGCGGCGGCTCGGGTTGTTTGCGCTTGTGATGCTGCTCGTGGTGGTTCTGGTGCATCGGTTCGGGCTGGTGAAAACTCCGGATTTCGTTGCGCTCGTGCTGGTGGCGGCGGTGCCGGCGGCGCTTGCCGTACCGCTGGCGCTGATCGGTCTTGCGCGCCTCTGGCAAATCGGCGCGCTCGGGGGCATCGCTTCGGTGCAGGCGCTTGTCTATGCGGCCCTGCCGATCGCGCTGCCAGGTTATGCCTATTATCTCTATGACAGCCGACCGAAGCTGACGGAGGTTTCCAGCGATCTCACCGACCGCCCCGCCTGGGTGTCGGTGCCGGATGCCAACCAGCAGTTCCTGCCGAGGCCACCGCTTCCGGTCGGGGCGGATGTGATGCAGACCGAGCACTATCCTGGCCTCAACGGGCGGCGTTACGAGGGGGCGATCGACCGTGTTTACGAGGCGGTGCGCAAGGTGGCAGCCGCCAACCGACTTGTGGTGACGGCGAGCCGAGGCGAGGACTACGCCCTGCCGGATCTGCAATTGCGTCCGGCCGAAGACGGCCAGACCACCACCCCGCCCTCTGCCGCAACCGGCACGCCGCCGGGTGAGGAAGCGCTGCCCGAAAGCGGGCCGCTGCCGATGCGGCGACCGGACGCCATCGCCGCCCTGATCGGCGCCGCCGAGGCCGCTGACGGCGAACCAGAAGGCGAGGCGCGGCTGCAGCTTTCGACCCGCACCTTCGTGCTGGGCCTTCCCTTCGATGCCGTGGTGCGGCTGAAGGAAGAAGCGGAAATGACGCTGGTCGACATCCGCGTCGCCTCGCGCTTCGGGCCACACGACCTCGGCTTCAGCGACGAGATCGCAGAGGATTTCCTGCATGCACTTGATGCGGAACTCCTGGGGATTTCGGGAAATTGAGGCTCTCCCACCTCGTGGGAAAATTGGAAAAATGGCGGCCTGGCATTCAACCCGGCCGGTATTGGCCAAACAGCCGCGGCGGGCCATCCGTCGCGATCAAACCTTTTTCCAACAGATCTTCCAGATGCGCGAGCACCGACAACGCGGCGGCCCCATGAAGGCGGGGGTCTGTCGTGGCATAGATCACCTTGACCATATCCGGGATCAGGCGATCCCCCTTGATGATGCGCTCCAGCACCGCCTGTTCCCGCTGGCGCCGATGGCTGCGGAGCGCACGCACGAAAGTCGGGGGATCCTCGACCGGGCCGCCGTGGCCGGGCAGATAGAGGCGGTCGTCGCGCGTGAGCAGCCGGTCGAGCGAGGTCATGTAATCGCTCATGGCGCCATCCGGGGGCGCGACGATCGAAGTGGCCCAGGCCATGACATGATCGGCGGAAAAGAGGATGCCGGTGTCTTCAAGCGCGAAGGCTGAATGATTGGCGGTGTGGCCCGGCGTGTGGACGGCGGTGAGGCGCCAGCCGTCACCCTCGACCGTTTCGCCATCGACGAGCGCGCGGTCGGGCACGAAATCCGTGTCGGCGCTTTCGGCGAAGGGGTTCACCTCGCCTTCGAACAAAGGGCGGGCCGGCCGATGGGGGCCTTCGGCTACGATGATGGCGCCGGTTCTTTCCTTCATGCGGCGAGCGAGCGGAGAATGATCGCGGTGGGTGTGGCTGACGGCGATATGGCTGACTTCGCGGCCCTCAAGGGCTTTCATCAGGGCGTCAAAATGCGCGTCATCGTCCGGGCCGGGATCGATGACGCAGACGGATTTTTCGCCGACGATATAGGTGTTGGTGCCGTGGAAGGTGAAGGGACTTGGATTGGGTGCCGTCAGGCGCTGGACACCCTCGGCCACGGAGACGGGCACGCCGTGCTGCGGGTCGAAGGTCGTGACGAATTGAGGCGCCGCCTGAACGTCAACCCCGCTCATTTGTACTCGATCTCGACAAAGCTCATCGGCTGGTCGCCGCCATTCACGACATTGTGCTCGATGCCGGCCTCGCGGCGATAGGCTTCACCGGCCTTCGACGTCACACGGCGCTCACCTTCGGCATCCTCGATGAGGAAATGGCAATCGGTGAGCGGTACGACGACATAGCCCAAACCATGGGTGTGATGGCCTGTCGCGGCACCGGGTTCGAAGTCCCAGCGGGTGATGCGGGTGACGGCATCGTCAAGCACAACAGTCGGGATGGCGGGCGGACGGGCGGAATAGCCGGGCATGGGTGGGGACTCCGGAGCAAATGAGAGCGCAACCTAGCCTGTGGGGGTGGCGGCGGCAATTGGGGATGCGGGTTGAGTGCTGCCTTCAAAGATGGCAGGCTGCGCCTCGTTCACGCCCCAAATTCAGGTCGGAACCATGGCGGCAACCGTGATGTCGTGCCGCTCGGCCCGTTCCTGCAGGCCGCGCCTGACGCCCTCCCGATCCGCCTCGGGACGATTCTGGCTCATCTTGCGTTTGCCCTTGAGTTCGACGATCGGCATCCGGACGCCGATGATGCCACGTAACTGCCCGCTGATGAAGTTCTCCGGCGCGTCGGCAACGGTCCAGGGCTGCTGGCGCGGGGCTTCATGCCTGTCGGTCAGACGCCTGACGACATCGAGGAGACGATCGGCATCCTCAAAGAACTCGACCGGACCGGATGCGTGCACGGCTGCGTAGTTCCAGGTTGGCACCACTTTTCCATGCTCGGCTTTCGTTGCGTACCAGGATGGCGTCACGTAGGCATCGGGGCCCATGAATACGGCAAGGCCGTGTCCGACGACATCCGCCTGCCATTGCGGGTTGGGTCTTGCGAGATGGCCGTAGAGCACCCCCATTCCGCCCTCGGTTTCATCAAGCAACAGTGGCAAGGGCGTCGCCATCGGCCCCTCTGCTGTGGCGGTGATGAAATTCGCCAGATGACATTGGCGCATCATCTCAAGGAGTTCGGATCTTTCGGAAACAATGAATGCTGGAGGGGTGTACATGTGGATCTCCGATAACCTCTTGTGATTATCGCATCCAACTGGCGTCAAACGAAGGACCAGTTTCCGGCAAAAAGCATGGACCATTTGAGCCGCGGAGACCCCGGCCGGTATTCCTGGATTGAAGGGACCTAGAACACGCCCCCCTCCTCAATGCAGATGCCTGAGCTTGTCCGGATTGCGCATGACATAGATGGCGGTGATCGCGCCGTCTTCGATCTGCAGCGCCGTGGTCTGCAATTCGCCGTCTGCCTCCTGCGTGACGAAACCCGGCAGGCCGTTGACGAGCCCGATGCGCAGGAGGTCCGAGCCCTGCGGCCAGATCTTATCCGAGAGATAGGTGTGAACCTTCATCACGGCAGCATGGCCGAGAATCGGCGTGATCGCCGCCGAACGCTTGCCGCCGCCATCGGAATGCAGTTCGACACCGGCAGCCAGCATGGCGGAGAGCGCCGTCATGTCGCCGCTGCGGGAGGCGGTGAAGAAGGCCTGGGCGATTTCCAGACCCTGCTTGCGATCCACCGCAAAGCGGACGCGTTCCTCGCGAACGTTTCTGCGCGCCCGTGCCGCGAGCTGCCGGCAGGCGGCGACGTCACGGTCCAGCGTCACCGCGATCTCCTCGAAGGGCTGACCGAAGACATCGTGGAGCAGCAGGGCCGCGCGCTCCAGCGGCGACAGGCGCTCCAGCGCCAGCATCAGCGGCAGGGTGACGTCCTCCGCCTCGTCCTCCTCCTCGACCACCGGCTCCGGCAGCCAGGGGCCGATATAGGTCTCGCGCTGATGGCGGGCCGATTTCAGCTGGTCGAGGCAGAGTCTTGTGACGACGCGGCGCAGAAAGGCTTCCGGCTCGCGGATTGCGCCTCGGTCGGCCCTCATCCAGCGGATGAAGGCCTCCTGCAGCATGTCTTCGGCATCGGCAACCGAGCCGAGCATACGATAGGCAAGCCGCATCAGCTTGCGCCTCAGGGGATCGAAACTTGCCGCCGCATCCATATGCTCGGACGTGTGCATCAGGCGGCAACTCCCTGAGCGCGGGTCGCCGGTGTCTCGATCCAGAGGCCGAAGCCGACGGCCAGCCTGTTCCAGCCATTGATGACATTGATCATCAGGGTGAGTTTCACCTGTTCCTCCTCGGTGAAGGCTGCCTCAAGGGCCTTGCGCGCCTCTGCCGACGGATGGCCGATCGACAGTGTCGTCAGGGCTTCGGTCCAGGCGAGTGCGGCCCGTTCGCGCTCCGTATAACACGGCGCCTCGCGCCAGGCCGAGAGCAGATAGATGCGTTGCTCCGTCTCACCCTGGGCCCGGGCCTCGGCCGCGTGCATGTTGAGGCAATTGGCGCAGGCATTGATCTGGGACGAGCGGATCTTGACGAGTTCGACGAGGCTCGGTTCGAGGCTCGCGGCGATGTCGGTCGAGACGGCCATCCACTTCTTCATCAACGTGGGAGCGGCGGCGAAAGGATCGAGTGTTGCGGTCATGATGTCGGTTCCTTCTGTTGGCTACGAGATCATGACGAGCGCGGAATGGTCAATGTGACATGGACGGGAGAATTTTTCGCCCCATTCATGCCCGCCCCAGCAAGAAGCCTAGGCTCTCCGGCCGTCGCATCCTTCGTTCTGGCGAAACGGCAGAGAAGGTGAAGGCCTCATCCCAGTGTCGTTAACCTCCGTCTCAATTTAGGGGGCTTTTGAAGACGGATATACAGACGCGACTGCAAATCACCTACCATCCCGATCCGGAAAAATCCTCGAAGGGACAGCCATGAAAAAACTTCTCATAGCCTCGGTTTTCGCCATCTCCATGCCGTTTGCCGCATCTGCCGCCGAACTCATCTTCCCGAGCGATGCGCCGGTTGCGTCCATCACCATCCCCGACAGCTGGGGACCGAAGGAAACCGAGACCGGCGTTGACGCTACGTCCGAAGACGGAGCCGTCTATTTCTCGATCGACGTGGCCGACGCCGCGTCTTCCGACAAGACGACCGAAATCGCCATCGACTTTTTGACCAAGAACGGCGTGAAGATCGATCCCCAGTCCCTCAAGGAGTCTGGCGAGACCGATGTCAACGGCCTGAAGATTTCCTCGCTGGATTACGAGGGGACGGACGAGAGTGGTCCGGTCGACGTCTCCATCGGTTTTGCCGCAGCGGGCGAGAAGGTTCTGATCTTCACCTATTGGGGATCAAAGGATACCCAGGCCGAACACCAGAAGGAACTGGGTGAAATGCTGGCCTCGCTGAAGCCCGCGAGCTGACGTTCGAAGACCAGGCGCTTCCGCGCCCCTCAAGGCTGATTGAAGACCCGTCGATTTTTCGGCGGGTTTATCTCTGCGCTGAGACACGCGGACATGAGGAACCGGGTGTCTGGCGCCGAAGAGGTTTCAGACGGAGCAATCCCCGCCCTATCAGGGGCGCCTCACTCGTCGGCGTCAAAGCTCTCGTCTTCGGCGTCCAGGCACATCTCGGCGCCCTCTTCGAGATCGCTCGCGCTCAGCCCGTCGAAAAAGGCGACACTGCTGCCGATCATCTGGTTGGCGGCATCCTTGCCCCCATTGAGTTCCTCGGATTTTTCACGAAATGTCTCGGCGGCGGCCTTGTAGTCCTCCTCGTCAGCGGCGTCGATGACGCCGTTTTGGAGCGCGAGGCCGATGATCACCACACAGGCCGAAGGAGACGCATGGTCCGGCAGCTTGTCCTCCTCGGCATGAACTGGGGCGGACAGCGCGGCAGCAAGCAGGAGGGCGTAGAGCGGCAATTTCGGCACGTCGGTAATCCTATGGCGGGTTGAGACAGGTCCAGTCGGAAGGACCTGCCATGTGTGCTGTTTACAAAGCGTGAAATGATGAGGCCGTAGTGCCGTCCCAAGGGTCCGACCCGCCGGTGACCTATACAACATCCGCCGTCAGCGAAATCCCCAGCGCCTTCATCACCGCAAGCGTGGTCTTGAGCGTCGGATTGTCCTCGCTCGAAAGCTCAGCCAACTCGGCAACTCCGGCCATTTCTTTCGCCCGGGCGACGACACCGAGTGCATGTGCAATGTATGCGGCATCGTCGGTCCCCAGCGCTTCGTTTACGAACGCGGCGATGGCTTCCGGTGAAGTGAGGTCTTCGGCTGGATCGTAGTCAGAAACAATCTTAGCCATCACCCTCACCCCCTAGCCTTGATCGCCGCCTGGGCCGCCGAGAGCCTTGCAATCGGCACACGAAACGGCGAACACGAGACATAATCCAGCCCGACATCCTCGCAGAAGTGGATCGAGGTGGGGTCGCCGCCGTGTTCGCCGCAGATGCCGAGTTTCATGTCGGGGCGCGTCTTGCGGCCGCGTTCGGCGGCGATGCGGATGAGTTCGCCGACGCCGTCGAAATCGAGCGACACGAAGGGGTCCTGCACGATGATGCCCTTCTTCTGGTAGGTCGGGATGAAGCGGGCGGCGTCGTCGCGGGACATGCCGAAGGTGGTCTGGGTCAGGTCGTTGGTGCCGAAGGAGAAGAATTCGGCGGCCTCGGCGATGATATGGGCGCGGATGGCGGCGCGCGGCAGCTCGATCATCGTGCCGACGAGATAGGAGATTTCAAGCTTTGCCTCGCCCATGACTTCGGTGGCGACGCGGTCGATGACGGCTTTCACGTAATCGAGTTCCGAGCGCAAGCCGACCAGCGGCACCATGATTTCCGGCACGACCGGGGCGCCGGTTTCTCGGGCAGCGGCAACGGCTGCCTCGAAGATGGCGCGGGCCTGCATTTCGGCGATCTCGGGATAGGAGATGGCGAGACGGCAGCCGCGATGGCCGAGCATCGGGTTGAACTCGTGCAGGGCATCGATGCGGCGGCGCATGAAGCCGGGCTCAAGCCCCATGGCGTTCGCCACCTCCTCGATCTCTTCGTCGGACTTCGGCAGGAATTCATGCAGCGGCGGGTCGAGCATCCGGATCGTCACCGGCAGGCCATGCATGATGGTGAAGAGCTCGGTAAAGTCGGAGCGCTGCATGGGCAGAAGCTTGTCCAGCGCTGCGCGGCGGCCGGCCTCGTCTTCGGCGAGGATCATTTCGCGCATGACATGGATGCGCTCGCCCTCGAAGAACATGTGTTCGGTGCGGCAGAGGCCGATGCCTTCGGCGCCGAAGGATCGCGCGGCGCGGGCGTCACCGGGCGTATCGGCGTTGGTGCGTACGGTCATGCGGCGGGTTGCGTCTGCCCATTCCATCAGCTTGGCGAAATCGCCTGACAGCTCCGGCTGCAGCATGGGCACTTCGCCCTTCAGCACCTGGCCGGAGGAGCCGTCGATGGTGACGATGTCGCCCTTCCCCAGCGTCACGCCCATGCCGATGAGCTTTTCGTTGCGCAGATCGACGCGCATGGTGCCGGCACCGGAGACGCAGGGGATGCCCATACCGCGGGCGACGACGGCGGCATGGCTGGTCATGCCGCCGCGTGTCGTCAGGATGCCCTGGGCGGCATGCATGCCGTGAATGTCTTCGGGGCTGGTTTCGACGCGCACCAGGATCACCTTGCGTCCTTCTGCTTCAGCCTCGACCGCTTCTTCCGCGGTAAAGACAATGGCGCCTGTGGCAGCCCCCGGCGAGGCGGGCAGGCCCGAGCCGATGACATGGCGGGCGACACGGGGATCGATCGTCGGGTGAAGCAACTGGTCGAGCGAGGAGGGTTCGATGCGCAGCACCGCCTCCTGCTCGGTGATCAGGCCTTCGGCCACCATGTCGACGGCGATCTTCATTGCTGCCTTGGTGGTGCGTTTGCCGGAACGGGCCTGCAGCATCCAGAGCTTGCCGCGCTCGATGGTGAATTCCAGATCCTGCATGTCGCGGTAATGCGCTTCGAGCCGGTCGCAGATGGCCTGGAATTCGGCAAAGGCCTCCGGCATCAGCTTTTCCAGCGACGGCTTGTCGGACCCACTGTCGATGCGGGCGGCCTCGGTGATCGATTGCGGCGTGCGGATGCCGGCCACCACGTCTTCGCCCTGGGCATTGACGAGGAACTCGCCATAGAGTTCCTTGGCGCCGGTCGAGGGGTTGCGGGTGAAGGCGACGCCGGTCGCCGAGGTCGAACCGAGATTGCCGAAGACCATGGTCTGGACGGTGACGGCCGTACCCCACTCGCCGGGAATGTTATGGAGCATCCGGTACGTCTGAGCGCGAGAGTTCATCCAGCTCGAAAATACAGCGCCGATTGCGCCCCAGAGCTGGACATGCGGGTCCTGCGGAAAAGGTTGGCCGAGCTCGTTTTCCAGGAGATCCTTGTAGAGCGAAACGACATGCTGCAATTCGACAGCAGAGAGATCGGTGTCAAGTTCATGGCCGAGGCGGCCCTTCTCGTCCTCGAAGATTTCCTCGAAAATCTCGTGGTCCAGACCCATGACGACATCGCCATACATCTGGATGAAGCGGCGATAGCTGTCCCATGCGAAGCGGGCATCGCGGGAATGGTGGCCAAGGGCTTCTACCGTGTGGTCGTTGAGGCCGAGATTGAGCACGGTGTCCATCATGCCGGGCATGGAGGTGCGCGCGCCGGAGCGGACGGAGAGTAACAGGGGATGGCTGGTGTCGCCGAAAGCACGGCCGGTCGCGGCCTCGATGCCTGCTATGCCCGAGAGAACCTCGGCTTTCAGATCGTCTGGAAGGGTCTTGCCGCTCTTGTAATAAATGCCACAGGCATCTGACACGATCGTGAGGCCGGGCGGAACCGGTAGCCCAAGCGCCGCCATTTCGGCGAGATTGGCCCCCTTCCCTCCCAACTGATCGATCTCGGTCCTACTCCCCTCGGCCTTTCCTCCGCCGAAGGTGTAAACCCACTTCCGCATTGCCCTCTCCACCCAAACAGGCTTTATTTTCCACCGTTTACAGCAAATGTGACGAATTGGAAACGCCACCGGTCCAAGTTTATGCTGCAATGCATCATAATTGCGGCAGAGGGTGAGCATGATGCTCGCGCCGACGAAAAGCGGCGTAAGAAGTCATCATCGGAGGGCAAGACAGTCCCCCGGACTGTCCGCCCGTCGATGCCGCAAGGGCCGGCAATTGTTACAGCTCATCACGCAATGCGATAAACGGTCACTTAAAATGACCGGAGAAATCGCTTCAAGATGATGCACTGCGGCCAAGACTTTGGTAGTGGGCTTGCACGAGTATTGTAATCCGGATTCGCAAATGCCCCTGACAAGCCCGGTCTCCCTGACGCAGATCCCGCAGAATACCCTGTATAAAAAGGGTGATGTCTTCGTTCTCTTCGGTGAATTGTTCGGTCGCGGCTATGTGACTGGCCTGCTCGACCAGGCGAAGAAGACTGGCATGGAGATCATCGGGATCACCGTTGGTCGCCGTGACGAAAACAACAAGCTTCGCCCGCTGACGGAAGAAGAACTGGCGCAGGCGGAAGCCAATCTCGGCGGCCGGATCATCAATGTACCGGCCATGGCCGGCTTTGACCTCGACTCAGCTGAGGGCGAGCCGACGCCGACCGACCTGCTCGGCGCGCTGACGCTGGAAAACTGGGAAACCGAAAAGCTCGACTGGGCCCATATCGAAAAGTGCCGCCAGATCGGCGTGAAGCGTTTTCAGGATGCCGTTGCCAAGATCATGGCCGAGCTTGAGGGCATGATTGCCGACGGAAAAAACGTGCATTTCGCCCACACCATGGCCGGCGGCATCCCGAAGGCGAAGGTTTTCCTCGTGATCGCCAACCGCATCTACAAGGGTCGTGGCGCGCGTCACATGTCCTCGCAGGTTCTGCTCGAAAGCGATCTCGGCAAGCTGATCCTACAGAATTTCGACGAAGTCTCGGCCAATACCTTCCGCCACCTGATCGAAGGCAGTGCCGCCATCCGTGCCCGCATCGAAAAGAGCGGCGGCCAGGTGCGTTACTCGGCCTATGGCTATCACGGCACGGGCATCCTGATCGGCGACGAATATCGCTGGCAGACCTATACGAACTATACCCAGGGCTATGCCAAGATGAAGCTCGAGGCGATTGCCGAGGAGGCTTTTGCATCGGGCATCAAGGCGACCGTGTTCAACTGCCCGGAGATCCGCACCAATTCGTCCGACGTCTTTGCCGGCATCGAACTGCCGCTTCTGCCGCTCTTGAAGGCGCTGAAGAAGGAAAACGGCGGCGCGCGGGCCGAGAAGATCTGGGCCGATTGCCAGGCGCTTCTGGTCGAGGGTGCGACTATCGACGACGTTCTGCAGAAGATCGCCGACTTCCAGGTGAGCACCGTCATGGAGCCGTTCTACGACTTCAACAAGTGGCCGATGCCCAACAGCCAGGGCCAGTCGGACATCACCATCGGTACCTCCACCGAAATCGCCCAGATGCACAAGGATGCAAAGGCACTGATCTCGGACTATCTGAGCGTGCTCGTGGTCGAGGCGACCGGCGCGCTGATTTTTGGCGAAGTAGCGAACCCGTCCGCCCCGGTGCTGTGGCTGAACCATGATGTGGTGGCGCGGCAGATCAATTCGGCGGGCTGAGCGCGGGAAGCGAATAGCGAATAGATGGATGCCGGGAGCTTGCTTCTGGCATTTTCGTTTTCACGCCCCCTTCGTCATCCTCGGGCTTGTCCCGAGGATCTACTGCCGCGGCCATTTGCTTGATGCTTATGGCCTTCGCTTAGAGCTCCCATTCATCGCCACCCTTCAGAGATCCTCGGGACAAGGCCGAGGATGACGGCTTGTATGAGGCATGCTCCCTCAGCGCCATATGCCTCGGCGAACAGCACCAGCTCATGAGCCCTTTTCCGGCGGCGAACCGATCGACGTCCCTCGCGGCTGGACTTGCCGGGCGAATGCTGGCACGTCGGTGCCCGGTTGTCTGACAAATCGAGTCGTCCTGATGCATCTTCCCCCGCAGTTTCGCGTCTATATCGCCTTCTTCCTGTTCGCCATGTCCACCGGCTCGCTGTTTTCGCGGCTGCCGGACCTGCAGGCGCAGCTTTCGGTCAACAAGGCGGAACTCGGCACGACGCTGATCGGCATGGCGATCGGATCGTTGATTTCACTGACCTTCTCCTCGCCGTTGATCGTCCGGCTCGGCACGCGCACGACGCTCGCGATCTCGCTGCTCGGTGTCATGGCGCTGTTGTCAATCATTCCGCTTCTTCCCAATGCGCCGTTGGTCTTCGCGACACTCTTCATCATGGGCCTGCTGGCCGGCGCACTGGAGATCTGTCTCAATGTCGAGATCGGGCGGATCGAAGCGCAGATCGGCTTCGGCATCATGAACCGGGCGCATGGCTGCTGGAGCCTCGGCTTCTTCGTCACCGCCGTCACCGCCTCGCTGGTCCGCCAGGCGGAGATCACCATGCAGACGCATATGCACGTGCTGCTGGCGGTGATGTTCGTGATCGGGGCGGTCACGGTTGCTGGCATGAAAAATGCGCCGCATCTCGTACATGCCGGGCCCGAGGAGAAGCAGCCGCATTTTGCCCTGCCCACCCTCGGCCTTCTGCCGCTCTGCATCATCGGCACCTCGGCCTTCCTGATCGAGGGCGCGGGCATCGACTGGTCGACGATCTACATGAACGAAGTCTTCGACGTCTCGCCTTTCATTTCCGGCTCCGGGCTCACGTTGTTTGCCTTCTTCATGGCGCTCGCCCGGCTCACGGTCGATCCGGTGGTCGACCGGCACGGCGCGCGGCTCGTCGGGCGGGTGCTGCTCTCGGTCGCGGCGGTGGGAATCGCCATGGCATGGCTCGCGCCCCATCCCTATGTGGCGCTTCTCGGCTTCGCGCTGATGGGGGCCGGCTGCAGCGCGGTCTATCCGATGGCGGTGTCAGCCGCCGCGCAACGGACCGATCGTCCGGCGGTGGTCAATGTGGCAGCGATTGCGCAGATGGCCTTCGTCGTCTTCTTCCTCGGACCGCCACTGCTCGGCTTTGTCGCCGAAGCCTTCGGCATCCGAAATGCCTATCTCGTCTGCCTGCCGCTCATTCTGGGGTCGATTTTTGCGAGCTCGGCACTGCCGGTCCGGGTGGCGAAGGCGCCCGAAGCTAACGCCTGACGCGGACCCTCTCAATCCGCCAGAGCGGCCAATTCATCAGGGGTCGGATTGCCGAAGAATTTGACGCCGAGCTTGGCATCGGAAACCTTCAGCACCGCGTGTTTGCCATCGGCGGAATACACGATCACCAGCCAGCTCGCCTCGCAATGGCCGGCTTCGCAAGCCCTGAACTTCTGCCGTCTCTCACCGGACACGGCGACTTCCTCGGACGCGAGCGCGACATATTGCGGTTGGCGCACCAGCGCCCGCACCCAGAAGGGCAAGCCCGGCTTGCCCTTGATCATACCCAGCAAACTCTCGCGGTGGGCCGCCGAGGTCTCGAGAACCTTGGGCAGGAAGTTGCCGGAGAGAGAGGTATCGGGAAGACCGGCGGTCACATCCTGAGCGGCGGCGGGACCGATCAGGAAAACCGTCAGCACTGTCAGCAGGAAACCCCTCACACCAGATCCCGCTCGCGCAGCGCCTCCGCCGTCTGCAAATCCACGGAGACGAGTTGGGACACACCTTGCTCCGCCATGGTGACGCCGAAGAGGCGGTTCATGCGGGCCATGGTGATGGGGTTGTGGGTGATGATGACGAAGCGGGTCTCGGTGGAGGCGGCCATTTCGTCCATCAGGTTGCAGTAGCGCTCGACATTGTGGTCGTCGAGGGGTGCATCGACTTCGTCGAGCACGCAGATCGGCGCGGGGTTGGTGAGGAAGACGGCGAAGATCAGGGCCATGGCGGTCAGCGCCTGTTCGCCACCGGAGAGCAGCGTCATGGTCTGCGGCTTCTTGCCCGGCGGGCGGGCGAGGATTTCGAGACCGGCTTCGAGCGGGTCGTCGCTTTCGATCAGTTGCAGTTCGGCCGTGCCACCGTTGAAGAGGTGGGTGAAGAGGCGCTGGAACTGGGCGTTGACCACGTCGAAAGCGGCGATCAAGCGCTCGCGGCCTTCGCGGTTGAGGCTCTGGATCGCGCCACGCAGCTTGCGAATGGCGTCAATAATGTCGTCGCGCTCCTTGATCAACGCCGCGAGTTTTTCCGAGAGCTCCTTCTGTTCCTCCTCGGCGCGCAGGTTGACGGCCCCTAGGCGCTCGCGCTCCATCTTCAGCCGGTCGACATTGCGCTCCACCTCGCGCAGGTCGCCGATCTGCGAGGGATCCTTCAGGCCTGTCAGGCGGAAAGCTTCGTGCGGGGGAACGTTGAGCGCTTCGGCAATGCGCGTTTCGGCATCGATGCGCCATTCCTTGGCGGAGACCAGACGCTCTTCGGCGCGGCCGCGCTTCTCCCTGGATTCGGCGAGTTCGGCGAGTGCCGCAGCGGCCTTCTGGTCGGCTTCACGCTGGCGGGTCTCGGCGTCCACCAGACGGTCCGCTGCCTCGCGGCGATCCTTCTCGGCCTTGTCGAGCGCGGTCATCAGGTTGCGCCGCTTGTCCTCGAATTCGTCGGGCGCCATTTCGAGATCAGTGATCTCCTCGCGGGCCTCGGCTTCGCGTTCGCGCAGCGTCGCGATGTGTTCTTCGGCCGAGTTCGCGCGGTTCTGCCAGTTCTGCTTTTCCTGGCGGATCGAGAGGATGCGGCGGCGGCGCATTTCGTCTTCGCGGGCAAGCCCTTCCAAACGGGCGCGGGCTTCGGCGAGCAGGCCACGATCGCGGGCGACCAGGCTTTCCGCGTCACGCAGACGGGCATCGAGGGCGGAGAGGTCGGGCGTCTCCTCCATCTCGATGCGGGCGGTTTCTTCCTGCTCGACGATCTCCTCGATCTGGGCCTTCAGACCGTTGACCGCCTCCTCGATCACCTCGCGGCGGCGGATGAGGTCGCCCGAGGCGCGTTCGGCCTGGGCCAGGGCTTCGCGGGCTTCGGAGAGCTGGCGAATGGTGAGGCGGCTGCGGTCGCGGGCATCGGTCAAGCGGGCTTCTTCGGCGCGGATGGCGTCGACTGCTTCGGCCAAGCGCTCCTCGGCCTCGACCATCTGGTCGCGGGCTTCCTCGGTCTCGATCTCGATTTCGGCGAGGCGGTTCTTCTGGGCAAGACGCAGGGCGGCAGCACTCGGGGCGTCAGCGCCGGTGACATGGCCGTCCCAGCGATAAACGGCGCCATCGCGGGTGACGAGGCGCTGGCCGGGGGCAAGGTCTGCCATCAGGCGCAGCGCATCGGCGTCTTCGACCACGCCGATCTGGCGCAGCGCTCGGGTCAGGGCTGCAGGGGCGCGGACATGGGCAATGAGCGGTTTTGCGCCTGACGGTAGCGCCGGATCCCCTGCCCCGTCGCCATTGCCGTGCCAATGGGCGGGGGCCGACGGGTCGAGGGCGCTGTCGAGATCGTCGCCCAAGGCGGCACCGAGCGCCGTCTCATAACCGCGATCGACGGAGAGCTCGTCGGCAACCGGCGGGAAATCGCCTGTCGTGGTCGAGGCGAGGATGCGGGCGATGGTGCGGGCTTCGGTCTCCAGACCATTGACGCGGGCGCGCGCGGCTTCGAGCGGCTGGCGCAGATGGCCTTCCGTGCGGCGCGCTTCGTTGAGTGCAGCCTCGGCTTCCATCGCCGCACTTTCGGCGTCGGCGACGGCCTGTTCGGCGATCTCGACCATTTCGCGCTTCTCGTCCGGATCAGGAAGTGCGGCGATGCGGTCGGAGATCTCGGAGAGTTCGCGGGAAGCGTCGGAGACCTGGCGTTCGAGACGCGATCGGCGTTCGGTCAGATCGCGGATGGCGCGTTCCAGCTGGTTTCGGCCGGCGGCTGCCTCGGCGCGCTCGGCGGTCAGGCGGGTGAAGTCACGTTCGCTATCGGCGAGCGTTGCGGCGGCTGCCTCGAAGGCTTGCTTAGCCTCTTCACCAAAGCGGCCGGCATCGGCGAGGATTTCCTCGAGTTCGGCCTCTTCTTCGGCGAGCCGTTGAATGACCTCGCCATTCTCCGACACCAGACGCTCCTCGCGACGGATGTCCTCGTCGAGCTGGGCCAAGCGGCGGGTGAGCTCGTCGCGGCGGCGCAGAATCCGGCTCGCTTCCTCGTCGAGCTGAGAACGGGCGATCTGCAGGCGCTGGAGGGCGGCGGCGGCCTTCGCCTCCTCCTCGCGCAGTTCCGGCATCTTGAGGCTCGCCACCGCCTGCAGCTTGGCGGCTTCCATCTGGTGGTTGGCCTTTTCGGCGACGATGGACATGGCCTGGTTGAGGGCGCTTTCCGCCTCGCCTTCGGCCTGCTTCGCCTGCGCCCAGCGGATGTGCAGGAGCATGGCCTCGTGCGCGCGGATGTCGGCCGAGAGCTGCTTGAAACGGTTGGCCTGGCGGGCCTGGCGCTTCAGGCTCTCGATCTGGCTTTCGAGCTGGGCGGTGATGTCCTCCAGCCGCTCGAGATTGGTTTCGGCAGCGCGCAGGCGCAGTTCGGCCTCATGGCGGCGGGAATGCAGGCCGGAAATGCCGGCGGCTTCTTCGAGCAATTGCCGGCGCGCCTGAGGCTTGGCTTGGATCAGTTCGCCGATGCGGCCCTGGCCGACCATGGACGGCGAGCGGGCGCCGGTGGAGGCATCGGCGAAGAGAAGCTGCACATCCTTGGCGCGGGCTTCCTTGCCATTGATGCGGTAGACGGAGCCGGCGCCGCGCTCGATGCGGCGGGTCACCTGGATTTCGTCGGCATCGTTGAAGGCGGCGGGTGCGGTGCGGTCGGAATTGTCGAGATAAAGGCCGACTTCGGCCGTGTTGCGGGCGGGGCGGTTGCCGGAGCCGGAGAAGATGACGTCGTCCATGCCGGACGCGCGCATGTTCTTGTAGGAGTTTTCGCCCATGACCCAGCGGAGCGCCTCGACAAGGTTCGACTTGCCGCAGCCGTTCGGCCCGACAATGCCGGTCAGGCCGCGTTCGATGACGAATTCGGAGGGCTCGACGAAGGACTTGAAGCCGAGGAGCCGGAGGCGATTGAATTTCATCGGCACAGCCTCCCCTTCGCCCCGCTTGCGGGGAGAAGGTGGCCCGAAGGGCCGGATGAGGGGCCGTGTTTGCCGTGATGTAAAACCGCACGCGATGACAGGGATTTGCCCCTCATCCCCGGCGCAAACTTTGCGCCTGACCTGCCGGCAGCTTCTCCCCGTGAACGGGGAGAAGAGCGATAAAAGGCGCCGTCGGCGCCCGTCGTCAGAACGGAACGTCGATCAGAGCAGGCTGTCGATGAGGGCCGACATGGAGTCAACCGACATGTCCCCCGAATAGGCCTTGCCATTGATCAGGAAGGTTGGCGTCGAATTGACGCCGAATTCCTGTGCACCGCGGTCGCGGACTGCCGTCACATCACCGGCAAGCTTCGCGTTCGTCAAGCACGCGTCGAAGGTCTCCTGTGTAAAACCGCCGAGTTTCGACAGTTGCAGCATGGCGGCGCGGACATCACCGTTATCAGGGGCCGCCCAGGCGCGCTGCTGCTTCAGGAACATGCCGACGAAGGGGAAGAACTTGTCTTCGGTCGTGCAACGCGCCAGCATGAAGGCTGCGAGCGATGCCGTGTCCTGCGGGAAGGGGAATTCGCGCAGCACGAAGTAGGCCTTGCCGCTGTCGACATACTTGGTCTTGATCGCGTCGAAGGTCGTTTCGTGGAAGTGGGCGCAGTGCGGGCAGGTCATCGACATGTATTCGATGATCTTCACCGGCGCATTGGGATCGCCGAGCGCCATTTCCTTGAGCGGGCCAGGCTTCAGGGCGGCTTCCATGTCGACATCGCGATCGGACTTCGGCATTTCCGCCGAGGTGGTCGAGGCCGTCGTCTCGTTGCTGACCGCCGGCACCGGCTGTTCGGCGCTCGCCGACTTTTCCTCGCTGCAGGCCGACAGGGCGGCGACGGCGCCGGCCATGGCGATGCCGCTCAGCAGGCGGCGCTTGGTGATCGTGAGTTCAGACATCGACATCGGTCTCTTACCTGTTGGAATGACGTTTATTCTGGGCTCAACCGTTATAACGCCAGATTGCGGCAAACAAGGCGGGGACCGAGGAGAAAAATCAAAGTTCCGTGACCTTTTTGCACAGAACGCGCGCCCAATCCGGGTCTTGACCGAGGTGCCGGGAGCGACCCAGGCAACATGCGACGGCGCGTGACCGGCTCTTGCCCTTGCTGCACTGCAGCTTTACAGATGTGACGCAGGCGTGTTTTCGGCGGGGAAGGCCCCAAACTTGGCCGTTGAGGGCTCGTTTCTCTGCTTCATACTTAGGTTCAACTCATCGTAAATGCCTTTCATCCGTCCGCTGTAAAGAGTTGCCGTCATGATTTTCTCATCCCGTAGTTTCAGCAAGCTCTTTTTTCCGGCACTCCCCATAAGCGGCATGCTGGTCGCGTGCAGCTTGTCGTTCTGCGCTGTTGATGCCCTTGCCCAGTCTTCCCAGAACGTCGTGCCGCGCCCTGCGGGGCAGTCCCTGGAGGCGATCGAGGCCGAACGCAAGACGCTGTTCGCCCGGATGATGGCGCAGCCGGACGATCTGGATACGGCGTTTCAATATGCAGCTTTGTCATCGCAGGCAGGCGACCTCGAAGGTGCCGTGTCGACATTGGAGCGGATGCTGATCTATGCCCCCGGCCTGCCGCGCCTGCAGCTGGAACTCGGTGTGCTCTATTACCGGCTCGGGGCCTATGAAACCGCGCGGCAATACTTCGAAGGCGCGCAGTCTGCCGGCAATGTGCCGCCGGAGGTGGCGGCCAAGGTCGAGGAATATCTCGCGGCGATCGACAAGCGGGCAGCGCCAAACTCGTTGACCGGCATGGTGCGGGCCGGCATCCGCTATCAGAGCAATGCCAATGCCGGTCCCGGCAATTCCACCGTGACGCTGAATGGCCTACCTTATACGCTCGACAGCCTGACTGTCGCGGGTGAAGACTTCAATGCATTCCTCACCAGTTCGGTGCGCTATCGCCACGAACTTGACGAACAGGGGATTGCCATCGAAGCCGGGCTTTCCGGCTATACCGCCGGCTACCGGGACCGCGACACGCTCAATACGGGCGCGCTCGAAGCCTTTGTCGGGCCGACCTTCGATCTGGCCCGCTTCGGCCTCGACGACCGCTCGCTCTCGGTATTCCTCCTCTCGAGCGGCGTTCTGATCGAGGGCGATCGTTATCTCGCCTCAATCGGGGCTTCGACCGTGTTCAACTGGCAGGTGACGCCGAGCGACGGTATTGGGGCGCAGGTCGAATATCGCTACGAGGACTATAACAACACGAAATCGCGCAAGACTGCGGAATACCAGACCGGCGACCGCTTCGACGGCCAGCTTTCCTATTCGCGGCAGGTCACCGAAGATTTCAATCTGTCGGCGCGGCTTCTGGCCACCCGCCGAAGCGCCGAAGCGGAATATCTTTCGTCGACCGAAGTGGGTCTCGGCCTTGGCAGTGCCTGGCGCTTCGCCTCGCCGGTGGGCGAGGGTCCGGCCTGGGTATTGGCCCTCGACAGCGGCCTCTCCCGGCGCAATTATGACGCTCCGGATGCCATGATCAATGCAAACGAGAGCCAGCAGGACACCGAGTTCAGCGTCAACCTGCGGCAGATCGTACCGTTCAACGAACACGTGGCACTGGTGGCGGAGGCGGGCTACCGCAAGGTCTGGTCAAACTACGACATCAAGACTTTTGACAACATCAGTGTGTCCTTTGGCATCCAGTCGAGCTTCTAGGAGATGACCATGAACCGCATCCTGTCGAGCTCTGCACTTCTCGCCGCATCTGTCTCCATGTTGGTTTCGGGCGCCTCTTTGAGCCATGCGGAAACCAATGTCGCCGGCGTCACCGCAGCGGTGAACCCGACAGCATCGGCACTTGAGCCCAGCGGCAAACGCAAGCTGATCTCGCTTGGCGACCCGGTGGTGCGCAACCAGCGCATCGAGACCGGACCGCAGGGCCTGGTGCAGATCCTGCTGGCCGACGGCACCTCGTTTACCGTCGGGCCCAATTCCTCCATCGTCATCGACAGCTTCGTCTATGACCCGGAAAAACAGACGGCGTCGCTTGCGGCCACCATGACCAAGGGCGCATTGCGCTTCATCGGCGGCAAGGCCTCGAAGGCGAGCGGCGACGTCACGATCAATACCCCGATCGGCACGGCCGGCATCCGTGGCGCCGTGGTCGACATCAATCTTGACGGCAAGACCGCTGATGGCCAGGTGATCCCGCCGCATGTCTCGCTGGTCTTCGGCAAGCAGGTGGAGCTCAACAGTCGTGGCAGTTCCGAGCGCGTGTTCCGTCCGGGCTTTTCGATCGTAGCCGGCAATGGCGGCAACAGCGTCAAGCGCACGCCGCCGCTCTGGGTGAGCAGCCTGCAGCAATATCTCGCCGGACGTCCTGGCCAGACCGGCGGCGCGCAGACCTTGCCGACAGATAACAGCGTGCGCAACAGCCAGGTGGCCAACAACAACTCGCAACAGCCGCCGGCGAAGAACAGCATTCCGGTTCCGCAGCCACGGCCGCTGCCGGTAACGTCACCGGAGCAGATTGCGGCAGACTCAACACGCGACACGACGCGACCGGAGGCAGATGGCTGGGACGGGTCTGTGGGGGTGGTTTATGAGACCGTCGACAATTGGGGCGATGCGGAGCTCAGCAGCGGCTATGGCCAGATGACCCGGCAGAGTGACGGCTCGTGGTCGGGCACGGATGGCGACGGCAATACCTTTTCCCTGGACGGAATCACTCCTTCGGAAACGCTGACGAGCGCAACGGTTACGGGCTCAAGCTCGGTGCTCGGCAGCCTGACGGGTTCTGCCTATGCCGGCAGCGGCGATTTCATCGCCTATCTGATGCGCTCGACGACGGACGACAAGCCCTTCTACGTGGTCGGTGGCGAGAGTGCGAGCATGGCGTCGACCTTCAACGGCACCGATGTGCTGCATTACGTGGTGAGCGAAGACCCGGCGTCAGGGGCCGTCACGATCGGGGCTGTCAACCCGGACCTGGCTCTCGCGCTTGACACGAGCGATGTAATCTCCAGCGACTTGCTCGTCGTCGGAGCATCGGGAACCGACAGTTCCGGCAATACAATCGTCGGCAAAGCGATTCAGGCCTCCCTTTCGATCAGCGGCGAGGGCAGCGACCAGACGAGTGCGATCAACGTTACAGCCGGCACGTTTGCCGAACTCACAAATGGCGGTAACGGCCTGACCGCACTCAGCTCGGGAGGATATGTAACGGACGCCAATACGGGCGTGACGAACGAGCAGTCGACCGCGGAAACCATCGGCGGCAGTGAAGGCGACGACCAGCTCTTCGGCGATGACGGCGAATACATGGTGATCGTCGGCAGCGGGGAGACCTACGACGCCACAGCAAATGGCGGTCTTGGTGGGACCTACCTCAACTCAGGCGCCAATGTCGTCAGCCGCGACGACACCGCAACAGAAACAGACGGGACGCGCTCGTTTGCCGACACGACGGTAACGGGCTTCGCGACCGGCGCGGTGACCAGCTCCGGCAGCACCGAGCTCGCCTCGGGCACCGTCTCCTGGAACATCGACGGGACGACAAACAGCTTTACCGGCGCCATCGACGTGGATGGCGTGGACAGTGGCGACACGAACGAGGTCTACATGTCGTCCATCAACTCGCAGACGGCCTATCTCAATGATCAACTGATCGCGGCTGCTGGCGAAATCGACGGCTCCTACATCGTATCCTCAGAGGTCGTGCCGGCGGAAATCTTCAAGAACACCGACGGAAGCACCACCAGCGAGATCTGCTCCAGCTGCGAATTCATGACCTGGGGCTGGTGGGGACAGGCAGAAGGTCCCGAAAGCACCAGCTCCGTTCATCTCGGCAACTGGATTATCGCGGAGAGGCCGACAGATGCGGAGGTAGAGCAGGTGCATCAAACAGGCGGCACCGCCACCTATACCGGCAATGCCGTAGGCACTGTGGTGAACAATGGATCGCAATACATCGCCACCGGGGATCTCAACGCGACGATGGATTTCAGCGCTCGGACGGGAACTATCGAAATCAGCAATTACGACGACAAGGACACCTTCGGTGCGGAAGTCAGCTTCGAGTCGGGTAACACGTCGGTGTCGAGCCTCACCAGTACGTCCATGATCGGTATTGCAACCAGCGTCACCGGCGCGTTTGCCTCCAACGGCACAGACCCGGTCGCCGGCATCATGGGCAGCTTCACAGCTGAAGACGGCACCTGGTCATCGACCGGCATCTTCGCCGGCAGCCGGTAAGGCGGGCTGTGGCGGCGCGGCAGGATCAGGGTCGGCCGGGCTTGCGGCGGCTGTCGTCGTCGCAGCGGCGCAGGCTGGGGGTGATGCTGATCGGGGCCGCAGCGCTGACCGGGTTCATCACCTTTCATGCCGTCTTTGCCGATCAGGCCTTTCGCCTGACCGCGCTCGTCTTCGACAGCTACCAGCAGATCAAGCCGCGCGAAGCGACCGATCCGCCTGTGGTGGTGATCGACATCGACGAGGCGTCGATCGCCAAGCTTGGCCAGTGGCCCTGGTCGCGGAGCGTGGTGGCTGACATGGTGACGCAGGCAAGCGCGCTCGGTGCTGCCGCCATCGGCTTCGATATCGTGTTTTCCGAGCCGGATAGAACGGCACCGGCGCGGCTGATCGAAAACATGCGACGCCAGGGCGTGGCGCTCGACATTGCAGCCACCTCGCTTCCCGATCCGGACCTTGCGCTTGCCGAGGCGACACGCAGCCATGCGGTGGCGCTCGGCATTGCGCTCACCAATGAGTCCCAGGCGCCGGTCACTGCCCCCAAGGCAGGTTTTTCCTTTCTGGGCGAAGACCCGGCCAAGTCGCTTTCCGGCTATTCCGGCGCCTTGTCCAACCTGCCGGTCCTCAGCGATGCGGCCTCGGCGATCGGCTATTTCTCCTTCCCGCCCTCTGCCGACAATATCATCCGTAGCTTTCCGCTCGTCTCGACGGCGCAGGGCAAGCTCTATCCGGCGCTCTCCATCGAGACCTTGCGCATTGCCCAGCAGGCCGGATCCTTCATCGTGCGTTCGGCAACCAGCGGCGGGCGGCTCGCCATGACGGACCTGCGGGTCGGCGCGCTGGAGGTCCCGGTGGGGCCTGGCGGGGAGATGTGGATCTATTATTCCGGACTGCCAGCGATGCCGGTCATCTCGGCGGCGGATCTGCTCGATCCGTCCAAGGCTGCCACACTCACCGCACAAATCGAAGGCCGTATTCTCCTCATCGGCACCAGTGCGGTCGGCTTGCGCGATCTCGTTGCGACACCCGTCGATCCGGCCATGCCGGGCGTGAAGGTGCATGCGGAGATCATCGACCAGATCGCCAGCGGCGTCTTCCTGCAGCGGCCGGACTGGATCATCGGGGCGGAACGCGGATTGGCGGTCGTGGCGGGGCTGTTGCTGCTCGCGGTACTGGCGCTCGGTTCGCCGGCGATGGCGGTGCTTTCCGCAGTGCTGTTGTCTACCATGATCGGCGCCGTCTCGTGGTTCGCCTTTTCGAAGTCGCTGGTCCTGTTCGATCCTCTGCTGCCGCTCGGCGGGCTTGCCTCGGTGCTGCTCACCGCCCTTCCCCTGCTCCTGATGCTGACGCATCGCGAGAAGCGCTTCGTGCGCGAAAGTTTTGGTCGCTATCTGTCGCCGACGCTGGTCGAGAGGCTGTCGGAAAACCCGGAAGGGCTGAAGCTCGGCGGCGAAGACCGCGAACTGACGATCCTGTTTTCGGATATCCGCGGCTTTACGACTCTGTCGGAGAGCCTGACGCCCACCGAACTGACGGCCCTGCTCAACCGCTTCCTGACGCCGATGACGGACGTGCTTCTGGAGCGCGAGGCGACAATCGACAAATACATCGGCGATGCGATCATGGCCTTCTGGAATGCGCCGCTCGACATCGCCGACCATGCGGCCAAAGCCTGTGGCTCGGCGCTCGCCATGGTCGAGGCGCTCGAGGCAATGAACCGCGAGCGCGGCACGGCGCTGAAGATCGGCATCGGCCTCAACACCGGCATGGCCTGCGTCGGCAATCTGGGTTCAGACCAGCGCTTCAGCTATTCCTGCCTCGGCGACAGCGTCAACCTCGCCTCGCGCGTCGAGGGGATGACCAAGCTGTACGACGTGACCATCCTGGTGACGGAAGAGGTCAGCCGGCGATCACCGGGCTTCGTCTTCGCCGAAGTCGATCGCGTGAGGGTCGTCGGACGCCGCGGGGCGGTTCGTCTCTATACGCTGCTCGGCCGCGAGGGTGATCCGGCTCTCACCGATCTGGCGCCGCTTCTGACTCGGCACGATGCCTTCATCGATGCCTGGCAGGCCGGAGATTTTGCCACCTGCCGGCAGATGATCGAGGCGTTCGCGCTGGAACCGAAGACCCCGCTCTCTGGCACGCATGCGCTCTATCGCGAGCGGCTGGCCGCCCTGCCGGAGACGGCGCCCGGGGACTGGGACGGCGTGTTTACCGCGAAGAGCAAGTAACGACTCGCTCTTCGGCTACAATTTTCGGTCTTCTATTCGTGCAGCGACTGAACCACGCGATTTGCAATCGTGAGGCGTTCGGCAAGCGTCGTGGCGCAGAGGCGATGCACGAGAAGCGCCAGTTGCGGATCGGACTTTTCCATATGGCGCAATTGCTGGCGCACGAGGCGGTAGACGGTCGAGGGCACTTCGGCGACCACATCGGCCGTGCGCGGGCCGCCGCGATAGATCGCGATTTCCCCCAGCACCACGCCGGGCGTGACGGTGCGCAGCCGCAGGCGACGGCCATTGGGCAGGCGGGCCTCGACCTTGGCGCGCCCCTTCCACAGCAGGAAAAGATCGTCGCCAGCCTCGCCGGCACGGATAAACCGATCACCAGGCTCAAGCTCGATTTTTTCCATCGCAGCCACAAGATCCTGCAGACGTGCATTGGGGCCGATGGTGCGGGCGAGATAGTCCTCGACGTCGTTCCAGTTTGCCTCGCGGGGAAGGCTTGCAAGAAGCCGCTCCTCGCAGCGTTCCAGAGCATGGTCAAGATCGCGCTCGACCCGGACGCTCGGATCATCGACGACGTCGAGGCCGTTGCGCCTCAGTGCCGTCTCCACCTTGGCGTTCATGCCTGAGACAAGCAAGGTCACCTCGCTTGCCACCAGCATGTTGCGGATCTTCACGAAGGCGGCGCAGGCGGCGGCGTCCATGCCGCTGACACGGCGGAAATCAAGGATGACGAAGCGAAGCGATTGCTTCGTGCGATCGTTGAGCCGTCGGCGCACGGCCCCGATGATCTGCTCGACCGTGCCGAAGAAGAGGAATTCCTGCAGTTCGAGGACCTGAACCTGCTCGCCCTCCAGCGCCAGCACCGCATTTTCTGCGATCGGCCGGTCGACACTGGAGCGCCGCTCGCGGCCCGAGCTGTCCGCCCGGATGACAGAGAGGCTGGCATAGTTGTAGACGAAGGTGACGATGGAGAGGGCAAGCCCGAGCGCCATGCCGCCGATGAAGCCGAAGGCAATCATGCCGACGGGAATGGCGAGAACAACGAGCCATTCGCTCACCGGCAATTGCCGACGCGCGCCCCAGAGCCAGTCATGGATTAGTTCGAATCCGAGGGTCAGCATCAGTCCCGCAGCGATGAAATTCGGCATCGCGGCGGCGAGTTGGCCGGCAAAGGGCAGCATCACCAAGAGCACGACGGCGGTTGCGATCCCGACCCAACGGTTGTGTGCTCCCATGCGGTTGGCGAGCAAGGTCATGCTGAGGCCGCTGAAACCGGGGGCACCACCCAAACCGCCTGCCAGAAGATTGGCAATGCCGGCGATGCGCAGTTCGGCATCCGCGTCGATCTCCCGGCGGGTCGCGACTTCAAGGCCACTGGTGTTGAGCAGCACGCCGACCATGCTGAGCAGCGCCACCGAGGCAATGGCCGGCAGCGCCTGGGCGACCACGCCCCAATCGGCACCGGAGACGATGCCGAGCGGCGACGGCAAATGCAGACCGGAGGTCGGCGGCATGGATGGCAACCATTGCATCAGCCGTGCCTCTTCGGAGGTTACGCCGATGAAGGCCAGCATGGCATAGAACAAGAGGGCGCCCACCAGCATCACAAGAGGAGCCGTCACAGGATTGCTGGAATTCTTCAGCGCCAGCGTCAGCACGATGGCGAAGATCAGCGCGATGTAGAGGTTGGCGAGCGCCTGGTGGCCGAGCGGCTGGATGAGGAGATCGGACAAAGAGCGATCGCCGACGATCATCATCACAGCCCCCTGGATCAGCAAGAAACCGGAACCGGCCAGGAAACCGGCGACTACCGAAAACGGCATGAAACGGACGAGCTTGCCGAAACGGCAGATGCCGAAGATCCAGAAGATCGCGCCGGTCACGACCGCGCTGGTTCCGAGAATGGCAAAGGCGGTGTCGATCCGAAGGGCCTGCGAGCCCTCGACGAGCGCCGGTGCCGCCATGGCGGTGGAAATGGCCGTGGCGAGAATGGCGATGCTTGCCTCCTGCACCTGACCTACACTTGACGGGTAGCGGCTGCGCAGACCGATGAGCAACGCGATGACGACGCAGGAGAGCAGGATGACCGCGACACCCATGCCGAAGCCTGCGGCCAGTGGCCCTGTGAAAATGAGGGCAGCGAAGGCGATGCTGGTGCCGAGACCGTCGATGCCGGCGATTGCCGCAAAGAGCAATGGCGCGGCCGCGGTCGCAAGCCGTCCCTTCGGAACGAAACGGGGCGCCACGACGTCCGGTCCCGGCACAAGGGCGTCGACGGGAAGTTCCGGCTCGAATTTGGTGGTGCTGACGTTCACCGTGGCCATTCCTGCAAGCGGGCGGTCCATGCGCCAGTGGGGCGAGGAGTACGATGGATTGGTAGCCTTGGCCCCGTGGCCCGACAACGGGCCTGCCCCCGATCCGCCCAAACTTGGCCGATTGCGAATGCAGAAGCTGGAAACCCTTTGCGCCAAGCGGTTAAGGTCATTCGTGCAGCGCCTGGATCACGCGGTTGACGATGGTCAGTCGCTCCGAAAGCGCCGTTGCGCAAAGCAGATGTACGAGCACGGCGAGCTGCGGATCCGACTGTTCCAGCTGAAGAAGGTCTGCGCGTGCGAGGCGGTAGGCGGTGGAGGGCAGTTCGGCCACCACGTCGGCGGTGCGCGGTCCCTCCCGGTAGAGGGCGATTTCGCCCAGCACCACGCCCGGCATCACCGTGCGCAGGTGCAAGGTCCGGCCATTCGGCAGGCGGGCCTGGATCTTGGCCCGGCCCTTCCAGAGAAGAAATAGATCATCGCCGCTTTCGCCGGCGCGGATGATCCGATCCCCGGCGGCGAAGTCGATGCGCTGCATGACTGCAACGAGATCGTGAAGCCGCTCGTTTGGCCCGATCGTCCGAGCCAGGCAATCCTCGACATCCTGCCAGGCTTCCTCGCGGGGCAAGGCTTCGAGCAGGCTCTGTTCGCAACGCGCCAGGGCCTGATCGAGGTTGTCCATCAGCCACACCGCCGGGTCGTCATCGAGATCCACACCGTTGCGGCGGAGCGTGTTTTCGATCTCGGTCGACAAACCGCACAGGACCAGGACTGCGCCGCTGCCGGCGACGAGATTGCGGGTCTTGAGGAATGTCACGGCGGCGGCCGCGTCCATGCCGCTCACGCGGCGGAAATCGATGATGACGTGGCCAAGTTTCGGCCGCGCCTGGTCGCGCAGGCGCCGGCGGATACGATCCATCACATGTTCGGCGGTCCCGAAAAAGAGGAACTCCTGCAGTTCGAGCAGTTGAACCCGGTCGCCCTCCCGGTCGAGCAATTGGTTTTCCACGATCGGGCGGTCGACGCTCGATCGGCGTTCGCGGTTCGAGGTTTCGGCCCGGATGACGGAGAGGCTGGCGTAGTTGTAGACGAAGGTCACCACGGACAAAGCCAGGCCGAGGCCCATGCCGCCGAGGAAGCCGAAAGCGACCATTCCGAGCGGAATGGCAAGCACGGTCAGCCACTCACTGACGGATAGTTTCCGGCGCGCTTTCCACAGCCAGTCGTGCAGCAATTCGAAGCCGAGCGTCATCATCAGGCCGGCGGCGATGAAGATCGGCATGATGCCGGCAAGCTGGCTGGCGAAGGGCAGCATCACGACGAGAACCGCCGCAGTAGCAAGGCCGACCAACCGCGTGCGCGCGCCCATGCGATTGGCGAGCATGGTCATCGACAGGCTGGAAAAGCCGGGCGGTCCACCCAGCAGTCCGACGGCAATATTGGCGAGGCCGGCGGTGCGCATTTCCCGGTCCGCATCGATCTCGCGGCGTGTGGCGACTTCGAGGCCGCTGGTATTGAGCAGAAGGCCGATCATGCTGAGCAGCACGACGGAGGCAATGGCTGGAAGGGTTTGTGCGACGGCCAGCCAATCCGCCCCGGACAGGGTTTCGAGCGGCGACGGCAGGTTGAGACCCTGGGCTGTCGGCATGGCCGGAAGCCAGTGCAGGAGCCGGGCCTGCTCGACCGGCACCCCGAGGCTTGCGAGAAGCCCGTAGAAAAGCAAACCGCCCAGAAGCATGACGATGGGGCCGGTGGCCGGATGGGAAAGACGATCCAGGCTCACCTGCAGGATTGCGGCAAACAAAAATGAGACGATCAGATTGCCCGCTACCGGAAGACCTTGAGGCTGGATCAGACCCGCAAAGCCTCCCTCGCCGAGCACCATCATGACTGCGCCCTCAACCATCAGCGCGCCGGAGCCGGCCAGGAAGCCGGCGATAACCGAATAGGGCAGGAAGCGTATCAATCTGCCGAAGCGGAAGGCGCCGAAGATCCAAAAGAGGATGCCGGTGACGAGGCCACTCACCGCCAGGACGGCAAAAGCGGTGAGGATCTTCGTCTCGACCGGGGCGTCCGACATGGTCGAGGTTATCCCGGCGATCGCGGCCGCAAGGATGGCCACGCTCGGTTTGCGTACCTGACCGATGCTCGCCGGATGGGAGCTGAACAAGGCCATTGCAAGAACCAGCACGAGGCTGGACAACAGAATGAGACCAACGCCCATGCCGAAGCCTGCGGCAAGCGAGCCTGTGAAGATGAGGGCTGAAAAGGCGATACTGGTGCTGAGCCCGTCCATGCCGGCAATAAGGGCAAAGAAGAGCGAGGCCGCGAGGTTATTTGAACGATTCGACGGGACGGAGGATGGGACTGTCATGCATGCCGGTTGCTGCGGCGCGTCCGTGGCGTTGCCGATCGTGGGCTCTGACGCAGCGTCGGGTAAAGGTCCAGGCTGGCTTGTCGGCGTGTTAAGGGGCACCTGGGCATCTCATACAGGAGGCGCCCCGCAACCGGGGCGTTCCCATATTGGTAAACCTCACTTACGATCGGCAGCAACGGCACCTGGCTGATCAGCCCAGAAAAGGTCGCTGCAGTGCAGCATTTTCGTTTTCCCTTGAAAAGCAGTCGACCGCGCTGGCTTTCAGGGTTGATAAAGACCTGGCCCGCGCCTCAGCGAGGGCCGCTCGGACCCTTGGAGCGGGACAGAACCGCCGTGCCGAGGCGCTCGATTGCGCGGCGCAGGCTGTCGCTTTCGATCCCCTCCATAAGGGTTTCCAGATGCCGCGCCTTTTCGCCCTGCAACTTCTTCGGGACCGGGCGGCGCAGGGCGGCATTGGAGACCGGTTTCTGCAGGATGCGGATCTGGCCGATGGCGGGATAGCCGAAAAAGCCGTTGATGCGGGCGATCAGTTCGCCCTGGGCGTGAGAGAGGAAAAGCGCCCGGGCGCCTTCGCAGGCGATGGTCAACACACCCGGACGGTGACCACCGTCTTCGGCAAGATCGCCGCGCCTGGGCCAGGCGATCTTTTCCGGTCGGGTGCAATCGGCAAAACTTTCGCCGACAATATCCTCCCAGGAGCCGAGAAGCGCCGTATTGATGCCGGCGCGGCGCGCCAGCACCGGATCGACGATGCCATTGGCAATTTCGGAGATCTGGTTGGCACCCTTGCGGGTGAAACTGCGGCTTTCCATGGTCAACCGATCCTGTTCAAGCGCATGTGTTCGGCAGGCATTGCCCGGGCGCGAGACAAAACGACAGGGAAGACTGCAAGATTGTTTTCAGCCGGCGGTCTGTCGAATAGATGCATAGAAGACATGGCCCATGTTTCGGACAGAGGTAGACGGAAACGGAATGCATCACAAGACGAAGCCGGATGCCCGCACATTGTTGTCCTGGTATGACCGCCACCACCGTGAATTGCCGTGGCGAATCTCACCTCATGCCTCAAAACAGGGTGTGACCCCGGATCCCTATCACATCTGGATGTCGGAGGTGATGCTGCAGCAGACGACGGTTGCGGCAGTGAAGGCCTATTTTGCCAAGTTCATTGAGCGCTGGCCGACGGTGACGGATCTGGCTGAGGCGCCGAGCGAGGATGTCATGGCCGCCTGGGCGGGGCTCGGCTATTACGCCCGGGCGCGCAATCTGAAGAAATGCGCAGAAGCCGTGGCCTTTCAACATGCCGGCGTCTTCCCCGACACGGAAGAGGGTTTGCGGGCGCTGCCCGGCATCGGCGACTATACCTCGGCGGCGGTCGCTGCGATTGCCTTCAATCGTCCTTCGGCGGTCATGGACGGCAATGTGGAGCGGGTGATCTCGCGGCTCTTTGCCATCGATGCGCCGCTGCCGGGGTCGAAGCCGCAGATGAAGGCGAAGGTGGCCGAACTCACCCCGACCGACCGGCCGGGCGATTTTGCCCAAGCGATGATGGATCTGGGCGCGACGATCTGTACGCCGAAGCGCCCGGCCTGCGCGCTCTGTCCGTTCAATGATGCCTGCATGGCGCTTGCCTCCGACGAACCGGAGCGCTTTCCGGTCAAGGCGGCGAAGAAGGCAAAGCCTGTGCGGCTGGGGGCCGCTTTCATCGCGGTCGACCGGGATGGGCGGCTGTTGCTGCGCAAGCGGGCGGAAAGCGGGCTGCTGGGCGGCATGACGGAAGTGCCCACGACGGACTGGACGTCGCGGCAGGATGGCGAAACCGGCACCGACGCCGCCCCCTTCCCCGCCGACTGGCAGCCGGCCGGCGCGATCAGCCACGTCTTCACCCATTTCGAACTGAGGCTCTCGATTTTCAGGGCCGGACCGATCAACCTGCCTGCGGGCGATCACGGTTTCTGGGTTCCCGTTGTGGAACTTGATGGGGAAGCGCTGCCGACTGTCATGAAGAAGGCAATTGTGGCGGCTATTCCAACGGCCTTTCCAACTTCCAAGGGATAAAACATGACCGAGATTCGCCACATCGTCTTCGACATTGGCAAGGTGCTGATCCATTACGATCCGAACCTGCCGTTTCAGCGGATCATCCCCGATCCGGACGAACGGGCGGAATTCTTCGCGACCGTCTGCACCCATGACTGGAACATCGAGCAGGATCGCGGCCGCAGTTGGGCGGAGGCCGAAGACCTGCTGATCGACGAATTTCCGGAGCACGAGGAGCAGATCCGCGCCTTTCGCCGCTACTGGTCCGAAATGGTGCCGCATGCCTATGAGGACAGCGTCGCCGTCATGACGGGACTGATCGAGGCCGGCCATGACGTGACAATGCTGACCAATTTCGCTGCCGATACTTTTGCCGAAGCCCGAAAGATGTATCCGTTCCTGAATGCACCACGCGGTGTCACGGTGTCAGGCGAAGTGGGCCTGATCAAGCCGGATGTGGCGATCTATCAGCGTCATGCCACGGATTTCGGCCTGGAGCCGGCGCACAGCGTCTTCATCGACGATAGCCTCCCGAACGTCGAAGGTGCCCGCGCTGCCGGCTGGCAGGCCGTGCATTTTACCGGCGCCGAACAGCTGAAGGCGGATCTGCGGGCGCTGGGCGTCGAGGTTTGATCGGCGTCTCATAAGTTGGGAAAAATAGGCGCGGGTGGAGTTGGCGGACCCCAACCCGCGCCAGTTCGGTCGCGAACGACCGAATTGTTTGCGGTCGGCGTCGATCGACTGACGTTACGTCCGCTTATGTGTGAAGCGGTGTTACGGCCATCGGCTTGTCCGAAACTGTTCCCTGTGACTAGATACGGTAAACTCGTCACAAAGGCAGGCGCCGATTCCGCGCCTGCTCTTCCCGCCCCTCACCTGCTCTTAAGCCGTCTCCGGAGAATTCATGTCTTTCGATCCCGTTTCTGCTGCCCGCACTTTCCACGAGGCGATCAATGCGCTCGACTTCGACACGATCGACGCCTTCTTTGCCGAGGATGCCGTCTATGGATCGGTGAAGGTCGGCCAGCTCTCCGGCAAGACCGAGATCATGGCGGCGTTCCGGCGCTATTTCGAGACCTATCCCGACCAAGTGGCCGTCGATGAACTGACCGAGGCGGTGTCGCCGATGGCGGCGCGGGCCGTGTGGCGGCTGAAGGCGACGCATTCGGAGACGGGCGAGCCGCTTGTGCGTTTCGGTGAGGAGACGATCACCTTCAACGATGAAGGCAAGATCATCTCGGTGGATGTGACCGACTATAAAGTCTGAGGGTCACGTCGGCCGCCTTCGGCGCCATACCCAACGAGAAAACGCGCGACTGGGAACAGGGTGGTCGTTGAAAGAAGGCGCCGGCCTTCTCGTTCGTCATGCTCGGGCTTGCCCCGAGCATCTACAACCCTTTGATTTTTATTTAACCTTGGCAGATCCTCGGCACGGGGGCCGAGGATGACGCGGCATTGCCGACATGTCGTGCCGGGGATTGGCGCCAGCGTGATCGGCAGGCGCCAATTGTCTTCACCGGCTGCAACCTCAGTCGAGCTTATTCATGCCGGCGCGGACGATAGTACGCAGATCGTCGATCGGCTTCAGCGCGCCCTTTTCTTCGAAGTGCCAGAAGGTCCAGCCGTTGCAGGCGTCGAGCCCCTGCACCTTGGCGCCGAGACGATGGATGGAGCCGGCTTCGCCGTTCGAAACCAGCGTTCCATCGGCGCGGATAATCGCCGAATGGCGGCGCTTGGCGTCGGTCAGCACCTGGCCGGGCTTGACCAGGCCGCTTTCGACCAGCGTGTTGAACGCGACGCGGGCCTCGCCCTTCTTGCCGGTCAGGACTGTCAGTTCGACCTTACCCAAAGGCTCGACGGCGGCGATGCGGGCGGAGGCCGCGTCGATATAGTCCTGCTCGCGCTCAATGCCAACGAAATGACGGCCGAGGCGCTTGGCAACGGCCCCTGTCGTGCCGGAGCCGAAGAAGGGATCGAGCACGATGTCGCCCGGCTTGGTCGACGCCATGATGACGCGGGCGAGAAGCGCTTCCGGCTTCTGGGTCGGATGGACCTTCTTGCCGTCGTCGCCCTTCAGCCGCTCGCCGCCCGAGCAGATCGGGAAAAGCCAGTCAGAGCGCATCTGCACGTCGTCGTTCGATGCCTTCATCGCATCGTAATTGAAGGTGTAACCCTTGGCCTTCGGATCGGGCGAGGCCCAGATCATGGTTTCATGGGCGTTCTGGAAACGGCGGCCCTTGAAGTTCGGCATCGGGTTGGTCTTGCGCCAGACGATGTCGTTTAGGATCCAGAAATTCATGTCCTGCAACGTCGCACCGACGCGGAAAATGTTGTGGTAGGAGCCGATGACCCAGATCGTGCCGGTCGGCTTCAAGACGCGGCGGCAGGCGAGTAGCCAGGCGCGGGTGAAGGCGTCATAGGCCTCGAAGGAGGCGAACTGGTCCCATTCGTCGTCGCAGGCATCGACGAGCGACTGGTCCGGGCGATGCAGGGCGCCGCCAAGCTGCAGGTTGTACGGTGGATCGGCAAAGATGACGTCGACGGATTTGTCGGGAAGGGCTTCGAGGGCGGACACGCAATCGCCCTTGATGATGCTGTCGACCCAGGCAAGCGGGTCGGACGAACGGCGGAGTTCGGCAATCGGAAATACAGAAGCCATCGGTTACTCACTCTTACGCTGACGCAGCACGGGACACGAGGCTTATGGTTACCGAAGTTGGTTACTGAAGCGTGAAGAGGGGGAGAGAATTTGTGCGGGGGTGGGATGGGGGGCAGACGATCCCGAAAAGTAGAAACGCCGCTTGCAGGCAACCACTGCATGAAGCACTGTTGTCGTGGTTACAAGCCAGCGACAGGAGAACCGCTTGCCCCAAGCTCTTCTCGACCACCCATCACTGAAGGCGCTGCGCAAGCGATCGCGTTTAGCTCGAATTCATCTGCGCAAAGTCCAAAACAATTGGAATTGTCGCGTAAGTTCCGCAAGCCAACTTCGCGGGATGACTGCGATGGACCACGTGTGACTGTCGGCCTGATCCGAGTGGGCACCTTTTTCGCCATCGTCGCGATAGCATCTTACTTCGTTTGGGAGATCTTTAGCGAGAGCGCTGCTCTCAGCCGGCTCAATGCAACGGCAGAGATTTTCACGTACCCCAATCGATGCGCAGCAGACGGCACCCCCATCGAAACAGGTCAGCCAAACTGCGTCGATCTTGGCCGTTACGTCTTCATCCATGGTCCCGTGAACATAGTCATTAAAAGAGCCTGCTCCGGAACTCCTGCTCGTGTACTGACATTTGAGCCGGGTCAGGTCTCTAGGAGGGAAATTCATTCAGCCTGGAAGAGCCTGCAGGCATATCCCCGGAGCAGGACCAAATCTCCTTGCTGAGGAAGCGACCGGCCGGAGGGAGCGGTCCTCATCCGGCACTACGCGCCACCTTCCCCGCCGGGGAGAAAAGCCCGCCACCGCCCGGCATCCCAAGCCTTCACCACCGCCTTCTTGGCCTGCGCCCGCCAGACGCGGGTGAGGTTTTCCCGCGCCCATTCGATGTCGAGGTGATTAGGGTGGGCGAGCACCATCGGGTGCGGCCGGTGGTGGTCGGTGGTGAAGAAGGTGTCGGGATCGATCTCGATCAGGTGGTCGCGCTCCTCGAAGGGCACCTTGAAGACCGGACAGTCATGGGTCGGGTTCCAGAAGAGCATGGCCTTGCCGTTGACCTTGAACGAGGGCGATCCCCAGGAGGTGGTTTCCTCCGTTGTCGGCAGAGCGAGAATGATCTGGCGCAGGGTGTCGAGGGTGATCATGATGGGCCTCCAGGGGGGGGCAGTCTGCCAGAGGTCGCCGGACGTGTCATCTGCTGGGGCATCTGCCCCTCATCCGCCCTTCGGGCACCTTCTCCCCGCAGGCGGGAGAAGGGAAGTCACCAGCCTACATCTCCACCCGCACGCCGACATAACCACCGTCTGCTACATGATCGCAAAGCCCCGACCATTCGCAGCCGGAACAGGCGGTGCGGATCTCTCCGGTGGCGAAGGTTTTTCTGAGGCGGGAGAGGAGAGCCGGGGTTGGCGTGATGCGGGCGCCGAGCGGCAGCGGGCTGCCGAGCAGGCGGGCGACGGCGACGGCCGCCTCGTGGTCGCGCTCCACGACGCTCGGTCCATGGCAATGGGCCTTTGCATCTGCGGTCAGCGGTGCACAGATATCGTCCGGCCCGGCCACCAGCTCGATCTCCTCGCCGGACGACAGACGGGCGGCGATCGCTTCGTAATTCTCGACGAAGGCCGGCGAATAGCCTTTGCCGACATAGGTCAGCATGCATAGGAGATGGTGGGGGCGGAGCCGGACGGTCATGGAGGTTTCCGAAATGGCGTTGGTCCCCGTTCCGACAAAACAGTCGGGGCGGCGAGGTGGTGGCCGGAACGGATTATCTTCATTGCCAGGCGGGCTCAAGGCCGGAACCGCCACCCGCGCTCAGCCATGCCTCGCCCGGCTGTCCTCAGGCGCCTCCTCACGTTCAGCAAGCCCGTAATCGCGCAGCACATGGGCGACACGCAGCCGGTAATCAGCAAGCAAGCCGCCGCGACCTGCCCCTTGCGCGGCGCGATGGTCGGGCGTCTCGCGCCAGCGGCGGACGGCGTCTTCGTCGCGCCAGAAGGACAGCGAGAGCAGTTTTCCCCGGGTCGTGAGGCTTTCGAAGCGTTCGACGGAGATGAAGCCGTCGGTCGCCTCCAGTTGCCTGCGCAAGTCGCCGGCGAGATCGAGGTAACGGTGGCGCTCGCCGATGAAGGGCGTGACTTCGAAGATGACGGCGATCATGGCTGCAGCGTCCGGGACGGCGGATGCGAGACGTTTTTGAGGAAGAGCCGGTCTTCCTTCAGGATGAAGCGGGCGTTCCTGGCAAATTCGTAGTTGGCCCTGCCGAGGGGATCGGCGGCGAGCCTTGTGCGATAGGCCTCGTAGGCTGCGAGGTTTTCGATGTTGTAGATGCCATAGGCGGTGGTCGCCGATCCCTCATGCGGGGCGAAATAGCCGATGAGATCGGCGCCGCAGCGGGGGATCGCCTCGCCCCAGTTGCGGGCGTAAGTTGCGAAGTCGTCGCGGCCGAACGGGTCGATGTGATAGCGGATGATGCAGGTGATCATGAAAGCGTCCTCGTTGATGACGAGGCGGTTCTGGCATGACGGCACCGGGTGATGCTTCGATCGGGATCGAAGTTTCAGGCGAGCCAATAAATAGCACACTTCGACGACCATCGAAGCATCTGCTACAGTTGGGAGCGATAATGCTGCCAGAAACAACCGGAGGACATCATGGCGGAAGGTCCCGACATTGCACGCATCGCGGCGCTGATCGGCGATCCGGCACGATCGAACATGCTGCTCGCGCTTCTCGGCGGCAAGGCACTGACGGCGACCGAGCTGGCGGGGGCGGCGGGGGTGACGGTCCAGACGGCGAGTTCGCATCTGGCAAAACTGCAGGAGGGCGGTTTGCTGTTGCCGCGCAAGCAGGGGCGGCACCGCTATTTCGCACTGGCCGATGACGAGGTTGGCGCGATGATCGAGAGCTTGATGGGTTTTGCCGCAAGCCGTGGGGCGCTGCGGCACCGGATCGGGCCGAAGGAGCCGGAATTGCGGAAAGCGCGGATCTGCTACGACCATCTCGCCGGCGATTATGGCGTGCGGATGCTGGACAGCCTGATTGCCCAAGGCGCGATCAAAGCCGAGGACGAAGCGCTGACACTGACAGCTGAGGGCGAGCGCCTGCTGAGAGCACGGGGCTTCGATATCGGCAGCCTCAGGGCCCGGCGCCGTCCGCTCTGCCGGGCCTGCCTCGACTGGAGCGAGCGGCGGACACATCTCGCGGGCACACTCGGCGCGGCACTTCTTTCGCATTTTCTCGACAAAGGCCAAGCGCGCCGCGTTGAGGACAGCCGCATCATCCGCTTCTCACGCGAGGGCGAGCGGCAGTTTCTGGCGCTGTTCCCCCTGCCGGGCTGAAAGACACAAGGGAATAGGCGACACCTTGAAAAGATACCGACCATACGGTATGTTTTGGGCGGTCCAATCCGGAGCGCCGTCATGAACCCTGTTCTAACTGCCTATGCCGCGCTTGCAGTCGCGATCCTGTTCGAAGTCATCGGAACGACGCTGCTGCAGAAATCGGCGCAGTTCACCAAGTTGCTGCCGACGTTCGGCATGGTGGTCTTCTACGTGGCGTCCTTCTATCTCCTGTCGCAGGCGCTCAAGCAGCTGCCGCTCGGCATTGCCTATGCCATGTGGAGCGGGCTCGGCATCGTGCTCACGGCGCTGGTCAGCGTCTTCGTCTTAAAGCAAAGCCTTGATCTTGCGGCCTTTGCCGGCATGGGACTGATCATTGCAGGCGTGATCGTCATGAACACGCTGTCAAACACGGTGTCTCATTGATGGTCCGGGCCGCCTCCCCTTCCGAACCGCCTTTGTCGGCCCATCACCGCAAGAAACAGCCGGAACAGGTGCGCCGGGCGCTGCTCGACTGCGCTGCCCGGATCGCCGCCGAAGAAGGGGCTGCCGCCATCACCATCCAGGCAGTGGCGACACGGGCGGGAGTGACCAAGGGCGGGCTGCTGCATCACTTCGACAGCAAGCAGGCGCTGCTAGCGGCCGTCTTTGCCGATCTGCTCGACCAACTCGACCAGGAAATCGATCGCTCGATGGCAACGGATGCAAACGCCGAAGGGCGCTTCACCCGCGCCTATGTACGGGCCTGTTTCGCCAACCGGCCCCTCGGGGCGCAGAGCCTCTGGGCAGCACTTGCGGTGTCGATCGTCTCTGAACCGGCCTTGAAGGCCCTATGGTCCGGGTGGCTGGACGCACGCCAGGCGCGGCATCACGATACCGATGGGGACCCGATCTTTACCGTCGTGCGGCTGGCGGCCGACGGTGTATGGCTGGCAGATGTGCTCGAGAAGGCCGACGGCTTGAAGCGTTATCCGCATTCGCTCGAGGCAAGGCTTCTAGCACTGGCGGGCGGCTAGAGTCTCCCTTGAGATTCCGGTCAGAGAGCAATTGCTGGCCCTGATTGACCACAGCACACCAGCCCTGCAGCCAGCGTGATTGTTCTCCGCGTCCCGATCGTGTAGGGAGCGGCCATCCCTCACCGCCACCACGGATCATCCCATGAGCAGTTTCGAGCTTACCCTTTTCGATTGCGACGGCGTTCTCGTCGATTCCGAGATCATTGCCGCCAAGGTGGAATCGAAGCTTCTGACGGAGGCGGGTTATCCGATCTCGGTCGAGGAAATGGGCGAGCGCTTTGCCGGCATGACCTGGAAGAACATTCTCCTGTCGATCGAGAAGGAAGTCGATATTCCGCTGTCGGCCAGCCTGATCGACAAGTCCGAACAACTTCTGGACCAGCGGCTGGCCCGCGAGGTCAAGGCGATAGACGGTATCCAGTTCGCCCTGTCGCGGATCAAGGGGCCGCGCTGCATCTGCTCGAATTCATCTTCGCACCGGCTGGACATGATGCTCAGCAAGGTGGGGCTGAAGGAGCATTTTGCCCCGCATATCTATTCGGCCAAGGATCTGGGCGCCGATCGCGTGAAGCCAAAGCCCGATATTTTCCTGCATGGCGCCAAGCAGTTCAACGTCAGCCCCTCGCGCTGTGTGGTGGTCGAGGATTCCGTGCATGGCGTGCATGCCGCGCGCGAGGCCGGCATGCGGGTGATCGGCTTTACCGGGGCGTCGCACACCTATCCGTCGCATGCCGACAAGCTGACGGATGCGGGTGCTGAAACGGTGATCGCGCGGATGAGCGATCTGCCGGGCGTGATTGCCGCCATGGAAGAGTGGGAAGGCGCGTTCTGAGCCAATCTTCGGAAACGCTCAGGTCCGGATCGTGAGGGCGCCGGGCACGATTTCTGCGACGAAACCGCCGCGAATGGGGCTTTCGCCATCGACTTCGACCGGGAAGCGGTTCGGATCCTGCGGCCGGAGCTCGATGCGCCGCCCGCGGTGAAAGCTGAGAAGCGGATGGCCGAGATGACCGGCGGAATAGAGGCTCTTCAGTAAACCGAGCAGGCCAATCACCGTTTCCTCGCGCATCACGGCGATGTCGAAGAAGCCATCCGCCAAATCGGCCTGCGGGGTAACATGCATGCCACCGCCGAACCAGGCGCCGTTGGCGATGGCCGCGATCGCCAGGCGCCCTTCATGCACCCGCATACCGTCGACCAGAATGTCAAAGGCATAAGGACGGTATCTCAGGATGGCGAGGACCGAGAAGACGAGGAAACGCAGAGGGCCGCCCAGGATCTTGCGCCGTCCGGGGGCATTGACCGCATCGACGATCTCGCCGGAAATGCCAACGCTTGCGATGTTGGCAAAGTAGCGGCGCTGCTCGCGTCCCTCGGCATCGCGCGCCAAAAGCAATCCGGCATCCATCTTGCGGGGGGCGGCTGCGGCGATGCGGCGGGCGATTTCAGCCGGATCCTTTGGGAGGGCGAAATTGCGAACGAAATCGCAGCCGGTGCCGATCGGCAAAAAGGCAAGCGGCGTGTCCGGCCGGCCGGAGGTCAGAACGCCATGGACGACATCGCTGATGGTGCCGTCACCGCCGGCGACGATGATCAGCTCGCATCCGCGCTCTGCCTCTGCCCGCGCCAGACGGATGGCATCGCCGCTGGAGCGGCTTTCATGCACTTCAAGGCCAGGAAATTGTGCGACGAAAGCACCATGCGCGGCATGCCAAGCCTTGCCATGCTTGCCGCCACCGGCGACCGGGTTCCTGATGATGCTAACCTTCAACGCCTCTGCTCCCCCACCACCGGGTCAACCGACGGCCATGCGTGTGCGCGACAGCTTACTCGCCGCCGCGCGTCAGCACAGTATAGATCGGGGAAGTTACTTTTTCTTTTTGGCCGTATCGAAGCCGATATAGACGCGGGTCAGGTTGGACACATTGCCGGGGACGGTAACCTGGCGGCTGTAGACGAATTGGGTCGGCTGGTTCACGTCGGCAAGCGAGACAGAATACTGCTCGACTTCGGAATAGACTTCCTGATCGCCGTCGATGACCGTGATGCGGATCGGCACGTTGAGCGACCCGGCCTTGCCCTGCGGTCCGGAAATCGTCCGCCCCTGGACCAGCGCGTTGATGGTGAGCGTGGTGTCGGTACGGGAGCAGGAGCGCGTCGTATCGGCAAGCGAGACCTGGAAGACGACATCCTTCGGATCCTCGCTCTTTGCCTTGGCATAGGTGCGGTAGAAAGCGGTGCCGTCACGCATAGCGATCTGCGGGCAAAAGCCTTGAACCACCGGCTGCACAGATCCGTTTTCAGCGATCTGCATTTGCGGTTGGGCGGCGGGCTGTGCTGCGGTTTCCGGCGAGGAGAGGCCGAGGCTAGACCCCATGCTGCCGGCATTGCAGCCACCGAGCGCCATCATCAGCGAAACGACCAAGACACCACGCGACACGTTTACAGACACGAGATTTCACCTTCCGCATGCACGGCCGAAAAAGCCGGGAACCAGTCAAACTTGAGGCTTTTCAGCGCCCTTGCGGATGGTCTATACCAGCGGCCACGACAAAAATCGATTGGGTAGCCGGCAATTTGAGTCAATTTTCGATCTGCCTGCACAAACCCGTCTCGCCGCCGCCGGGCCACCTTGTGGCCGGCACTGCCGGGCTTGCGAAATTCACACCTCCGCTCTGGCGCAAAATGGCAAACCTCTTTATCGAAAACGCCATAGGTTTGCGGACGTCATCGCTCCGGACAACTCGTATCCAAGGATAAGCATCGTGGAATATATCTCGACCCGCGGAGAGGCCCCGAGCCTCGGCTTTTGTGACGCGCTTCTCGCCGGGCTTGCCCGCGACGGCGGCCTCTATGTGCCGCGCGAATGGCCGCAGATGTCGAAAAAGGCGATCCGGGGCTTGCGCGGCAAGAGCTACCAGGACGTGGCCTACGAGGTGCTGCTGCCGTTCACCAATGGCGAGATCGAACCCGACACCTTCCGCGCGATGATCGACGAGGCCTATGCGACCTTCAAGCATCCGGCCGTCGCACCGCTGGTACAGACAGGGCCGAACTCCTTCGTGCTCGAGCTCTTCCACGGCACGACGCTCGCCTTCAAGGACGTGGCGATGCAGTTGCTCGCGCGTCTGATGGACCATGTGCTGGAAAAGCGTGGCGAACGGGCGACCATCGTCGGCGCGACCTCGGGCGACACCGGGGGTGCAGCCATCGGCGCCTTTGCAGGACGTGCGCGCACCGACATCTTCATTCTCTTCCCGCATGGCAAGGTCTCACCGGTGCAGCAGCGCCAGATGACCTCTTGCAAAGAGGCGAATGTTCACGCCATCGCCGTCGAGGGCAATTTCGACGATTGCCAGAACCTGGTGAAGGCGATGTTCAACGATGTTGCCTTCCGCGACCGGGTGAAGCTTTCGGGCGTCAACTCGATCAACTGGGCGCGCATCATGGCGCAGGTGGTCTATTACTTCACGTCTGCCGTCGCCCTCGGCGCGCCAGACCGAAAGGTCTCGTTCACGGTGCCGACCGGCAATTTCGGTGACATCTTCGCCGGTTACGTCGCCAAGAAGATGGGCCTGCCGATCGACAAGCTGGTGATCGCCACCAATGACAACGACATCCTGGCGCGCACGATGAAGACCGGCCGCTACGAGATGAAGGGCGTCATGGCGACGACCTCGCCATCCATGGACATCCAGATCTCGTCGAATTTCGAACGGCTGTTGTTCGAATCCTATGGCCGTGACGCCAGTTCCATCCGCTCCGCGATGGAAGGCTTGAAGCAGTCGGGTTCGTTCGAGATCCAGCCGGAGGCGCTGAAGGCGATCCGCAAGGAATTCCGCGCCGGCCGTGCAACGCAGAAGGAAGTCGCAAAGACCATCAAGGCGGTGCTCGCCGATACCGGCTATCTGCTCGATCCCCACACGGCCGTCGGCGTGCATGTCGCGAAGAAATTCGAGAAGCCGCAGAGCCCGATGGTGGTGCTGGCTACCGCCCATCCGGCGAAATTCCCGGCAGCAGTAAAATCGGCCTGCGGTATTGACCCCGCGCTTCCGACATGGCTTGCTGATCTGATGGACAGGGAGGAGCGCTTCGAAATCCTGCCCGCGGAACTTAAGGCCGTCGAAAGCTTTGTCGGCACACATGCCCGTGCGGACAGTTGAGAAGCGCAGAAAGACGGACCATGAATGTTGAGTGCACCCGGCTCGCCTCGGGTTTGACGGTCGTAACGGAGACCATGCCGCATCTGGAAAGCGTGGCGCTCGGAACCTGGATCAAGTCCGGGTCGCGCAACGAGACGGAAGCGGAGCATGGGATTGCCCATCTCCTGGAACACATGGCTTTCAAGGGGACGCAGCGCCGCAGCGCCCGCCAGATCGCCGAGGAGATCGAGAATGTCGGGGGTGAACTCAATGCCGCCACCTCGACCGAAACGACCTCCTATTATGCCCGCGTGCTGAAGGACAACGTGCCGCTGGCCGTCGACATTCTCGCCGACATCCTGACGGACTCGGTGTTCGACGAGGAAGAGCTCGAGCGGGAAAAACACGTCATTCTGCAGGAGATCGGCGCTGCCGACGACACGCCTGACGACGTCGTCTTCGACCGGTTTTCCGAGCGCGCTTTCCAGGACCAGACGATCGGCCGCAGCATTCTTGGCACGCCGGAGACGGTGCAATCCTTCTCCAGCGATCAGATCCGCGCCTATCTCTCGCGCAATTACACCACCGACCGGATGTTCGTGGTTGCGGCCGGCGCCGTCGATCACGACGCCTTTGTCAAACAGGTCGAAGAGCGCTTTGCCTCGCTTCCGACCCAGCCTTCTGCCGCACCCGTGATGGACGTCGCCCGCTATACGGGCGGCGAAGCCCGCGAAGAGCGCGACCTGATGGACACGCAGGTCCTGCTCGGTTTCGAGGGTAAGGCCTACCACATGCGCGACTTCTACTGTTCGCAGATCCTGGCCAATATCCTCGGCGGCGGCATGTCGTCGCGCCTGTTCCAGGAAGTTCGCGAAATTCGCGGCCTCTGCTACTCGGTCTATGCCTTCCACTGGGGCTTTTCCGATACCGGCATCTTCGGCATTCATGCCGCAACCGGCGGAGACAACCTGCCGGAACTGGTGCCCGTCATCATCGATGAATTGCGCAAGGCGTCGCAGCATATCGACGAACAGGAAATCGAGCGCTCGCGGGCACAGATCCGGGCGCAGCTTCTGATGGGCCAGGAAAGCCCCGCCGCCCGCGCCGGCCAGATCGCCCGGCAGATGATGCTGTATGGCCGCACCATTCCGAACCAGGAAATGATGGAGCGGCTAGCCGGCATCACGACCCAGCGGCTGACCGACCTCGCCGGACGCCTGTTCTTCGACACGGCGCCGACGCTCTCTGCCATCGGACCGGTCGAGAAGCTGGTTTCGCTCGACGAGATCGCCGGGGCGCTCAGCACCCAGCCGAAAGGTGCCCGCAAGGCTGCCGGCTGAACGCGACCACACATGAAATCATCCGGCGGGGATGTCGCCGGATCTCTCTGGGGGTTCCAGGATGACGCGCTCGGTCTTTCGGTTTCTGTCGCGACAGGCGGAGCTACCGGAACTCGTCAGCGACCGCCACCTGCTGCGCCTCGCCCGCTACCGCGATTTCGAGCCCTGGCATGCGCTCAGACGCGACAGCCGCGCCTTCCTGCAGCCCTGGGAGCCGACGTGGCGGGCCGACGAACTGACCGAGCGGGCCTTCCGGCAACGCGTGCTGCGCAACGAGCAGGAATATCATTCGGGCATGGCCGTGCCGTTCTTCCTCTTCGAACGCGAAAGCGGGGACCTGCTCGGCGGCCTCACCATCGGCCTGATCCGACGGGGCGCATCGCAGGCTTGCATGATTGGATACTGGATGGGCGAAAAACATGCGGGCAAGGGCCATATGTTTGCCGCACTTCAACTGGCTATTCCCTACATCTTCGGGCCGCTCGAGTTGCACCGCATCGAGGCAGCCTGTATTCCCGACAACGTCAACAGCGTAAACCTGCTGGAAAAGGCGGGATTTGAGCGAGAAGGTCTTTTGCGCGAATATCTGAAAATCAACGGAGAGTGGCGCGATCACGTGCTGTTTTCGAAGATCGCCCCGGCAAGGGGACGGAACGGCAAAGCAGGTTCATGACTGAGACCCAGATCGCCCCGCGCGCGGCCCAGCGCCTGTTGCTCCTCGTGCTGGCCATGCTATCGGCCCTTTGCTTCGGTTATGCAGCACCGGCCTTAGCGGTCGAGCCGGTGAAGATCGCGCGCGACGATACGGCGCTTGATCTGACCGCGACCACCGAAATCTATACCAACCAGGGTGCGGCCTTCCAGGTTTCCACCGCCGCCGGCGCCGATGGGATCCGCCGGCGCATCGAGGTGCGTTCGGACTCGGAGGACCATCAGGGCGACTGGGCCGTGTTCGCGCTCGCCAATGTCTCGGAAGAGCAACTGGAAAGGGTGATCGTCGCACCGCATTTCCGGCTTTCGGGGTCGAAGATGTTCTGGCCCGACCTCGGCTCTCAGCGCATCATGGCGATCACGCCCTCGGAAGGCTTTGCGCTCGACCGCGTGCCGAGCGCCGATGCTGACGTTTTCCGCATCACATTGAACCCCGGCACCGTCATTACCTTCGTCGCGGAACTCGCCTCGCCCAACCTGCCGCAGATCTATCTGTGGGAACCGGATGTGTACAAAGACACGGTCAACGCGTTCACGCTCTATCGCGGCATCGTGCTCGGCATCGCAGGCCTGCTCGCCGTATTCCTGACCATCCTCTTCGTCGTCAAGGGCACATCCATGCTGCCGGCGGCAGCCGCACTTGCCTGGGCGGTCCTTGCCTATATCTGCGTCGACTTCGGTTTCCTCGAAAAGCTGATCTCGATCACTTCTTCCGACGTGCGAATATGGCGTGCCGGGGCCGAGGTGGCGCTCGCCTCGTCGCTCGTCATCTTCCTTTTCACCTATCTCAACCTCAACCGCTGGCATGTGCATCTCGGCTATGCGACCCTTGCCTGGGTGCTGGGTCTCGCCGCACTGTTCGGTGTTGCGATCGTCGATCCCTCGATTGCCGCCGGGATCGCGCGTATGTCCTTCGCGCTGACCGGCGTCGTTGGCATTGGCCTGATCATCTATCTCGGCTTCAACCGCTACGACCGCGCCGTTCTTCTGGTGCCGACCTGGGTGTTGATTCTGGTCTGGCTGTTCGGCGGCTGGATGACCGTGACTGGACAGCTCTCGAACGACATCATCCAGCCGGCGCTCGGCGGCGGGCTGGTGCTCATCGTTCTGCTAATCGGCTTTACGGTCATGCAGCACGCCTTTGCCGGCGGCGCCTATCAGCAGGGGCTGTTCTCCGATCTCGAGCGTCAGTCGCTGGCGCTCACCGGCTCGGGCGACACCGTGTGGGACTGGGACGTGGCGCGCGACCGCGTCGTCACCAGCCCGGACGTTTCCGTGCGTCTCGGCCTGTCACCCGGCACCATGCATGGGCCGGCCCGCAACTGGCTGCCGCGCCTGCATCCCGACGACCGCGACCGTTTTCGTGCGACGCTCGACGTGCTGCTGGAGCATCGCAAGGGGCGGCTTAGCCATGAGTTCCGTATCCGCGCTGAAGACGGGCATTTCCACTGGCTGAAGATCCGGGCGCGACCGGTCCTCGGATCGAATGGCGAAGTCATCCGCTGCGTCGGCACCATTATCGATGTCACCGAGCAGAAGAACTCGATCGACCGGCTTCTGGTCGATGCCATGCACGACAACCTGACGGGCCTGCCGAACCGCGAGGTCTTCCTCGACCGGTTGCAGGCGATCCTGTCTCTCGCCTCGACCTCGGAAAGCGTTCGGCCGACGGTGCTGGCGATCGACATCGACCGCTACAAGCAGGTCAACGATGCGCTGGGTATTGCCGCCGGCGACAATATCCTGATTGCCATCACACGACGCCTGCGCCGGCTCTTGAAGCCGCAGGATACGCTGGCGCGCCTCTCCGGCGACGAATTCGGCCTGATCCTGGTGTCGGAAAAGGATCCGGCCAAGATCGCGGACTTTGCCGATGCCGTCTCCAAGGCGATCATGGTGCCGCTCAACTTCGCCAATCGCGAGATCAGCCTGACGGCTTCGATCGGACTTGTGTCCTGGGTGGACCAGCAGGAAAGTGCGACGAGCCTGCTCGCGGATGCCGAGCTTGCGATGTATCGGGCGAAACGTGCCGGGGGGAACCGGGTCGAGCCGTTCCGCCCTGCCTTCCGCACCGTCAGCACCGACCGCTTGCAACTGGAGACGGACCTGCGCCGCGCCATCGAGCGCAAGGAGCTGTCGATGGCCTATCAGCCGATCGTGCGGCTGTCGAACGGCGAGATCGCCGGCTTCGAGGCGCTGATGCGCTGGGATCATCCGAAGCGCGGCAATATTCCGCCGACGGAATTCATTCCGATCGCGGAGATGTCCGACCTGATCGAGCCGCTCGGGATGTTCGCGCTGGAGCGCGCCTCGACCGACCTGATGGACTGGGAGCGCCAGACCGGCGAACTGCCGCTGTTCGTCTCGGTCAACCTGTCCTCGGCGCAGCTGATCTCTAGCGAGATCTACAACGACGTGCGCGCCATGCTGACCAAGACCCAGTGTGACCCGAAGCGGATCAAGCTGGAGCTGACAGAGAGCGTCGTGATGGAGAATCCGGAACAGGCGCGCCTGATGCTGCAGAAGCTGAAGGACACGGGCATCAGCCTGGCGCTCGACGATTTCGGAACCGGCTATTCCTCGCTCGCCTATCTGACCCGCTTCCCCTTCGACACGATCAAGCTCGACAAGGCGCTGGTCTGCGACCAGTCCGACAAGCGCGCCGTTCTCCTGCGCTCCGTCGTCGCCATGGCGCGCGGGCTCGACATGCAGGTGGTGGCCGAGGGCATCCAGAGTGATCAGGACGCCGCCGACCTGGCGATGATGGGCTGCGAATTCGGCCAGAGCTACCTATTCGGCCCGCCGCTCGGTTCGGAGTCGGTGCTAAGGCTCCTGAAGGAACGGTTTCCGCTGATGAAGCGGGCGTGAGGGGCAAGCCCTCACGCTGATTTGCATCAGGTTCTCTGAAAAGCGACGTGCAGGCCAAGCCCGACGAGCACAGCGCCCCCTGCCCTTTGCAGATTGCGTTGCAGGGACGACACCCGCGCCAGGCGTTTGGTGACGGTGCTTGCGGCCATGACGCAGGCGATGTCGGCCATCGTGAACATGACGTTAACCACTGTTCCCAGAATGACGAATTGCAGCCAGACGGGGAAGCTCGCGTCGGCATCGATGAACTGCGGCAGGAAGGCAAGGAAGAAGATCGCCGTCTTCGGATTGAGTACTTCGACAAACATGCTTTCGACGAAGGCGCGGCCGGCTGATTTCTGCGGCAGCAGGGTCTCGCTTGCCGGCCCCTTCGAGCGGGTGGCACGGATCATGCGGAAACCGAGATAGATCAGGTATGCAGCCCCTGCGAGCTTCACCGCCAGATAGAGCGTCGGCACCAGGTGGAAGAGGATCGACAAGCCGGCGGCGGCGGCCACCACATGCACGTAGCAGCCGACATGAATGCCAAACGTTGCCATCAACCCGGCGCGGCGATCGGCGGCCAGCGTGCGGGCCGCGACATAGAGCATGGCGGGACCCGGAATGAAGGCAAAGACGGCGGTGGTGATGAAGAAGGCGAGCAGGATATCGGTGGAGGGCATGGGATGGGTCTCAGCGTGAGCCAGACCTTGTTGTCTGGCGCGCCGACGATGTCACTCCGGACGCGTGCGTGCAAGCGCCAAGGCCTGCAGCCTCGAAACCTCGTCCCTCACGCGTGCCCCGCATCCATCGACAGCATGGCCGGGTTGATGCCCATCAGCGCTAAGGCACGGTCATATTTGTTGTCGAGGCTGCGATCGAAGATCAGGTCTTCGGTGGCGGCGCAATTCAGCCAGCCATTCTGGGCGATTTCCTCTTCCAGCTGTCCCGGACCCCAGCCGGCATAACCGAGCAGCATCGTGGCGTGGCGCGGGCCGCGGCCGTCGGAGATGGCGCGGACGATGTCGAGCGTGGCGGTCAGCGAGATATCGTCGCTGACGGGGATGGAGCTATCGGAGAGATAGTCATCGGAATGCAGCACGAAGCCGCGGTTCTGCTCGACCGGGCCGCCGCATTGAATGGGAAAATGGCGGGCGTGATCGGGCAGCATGATCGCGTCGTTGCGGTCGATCAGTTCGAGATGCAGCAGGAGATCGGCGAAGGTGACCGATTGCGAGCGATTGATGATGAAGCCCATGGCGCCGGCATCCGAATGGGCGCAGATATAGACGACGGCGCGGGCGAAATTGCCGTCTGCCATGCCGGGCATGGCGATCAGCAACTGGCCGTCCAGAAAGCCGCGCTCTCTCAAGGATGTCTTCGACGACAATGCCATGCCTGCCTCCTCGGTCTGCCTTGCGGCCATCGATGTGATGCGTGGTTCAGGTTTGTCCCTGAACCAAGATGGGGCAGAAGTCGGCTGTGATCAACCCAAAATGATCGCGGTCGCTGAAGCGTGACTGGCATCGGCCGCATTGATCGCCTAGAGAATTGGGCATGATCCACCGTCTGAGCACCCTTCCCCTTCCCCCCCGACGCGTCTTTCCAGAGGCCTTGCTCGCCTCGCTGGCGGGCCTCATTGCCATGGCGCCGCTCTGTCTCGCAGCTTTCACCGGCGTCGCACAGGCCGCCAGCAGCGACTGGGCTGTGAACGAAGGCGGGCGCATGCGCCTTGTGCTGTTGCCGGCGAAGGATGACGGGAGCCGCGAGGGCGTTTTGCTGGTCGAGCCGAAGAAGGGATGGATCACCTATTGGAGAGAGCCGGGCGATGTCGGCATTCCGCCGTCGATCACGCCGGCGCCCGGATCAAGCTTTACCGTCGCTCGTGTCGATTTCCCCGTGCCGAAACTTTTGTCCACAGGCGACATGCAGGATGTCGGCTATGACCACCCGGTGGCCCTGCCACTGCAACTCGCCAATGCTGGCGGGGATGCGCCGTTCAAGATCTCCGCCTTTGTCGGCGTGTGCCAGAACATCTGCATCCCCTTTCAGGCGGACCTGACCGTCGATCCCGCTTCTCAAGTGGGAAGCGATCCGCAGGAGGTGGCGCTGGTCGAGGACGCCAAGCGGCAATTGCCGCCCGGGCCGAGCACGGACTTCCAGGTGACGCGCCTTGTGATGCAGCCGGATCTGAAGAGCCTTTCAGTGTCGCTGCGGCTGCCCTCCGGCGCTCCTGCCCCGCAGGTGATCATCAGCGGCCCGGTTGGCCATGTTTACGTCGACGGCAAACCTTCCGCCGGTGCGGCTGGTGAGACGGTCGTGACGGTGCCGATCGGCAAGCTGCCGAAGGGTTATACGATGGCCGGCAAGAGATGGGGCATCCTCGTGGTGGCCGGTGACCGCGCCATGGAAACCACGCTTGCCTTTGACTGACCCGCTTCTATATTCGGCCGCGACGACCACCGGCACGAGGCCGGCGCGACGAACAACGGGGATGAATTCGATGACCATTGCAATTGGCGACACGCTGCCCAAGGCAACCTTCAAGGAAAAGACGACTGATGGTGCCGTCGAGATCAGCACCGACGAGCTGTTCGCCGGCAAGAAGGTCGTGCTGTTTGCCGTGCCGGGCGCCTTTACCCCGACCTGCACCTTGAATCATCTTCCGGGCTATCTGGAAAACCGAGATGCTCTGATGGAGCGTGGCGTCGACGACATCGCCGTCGTCTCGGTGAATGACTGGCATGTCATGGGCGCATGGGCCCAGCATTCGGGCGGCATGGGCAAGATCCACTTCCTCGCCGACTGGGATGCCTCCTTCACCAAGGCGATGGGTCTCGACATGGATCTTTCGGCCGGCGCGCTCGGCGTGCGATCGAAGCGGTATTCCATGCTGGTCGAGGACGGCGTGGTGAAGAGCCTCAACATCGAGGAAAACCCCGGCCAGGCGACCGTCTCGTCTGCCGCGACGATGATCGAGCAGCTCTGATGTGATGTGAGCGTCCGGAGAGGCTGGAGGGTTGGGTCCCCCCGCCTGCCGGATAGGATGCGGACTGGGTTACCCCCTCTGTCCTGCCGGACATCTCCCCTCAAGGGGGGAGATTAGAACCAATCTGCGTTCCCCGATCCGATACGTTCTTCCTGAAGGATGCGTGTCTTGCGAGCGGCGCTGTCTTCCGATCTCCCCCCCTCGAGGGGAAGATGCCTGGCAAGGCAGAGGAAAGCGATCTCCAATGCGACAAATTTCCCACTGGATCTGGTAGACGATAAGACAACATTGGCGCCCGATGCCGCTGAAGCACGGGCAAGACGCTTTTCACACTCCGCTGCTCCAATGCACCACCCAAGCGGCCACCTTGATTTCGCCACAATTTGAGCGCCCTTGGCTTTTGTAATGTTATTACATTAATCACAGGAAGCTGATGGACGATCCTGCCTTTCTCCCGAGCCTTCTCGCCCGCTCGGCTCTCGCCCGCCTGTGTTTTGTGCTCCTGCTGGTCGCGTTGATCTGGGTCGGCGTTCAATGGGCTGTCGCACTGCCATGAGCCTGATCCGCATCGACAACCTGACGCTGACCTATCGACGGCATCCGGCCGTGCACCATCTCTCTGGCGTGATCCGCAAGGGTAGCCTGACGGCGGTGGCCGGACCGAACGGGGCAGGAAAATCCACGCTGCTGAAGGCGATCATGGGTGAAATCCGCCCTTCCGAGGGCCGCATAGAACATGCTCTCACCGCGCATGACTTCGGTTATCTGCCGCAGGCAGTCGAGATCAACCGACGCTTTCCGATCAGCGTGCTCGACACCGTCATGCTCGGTGCCTGGCGGCGGGTGGGCGCGTTCGGGCGTACAGGCCGGGAAGAGACGGACAGAGCGCGCGAAGCACTTTCGACTGTCGGGCTCGAGGGATTCGAGCGGCGCGAGATCGGCTCGCTGTCGGCCGGGCAGTTCCAGCGCGTGCTGTTTGCGCGGCTGCTGCTGCAGGACGCGCAGGTGATCCTGCTCGACGAACCCTTCACCGCCATCGACGCCCGCACCACCCGCGACCTGATCGATCTCGTTGCGGGCTGGCATGGCGCGGGCCGCACCGTCATCGCAGTGCTGCATGACCTCGAGCAAGTGCGCAGCCACTTTCCCGAGACGCTGCTTCTGGCACGCGAACTGATCGGCTGGGGTGCGACCGGGGACGTTCTGACACCGGCCAATCTGCTTTCGATGCGCAGCATGGCCGAGCGCTGGGACGAGGATGCAGAGGTCTGTCAGCCGGACGGCAAGCTCGGGAGGACGGCGGCATGAGCGCCTTCGACCTGCTGATTGCGCCCTTTGCCGATTACGGCTTCATGCGCCGCGCCTTGATGGCGGCCGTCTGCCTCGGCTTCAGCGCCGGGCCGATTGGGGTGTTCCTGCTCTTGCGGCGGATGAGCCTGATGGGCGATGCGATGAGCCATGCAGTGCTGCCCGGTGCTGCCATCGGCTATCTGGTCGCCGGTTCGCTGTCGCTGACGGCCATGGGCATTGGCGGGCTGGTTGCCGGCCTTTCAGTCGCCGTTCTCTCCGGCCTCGTCAGCCGCTCCACGGTGCTGCAGGAGGATGCGAGCTTTGCCAGTTTCTATCTGGCGTCGCTCGCACTCGGGGTGCTGATCGTCTCGCTGCGCGGCTCCAATATCGATCTCCTGCATGTGCTGTTCGGCACGATCCTCGCCATCGACGCGCCGGCGCTAACGCAGATCGGCGCGATCAGCACGCTAACGCTTGTGGCGCTGGCGCTGATCTATCGGCCGCTGGTGCTGGAATGCCTCGATCCCGGCTTCCTGCGGGCCGTCGGCGGCCGTGGCTCCCTCTATCACTTTGCCTTCCTGCTGCTCGTGGTCATCAACCTCGTCGCCAGCTTCCAGGCGCTGGGCACGCTGATGGCGGTGGGGTTGATGATGCTGCCGGCGGCGGTGGCGCAGCTCTGGGCGCGGACTTTGCCGGGCATGTTGGCGGTCTCCGCAGTGACGGCGATCGTTTCCAGCTATGTCGGCCTGATCGCCTCCTTCCACCTCGAACTCGCCTCCGGCCCGACGATCATCCTGACCGCCGCCATTCTCTACGGCCTGTCGATCCTCATCGCCCCGATGGGCATCGCCCGCCGCTTCCTGCGCCTGCCGCATCTCAAGGCCTGACGACTGCCGCTTTTCCAACCGCACACCAAGGAGTGTCCGATGATCCGCAAGCTCTCCCTTCTCTCCGCCCTCCCCCTGATCGCGTCGCTTTACGGTTCCACGGCGCTGGCCGGCGAACCGGTCAAGGTGGTTGCCTCCTTCACCGTGCTCGCCGATGTCGTGGCGCAGGTGGGCGGCGATCATGTCGAGGTGTCCAGCCTGGTCGGGCCGAATGGCGACCCGCATGAATTCGAGCCATCTCCATCAGATGCCAAGGCGTTGAAGGCGGCCAAGGTCACCTTCATCAGCGGCGAGGGCCTGGAAGGCTGGATGGAACGGCTCATCTCGGCCTCGGGTTATGAAGGCAAGCCGGTGGTCGTGTCCGACGGGATTACGCTCCGCAGCATGGAAGAGGACGGTGAGACCGTGACCGATCCGCATGTCTGGAACAGCCCCGTCAATGTGAAGGTCTGGGTCGACAATATCGCGGCAGCCCTTGCGAAGGCCGATCCTGACGACGCGGCGGATTTCGCAGCCAATGCCAAAGCCTACAAGGACAAGCTCGACACTCTGGATGCCTATGCGCATGAAAAGTTCGATGCGGTTCCGGAGGCCAGCCGCAAGATCCTGACCAGCCACGACGCCTTCGGCTATCTCGGCCGGGAATATGGCGTGACCTTCCTGTCGCCGCTCGGGCTATCGACCGAGACGGAAGCGTCGGCCGCCGACGTCGCCCAACTGATCGAGCAGATCAAGACGGAGCATGTGAAGACCTATTTCCTGGAGAACTCCAACGATCCGCGCCTGGTCGAGCAGATCGCCGGTGCGACCGGGGCGCAGTCGGGCGGGGAGCTTTACGTCGAATCGCTGTCGGAGAAGGACGGCCCGGCGCCGACCTATGAGCAGATGTTCCGCTACAATGTCGACCAGCTCTCGGCCGCCATGGCGAAATCGAGCTGATCGCAAACGATACGACTGATGGTCGATGGGCCCTCCCCTAGCCGGGAGGGCTTTTCGTCAATGGGCGAGGTCGAAGACCAGGATGCCGGCGAGGCCACCATCGGTCGCGTGTACGATGCGTTCGCCGACGGCGACGTGTTGCGGGTGCTTCAGATAGTAGTCGCGGACCAGTTCGTCCTCGAAGGTGACGATGAAGCCGTCGTTATAACCGCCGCTCAGGCCCTCGGGCGAGACATTCGGGCCCGACTTCACCTCCAGCATGCCGGGCACGACATCTTTCAGTTCCGCGATCGCGGCATAGATCGCCTGCTTCTCGGCCTCCTGGACAGCGGCCTTGAAGCGCAGGAACACGCAGTGCTGGATCATGGATGTCTCCCGGATGTTTCGTTTTGAGGCGAGCATAGGGGTAATGGGGGAAAGGGCAAGGGCGCGCGCACCGTGCGGTGAGGGTCGCTCACTCCTCCGTCAATCTTGACATTCTTCCGAATAGAGACCAGTTTATACCGAAATCAGTATAAACTGGTGCGGACACATGTCGGAAAAGCTTACCTACAGCAACATCTTCGAGTCGATCACGGAAGACACGTCGCTTGCTGCGGACTTGCAATTCCGTTCGGATCTGATGATGACGCTGATCGACATCATCGAGCACAAGGGCTGGAAGCAGTCTGAGATTGCCGAGGCGCTCGACATTCCCCAGCCTCGCGTGAGCGAATTGCTGCGTGGCAAGATCAGCCTGTTTTCCTCGGATCGGCTGATTGGATATCTGGCCAAGCTCGGCTACCGTCTGCGCCCGTCGGTTGACGGCGAACACCGGGTGATTTGCTCGGTGGAGCCGGCAGCGGCTTGAGGATGCTCATGCGGATCATCGTTTCGCTCTGCCCCGCTTTTCCTCGTCGCGGATGATCGCCATCATCTCCTTGTAGCGTTCCTTCACCGTGGCCATCGCCTTCTTGTCCACGCCGTTCGTTGTCTTCGTGAACGCGTGAAGCACGAAGACCGTGTCTAGAAACTTGGCACAGTAGACCAGCCGATAGGCGGGTGAACCGTTCTCAATCAACTCGATCACACCTGCACCGAGTTCGGGCAAGTGCTTGAACGGTGAGCGCGGATCCTTGCCTGCAGCCACGAAGTTCAGATCGTTGAGAAAGTCGATGGCAATGGCTTGCGGCAGTTTTTGAACCGCTTTCTTGGCGGCATTGTTGACGTATCTGATTGTCCTGATCGCCATACCCGCCACCCGCCAAACGGACATCTCCCTGTCTCGCGAATGGCGGCAATTTTCCACGGTCCCCGCATCCGCAAGGGGCATCATACCGTAGCGGCTAGGCTGGTTATACCCGTGCAAATCCGGGGATCAGTGGTCGTCCAACTCGCTCACTTCACCAGGAGCGACTTGCCGAAATTGGAGATCTTGAACGGCTCCATGCCCTTGCGGGCGAGTTCGTCGGCGCGTTCGTTCTCGGGATGACCCGCATGGCCCTTGACCCAGTGCCATTTGACCTTGTGGCGCTGGTTGGCGGCATCGAGCGCCTGCCAGATTTCGCCGTTCTTCACCGGCTTCTTGTCGGCGGTCTTCCAGCCGTTTTTCTTCCAGCCGAAGATCCACTTGGAGATGCCGTCCATGACGTATTTGCTGTCGGTGTAGAGATCGACTTCGCAGGTGTCCTTGAGCGCATTCAGCGCGCTGATGGCGGCGAGCAGCTCCATGCGGTTGTTGGTGGTATTGGCCTCACCGCCGCACAGCTCCTTCTCGACGTCGCCGTAGCGGAGCACGGCGCCCCAACCACCGGGGCCGGGATTGCCCGAGCAGGCACCGTCGGTGAAGATGTCGACATGTTTCATGAAATCAGTCCGTATTCCGAGGCATTGGTCACGGCGCGGTGGAAGCGCAGCTTCTTCAGATATTCGAGCGGATCCTTCTTGACCACCAGCGCCCCTTCCGGCGTCGTCAGCCAGTCATAGAGGCGCGTCAGGAAGAAGCGCAAAGCCGAGCCACGGCAGAGCACCGGAAGGGCTGCGATCTCATCAGCGGAGAGCGGGCGCACCGAGAGATATCCCTCGATCATCGCCTTGCCCTTGGTGATGTTGTAGGACCCGTCCTTCTCGAAGCACCAAGCATTCAGGCAGATCGACAGATCGTAGACGAGGAAGTCGTTGCAGGCGAAATAGAAGTCGATCAGGCCCGATAGGTCATCGCCGAGGAAGAAGACGTTGTCGGGGAAGAGGTCGGCATGGATGACGCCGGCGGGCAGATCCCCAGGCCAGTGGGCGGCGAGGAAATCGAGCTCGGCGCCAATCTCGTCTTCGAGACCTGCCTCGACCTCGTCGGCACGCGCCTCCGACTTTGCCCAGAGCGTCTGCCAGCCCTCGAGCGACAGGGCATTGGGGCGCGTCAGCTCGAAACCTTCGCCTGCCACATGCATGCCGGCCAGAGCCTTGCCGACTTCGCGGCAATGCTGCGCCTCCGGTTTGCGCAGCCACATGCCTTCGAGGAAGGAGATGAGGGCAGCCGGACGGCCGGATAGTTCACCCAAAAGTTCGCCGTCCTTGCGCGGCAAAGGCAGCGGGCAGGACAGACCGCGCTCAGACAGGTGATGCATCAGGCCGAGGAAGAAAGGCAGATCGTTTCGATCGACGCGCTTCTCATAGAGCGTCAGGATCAGCGGCTGCTTGGTTGTGTGCAGCAGGAAATTGGTGTTCTCGACGCCTTCGGCAATGCCCTTGTAGGACAGCAGTTCCCCGGCATCGTACTGCGCCAGGAAGGACTTGAGGTCGTGTTCGTTGATATCGGTATAGACTGCCACAGGTGAGATTCCGTGCCGCTTCGGGAATGGCTCCGAGTCCTATAACGGGCGCCGCATCCATGCCAGCCCCGGAACGACATGGAGCACAGGAAATGGGGCTCATGCCCGCACCTCTCGCGGCGTCGTAGGCATGTTTTCAGGTTTAAAATTTTACCCATCACTAATGTTGTTGATTTAGTCTCGCCTCGCAAAACAACCGGAGTGACGTGATGGATCCCGTTTCCAGCGTCCGCATGGCGCATGATTTCGCCGCGGCGATGAACCTTGCGCTTATCGTCGTCGACGGTGAGGGACACATACAGTTCGCCAATCCCGCGTTCTGCTGCATGTTCGGTTACGATTTCGACGACATCAGAGGACGGCCGATTACCATCATCATTCCGGAACGCATGCGCGGGGCCCATACCGTCGGCATGAGCAATGTTGCCGCCGGTGCCAAACCGGGCCTCGGCGGCAAAGCGGTGGAAGTTTCGGCGTTGAAGAGCGACGGGAGCGAATTTCCGATCGAGATCACTCTGTCGACTTGGAAGACCGAGAGCGGCTTTTGGGCCGGCGCCGCCATCAAGGACATTTCGGAGCGGCGAGAGCGAGATGCCAAGCTGATGCGGCTTGCCTCTCATGACACGTTGACGGGCTTGCCGAACCGGCATGAATTCACGACGCATCTGGCGCAAAAACTCGCCGCCGGCGCGCCCTGCAGCCTCTTCCTGATGGACCTGGACGGCTTCAAGGAGGTCAACGATGCGCATGGTCACGTCGTGGGCGACAGCCTCCTGCAGGCTGTTGCGGTGCGCATTCCTTATCTGCTCGGCGACAGGGCTACGGTCGGCCGTCTCGGCGGAGACGAGTTTGCCGTGCTCTACGCGGATAGCGGAGATCCGCTCTCGGCACAGAAGGACGCCTCCGCGATCCTCGATGCCTTTCGCAAACCGTTCAGCCTGGGTGGGCTGGAGCTGGAACTGGGAGTGAGCATCGGGATTGCCATTGCACCGTTGCATGGCGAAGACGGCGACGAGCTTCTCGCGTCGGCGGACTTCGCGCTCTACCGCGCCAAGGCCGCCGGCGGTCGCGGCTATCGCTTCTTCGAACCCTCGATGCGCAGCGAAAGCCAAGCCAAGCGCGACATGCGGGACGACCTACGCCGCGCCATGCGTCAGGGGGAGCTGGAACTCTATTATCAGCCGCAGGTGGAGCTTTCCTCGCGTCGGGTCGTCGGCTTCGAGGCGCTCATCCGCTGGAACCATCCGCAGCACGGGCTGCTTCTGCCGGGCCGTTTCCTGCCCTCCCTCGAGCAGAGCGCGCTCGCCAGCGAGATCGGCTGGTGGACGCTCGACGAGGCCTGCCGGATGGCTCACAAACTGAATGGCCGTGGCGAGGGCTGCAAGGTGGCAGTCAATCTCTTTGCACAACAGTTCCGCTCGCCTCATTTGCGCGAGCGGGTCATGGAAGCGGTGCAGCGACACGGCATTGCGCCGTCGTGGCTCGAGCTCGAAGTCACCGAGGAGGTCACGCTCAACGACGACGAGGCGAGCCTGCAGACGCTGAAATGCATCCGCGACATCGGCGTCGGTGTCGCCTTCGACGACTTCGGAACGGGCTATGCCTCGCTCTCCTCGCTGCAGCGCTATCCGCTGACCACGCTCAAGATAGACCGAGGCTTCATCCGCGACATCCAGACCTCGGCCTCGGATGCCGCCATCACGCGGGCTCTGGTGGCGATGAGTCGGGAGATGGGGCTCGATACCGTTGCCGAGGGAATCGAGACGGAAGCACAGGCCGCGGTTTTGCTGGCCATGGGATGCGGGCAAGGCCAGGGTTACCTTTATGGTCGGCCGATGCCGGCGCAGGATGCGCTCAACTTCTTCCGTCAGGTCCAGACAGCGGGCGGCCTGCGCGCAGCACGAGCCCTCTGACGTCTTCGAGGCTTAGGACGACACCACGACCTAACCATTCACCCAGGCCATGTCCGCGCGCGTCAATTCCACATCACGCAGTTCGCGGTTGACGAGGAAGTGCTCGTTTTCCTCCGCCGTGATCGCAAGCTCGACCTTGGCGTCGAAACGGTGGCGGAAGGCCTCGATGATTTCATCGACGATGACTTCCGGGGCGGACGCGCCGGCGGAGATGCCGAGCGTGCCGATTTCGCCGACATCGTCCCAGTCGATCTCGGAGGCCCGCTGGACCAGCAGGGAGCGGGTGGCCCCTGCCCTCAGCGCCACTTCGACGAGACGTTTGGAGTTCGACGAGTTGGGCGCACCGACGACGATGAAAAGGTCACAACCGGGGGCTGCCGCCTTCACCGCTTCCTGGCGGTTGGTAGTGGCGTAGCAGATGCTGTCGGCCGACGGTGCCGTCAGGTTCGGGAAACGCTCCATCAGCTTGGCAATGACACCGGCCGTATCATCCACCGACAGCGTGGTCTGCGTGACGTAGCCGAGATTGTCGGCGTCGGCGGGCGTGTAGGCGGCGGCGTCCTCGACGGTTTCAACGAGCGAGACCGAGCCTTCCGGCAATTGGCCCATGGTGCCGATCACTTCCGGATGGCCGGCATGGCCGATGAGGATGACATGGCGCCCCAAGCGCTGGTGACGCATGGCCTGCTTGTGAACCTTGGAGACCAGCGGACAGGTGGCGTCGAGATAAAAGAGGTTTCTGCTTGTCGCGTCCTCGGGCACCGATTTCGGCACGCCGTGGGCGGAGAAGACGACCGGCTGCTGGCGATGCTCGGCGGGAATTTCGTCGAGTTCCTCGACAAAGATTGCGCCCTTCGCTTCCAGGCCCTCGACGACATACCTGTTGTGGACGATTTCGTGACGCACATAAACCGGTGCCCCATAGCGCTTCAGCGCCAGAACGACGATCTGGATGGCGCGGTCAACACCGGCGCAGAAACCGCGCGGGCCGCAAAGCCTGATCGTCAGTGGGGGGCGGTTCATGTGCATATTCATAGGGTCAGCCGGCAATCAGGACAGCGAGGATGGCGATGGCCGCAGGAAGCGCCTGGATGACGAAGATCTTCCGCGAGGCCGTTGCACCCCCATATAGGCCCGCGACCAGCACACAGCCAAGGAAAAACAACTGGATTTGATAGCCGACGGCGAGATCGGGATGGAGCAGGCCCCATATCAGGCCGGCAGCTAGGAAACCATTGTAGAGACCTTGGTTGGCGGCCATGACCTTGGTCGCTTCGGCCTGTTCCGGCTTCAGGCCGAAGGCGCGGCGGCCGGTCGGCGCTGTCCAGAGGAACATTTCCAGCACCAGGATGTAGATGTGCTCCAGTGCGATGAGCGCAACCAGCGTCGAGGCGAGATAGGACATGCGGTTCCTCCAATGAGGCAGCCGCGATTCAGGCTGCGCGTGGAGCGTTATCTAGCCGATATCGCGGCGCGCCTCTACGGCGTTCTGCGGCGGAAGAGGCCTGCAATCGTGACGGCGGCCAGAGCGAAGGCGAGGCCATACCAGGTGATGGCATATTGCAGGTGGCTGTTCGGCAGATCGACCTGCGTGACCCCGCCCTTCGGCAGTCCGCCCGGAACAGGGGTCGCATCGGCGTCGAGGAAGAAGGGCAGGACGCGATCTTCCGGCAGGCCGGTCGAGGCGGCCATGCGGGTCAGGTCCTTCCAGTAGAAGATGTTGGTGGCCTCGTTATTGTCAGGCACCAGCGAGGAAGGTTTCTCATTGAGGCGTGCCCGGGCAAGGCCGGTCACTGTCTGCTGCCCCTCAACCAGGCTTTCGGGCCGGGTCTGGGCATCCTTGCGGTCATAGGGGACGAAGCCCCTGTTGACGAAGAGGAAGCGACCATCGGCCAGTTCGAGGGGCGTGTAGAGATAGAAGCCGGATTGACCGTCGAAGGTCGCGAGGAAATGGCGTTCCTTGTCGTGCAGGAAGCGCCCGCTGGCCGTGGCGTGGCGGTAGTCGATCTCCTCGCCGGCCGCCAGACGCGCCGCGATCTCCGATACGTCGATGGCCGGAGCATGGCTACGTTCGTCGATCGCGGTGAGCAGGCTTTCCTTCCAATGCAGGCGATTGACCTGCCATGTGCCGAGCGACAGCAAGATGGCGATGGCGAGCGGGACCAGCACGAGACCGGCCCAGAAGCGCCAGCCGCGGCTCGTCTTGCCCACTGCGTCAGTCTGTTCAACCACGGTCGATAACCCCCGGGGCGGCGTTGTGGCGGTATTGCAGAGCGATCAGCAGGGCTTTCAGCGTGCGCATCAGCCAGAGCGTCAGTCCGACGCCGAGGGGGGCGAAGACGAGGATGTGCAGCCACACGGAGGGCTGATAGGTGAGCTCTACCCAGACGGCAAACCCGACGACCAGGAGGTCGGCGAGCAGGATGACGAAGATCGCCGGACCGTCGCCAGCATCGATGAAGGAATAGTCGAGGCCGCACGAGGCGCAACGCTGCTTCGGCTTGGTCAGCCCATCAAAGAGTTTGCCGTTGCCACAGCGCGGGCAGGAGGCGGAGAGTGCCGCCTTCATCGGGTCTACGGGGGCGTATTGTGCGTTGTCGTCGGTCATTTCAGTCCCTCCTTCGGGATATTCCAGCCGTAGGCCAACCCTTAGTGCAGGCCGGTGTTCCATCCCAGTGCCCGCAAGGTCGCAGGGCGCGCCGCAGGCGAAGGGAAGAGAACGAAAAAGGGCGGCTTGCGCCGCCCTTCGATGCTTTTGGCCCTGATCAGCCGGCGTGCAGCGGTGCACCCCAATCGCCCCAGATATAAATGGCGAAGAAGAGGAAGAGCCAGACGACGTCAACGAAGTGCCAGTACCAGGCGGCGGCTTCAAAGCCGAAATGCTGCTTCGGCGTGAAGTGACCGGCAAGCGCACGGAACAGGCAGACGATCAGGAAGATCGTGCCAACCAGAACGTGGAAGCCGTGGAAGCCGGTGGCCATGAAGAAGGTCGCGCCGTAGATCGAGTTCTTGAAGTCAAACGGGGCGTGCATGTATTCGTAGGCCTGGACCGACGAGAACAGGATGCCGAGCAGGACCGTCAGAACCAGGCCGGAGACGACGCCCTTGCGGTCGTTGTGCAGCAGCGCGTGGTGAGCCCAGGTGACGCAGGTGCCCGAGAGCAGCAGGATCACGGTGTTGTAGAGCGGCAGGTGCCAGGGATCGACAACCTCGATACCCTTCGGCGGCCAGGTGCCACCTGTGAACTCAACGCGGCTTGCCTGGATCGCCTCGTTGGCGAAAAGGCTGGCGTCGAAGAAGGCCCAGAACCAGGCGACGAAGAACATCACTTCCGAAGCGATGAACATGATCATGCCATAGCGCAGGTGCAGCGATACGACGCGGGTGTGGGCGCCGGCATGGGCTTCCCGGATCGTGTCTGCCCACCAGGCGAACATGGTGAAGAGCACGATGGCCAGCCCGATGAAGAACAGCCACGGATGGGCGAGCTCAAGACCGAAAAGCTTGAACGAGCCGCCATGCAGGTAACGCATGTAGCCAACGCCGCCGAAGGTCAGGAGGAAGGCACCGATCGAGGCCAGGATCGGCCAGGGGCTCGGATCGATAATGTGGTAGTCGTGGTTCTTCTGGTGCGCTTCGGCCATTTCAGCAATCCCCGAATGTCAATTTCATTACGAGACCCGGCTTACCGGACCCCTCTCACAGTTTCGGCTGTTCCTTGCCCTCTCCCGCTTCCAGCGCTGCCACGGGCTTGTCATCCTCGCGCGGATAGAAGGTGTAGGAAAGGGTTATCGTTCCGATGTCCTTGGTCTCTTCCGCATCTACGATGGCGGGATCGACGAAGAAGACAACAGGCATTTCCAGTGTTTCGCCCGGCTGCAACGTGGTCTTGGTAAAGCAGAAGCACTGGACCTTGTTGAAATAGGCGCCGGCTTCGCCTGGAGAGACGTTGAACACGGCCTCGCCGGTTACCGGCTCGGCCGAATGATTGGTCGCAACGTAACGGATCTGGACCGTTTCGCCGATCTTCGGCGTGACCTTCTTGTCGAGCGGCTTGAAATCCCAGTTCAGGCCATCAGAGACATTGGCGTCGAACGTGACGTTGATCGTCTTGTCCAGAACCACATCCGACATCTGCTCGACGCGCTGCGTGGTGCCACCATAGCCGGTGACCTTGCAGAACATCTGGTAAAGCGGGACGGCGGCATAGCTCATGCCAACCATGGCGCCGACAAACACCACACAGGCCGTTGCCACGCCGAAATCGCGCCGGCTGGCGCGGCGTTCGGTGGTCTTCGGGGTCTGGTTCAGCGGTGCGTCGGTCATGTCCGTCAGCCCATCTTGCTGATCTTGATGATCGTCACGACGTAGAAGATGACGACAAGAAGCGCCAGAACCACGCCGAGCGCGATGTTGCGGCCGCGGCGGGACTTCTTCTGGACGTCATTGAGCTCGATGGTCTCCATCAGGCGGCACCTCCGAGAGACAGGATTGCGGGCGCGACATAGAGATCGACCATCAGGGCCGAAAAGATCGCGAAGAGATAGAAGATCGAATAGCCGAAAAGCTTCTTCGCCGGCACCATCTTCTCATCGCCGTCGGGCATACGCCAGACGGCGATGGAACAGTGGATGAAGACGGCGCCGAGCAGGGCGGCGACAAGGCCGTAGCCGATCGAGGAGAGACCGGTGACGGTCGGCAGCACGCCGGTGATTGCGGTCAGAACGGCATAGACGGTGATCTGGCGCTTGGTCGACGCGACACCGGCGACATTCGGCATCATGGGGACGCCGACGGCGCCATATTCCTTCATCTTGAACAGCGCCAGCGCCCAGAAATGGGCCGGTGTCCAGAGGAAGATGATCATGAAGAGGATGAAGCTGTCGAGCGAGACGCCGCCGGTGACACAGGCCCAGCCGACCATGGGCGGGAAGGCGCCGGCCGCACCGCCAATGACGATGTTCTGCGGGGTCGAGCGCTTGAGCCACATCGTATAGACGACGGCGTAGAAGAAGATGGTGAAGGCGAGCAGGCCGGCGGCGAACCAGTTGACGGCAAGGCCGAGAATGCTGACCGAAAAGACCGAGAGCACGAGGCCAAAGGCCAAGGCTTCATGCGGGGTGACACGGCCCGCCGGCACCGGGCGGGTTGCCGTGCGCGACATGATCGCGTCGATATCGGCATCGTACCACATGTTGAGGGCACCCGAGGCCCCTGCCCCGACCGCGATGCACAGGATGGCGATGAAGCCGATGACCGGATTGATGGAACCTGGCGCCAGCACGAGGCCTGCAAGCGCCGTAAAGACGACGAGCGACATGACGCGCGGCTTCAGAAGCGCGAAGAAATCGCGCGGGCCGGCTTCGGACAGGCGGATTTCGCCCTCGATGCCGAATACGTCGCGATTGTCGATGACTGTCATTCTGTTGCTTTCCGTCTTCCGTCTGATCTTTCGGGCGCCGCAATCCCTTTGACTGCGGCGCCCGACTGTCTGGTGGCCTCGAAGATCTGCTTACTTGATCTTCGGGAGCTGTTCCCACTGGTGGTACGGCGGCGGCGAAGACAGCTGCCATTCCAGGGTGGTCGCACCCTCGCCCCACGGATTGTCACCTGCGACGCGCTTCTTGGCGAAGGCTTCGAAGACACCGTAGAGGAAGACGAGCACTGCAAAGGCTGAGATGTAAGAGCCGATCGACGAAACATAGTTCCAGCCGGCATAAGCATCCGGATAGTCGATGTAGCGGCGCGGCATGCCGGCGAGGCCGAGGAAGTGCTGCGGGAAGAAGACCATGTTGACGCCAACGAACATGATCCAGAAGTGCAGCTTGCCGACGAACTCGTTGTACATGTAGCCGGTCATCTTCGGGAACCAGTAGTACCAGCCGGCGAAGATGGCGAAGACGGCACCGAGCGACAGAACGTAGTGGAAGTGAGCCACGACGTAGTAGGTGTCATGCAGCGAGCGGTCGAGGCCGGCATTGGCGAGCTGAACGCCCGTGACGCCGCCGACGGTGAAGAGGAAGATGAAGCCGATCGCCCAGACCATCGGGGTCTTGAAGGTCAGCGAGCCACCCCACATCGTTGCGATCCAGGAGAAGATCTTGATGCCGGTCGGCACCGCGATGACCATGGTTGCGAAGAGGAAGTAACGCTGGGCGGCGAGCGACAGGCCGACCGTGTACATGTGGTGCGCCCAGACGACGAAGCCGACGGCGCCGATGCCGACCATGGCGTAGGCCATGCCGAGGTAGCCGAAGACCGGCTTCTTCGAGAAGGTCGAGATGATGTGGCTGATGATGCCGAAGCCGGGCAGGATCAGGATGTAGACTTCCGGGTGACCGAAGAACCAGAACAGGTGCTGGTAGAGGATCGGATCACCGCCGCCTTCCGGCGCGAAGAAGGTCGTGCCGAAGTTGCGGTCGGTCAGCAGCATGGTGATGCCGCCGGCGAGAACCGGGAGCGACAAAAGCAGCAGGAAGGCCGTGACCAGAACGGCCCAGGCAAACAGCGGCATCTTGTGGATCGTCATGCCCGGAGCGCGCATGTTGAGAATTGTGGTGATGAAGTTGATCGCACCGAGGATCGAAGACGCACCCGAAACGTGGAGCGCGAAGATTGCAAGATCGACTGCGGGTCCAGGCTGGCCGGAGGTCGCGAGCGGCGGATACATCGTCCAGCCGCCGCCGACGCCGTGGGCGCCTGCCGGGCCTTCGACGAACATCGAGAGCACGAGCAGCAGGAAGGCCGGGACGATCAGCCAGAAGGAGATGTTGTTGAGGCGCGGGAAAGCCATATCCGGAGCGCCGATCATGATCGGGATCATCCAGTTGGCGAAACCGCCGATCAGCGCCGGCATGACCATGAAGAAGATCATGATGAGCGCGTGCGCCGTGGTGAATACGTTATACATATGCTTGCCGGCATCGATGGCGGAATCGCCTTCGGCGCCGTAGACCATGGAAGCCAGGCCGTGGAAGATCTGGATACCGGGCTCCTGGAGCTCCATGCGCATGGCTACCGACAACGCGCCGCCGATGATACCCGCGATGATCGCGAAAATCAGGTAGAGCGTGCCGATGTCCTTGTGGTTGGTCGAAAACAACCAGCGAGCAGCAAAGCCCGGCTTATGGTCATGATGCGCGTCGTTCGCGTGGTCGTCGTGGGCAACAGAACCGGCCATTGTCCTCACTCCTCTCAGTTCGTGATGTTTTCGGCGCTCTGGACAGCGGCCGGAGCCCCGTCGACAGCAGCCATCAGCGCCTTGTTGGCGCCAGCAAGGTCAGACGCCGCAGCCTGGAGCCAGGTCGAATACTGCTCCTCGGACACGACACGAATGGCGATCGGCATGAAGGAGTGATCCTTGCCGCACAACTCCGAACACTGACCGTAGTACAAGCCTTCGCGCTCAGCCTTGAACCAGGTCTCGTTCAGACGGCCCGGAATGGCGTCGATCTTGATACCGAAGGCGGGCATGGCGAAAGCGTGAATAACGTCGGTCGGGGCAGCCGTGACAAGCATGCGGACCGTCTTGCCGACGGGAACAACGACTTCGTTGTCCACGGCGAGGAGACGCGGGTAACGCGCAACGTCTTCCTTGCCCGCCGCAGCGCGATCGCCATCCTTCAACATGTAGCTGTCGAAGGACACGGCCTGGTCGCCCTGATATTCATAGGACCAAAGCCACTGGGTAGCGGTCGCCTTGACTGTCAGGTCAGGATTTTCCGGCATCTTCAGCTGATAGGTCAGCAGGTTGAAAGACGGGATTGCGATTGCAAAGAGGATGAGAACCGGTGCCACGGTCCAGACGATTTCGATCGCCGTATTGTGGCTGGTCTTCGAGGGGACCGGATTGGCGGAAGCGCGGAACTTCACTACAACCAGGATCAGAAGAATAAGGACGAAGATGGTGATCGGCACGATGAACCAGAGCGTGTATTGCTCAAACCAACGGTTCATTTCCATGACCGGGGTCGCTGCATCCTGCAGACCCATCTGCCACGGCTTCGGCTGATCGGCGAAGCTGGCAGAAGCGAAAAGCAGACAGGCCAGTGCGGCCAAGGCTGCATAGGTTCTCTTCATCACGGTTGGTCTCCCACAAGCGCTTGATCCACATCAAACCATAGCGCAAAAATCATGCTAGTGTCGCCGTTTAAAATCACAGATCAGCCGCATTCGCAATACGCTGCGGCGAAAGCCGGTGCGGCATTTTGCTCTTCATCAATTGCGAGAGCGCTGGATACACAGGCTTTTCCCCAACGGGTGGTGGAAGCAGTGCCGAATGCCCGCCAGAGGCACATGCCCAGTCCCAATTATGCCGTAGTCGGCCGTAAAACAGGCGCCGGGGCTTTCCATTTGCCCACCCGGGCGACAAGAATGTCCGGGATGATTCGTTTTCCAGAGGTATTCATGGGGCTTTCTAGACGTGTCTGGTCCGGCCTTGCCGCATCTGCGGTACTGATCGGTGCGCTGGCCGGTCCGGCGCAGAGCCAGCAAACCCAGCAGCAGCAGCCGGGTTCCGTCCGGTCCAATCATGGCGCATGGTCGGTGATCTGCGACAAGCCGGCGGGTGCCACGGCCGAACAGTGTGCGCTGATGCAGAACGTGATTGCGGAAGACCGACCGGAAGTGGGTCTGTCGGTCGTCGTGCTGAAGACCGCCGACCGCAAGGCGCGGATCCTGCGCATTCTGGCGCCGCTCGGCGTACTCCTTAAGGACGGGATGGAGCTTTTCGTCGACGGGAACAATATCGGCCGCGCCTATTTCACCCGCTGTTTCTCCGAGGGCTGTTATGTAGAGGTCGAGATCGACGAGGAACTAATGAAGATCCTGCGCGCCGGCAAGGCTGCCGTCTTTGCGCTCCGCGAATCTGCCGACCAGGACCGCGTCGGCATTCCGATCGAGCTCGCCGGCTTCGGCGAAGGTTACGACACCCTGCCGTAAGCTTCGCCTTATCGTGACCCAATGATCGTTTTGGGGCAAGTCCAATGGACTTGCCCCTTTCTCGTTGTCCCCCTACATGCAGAGGCACGTTCCAAGGAGACCCGCATGACCCAGGACCTTCTCTCCCTCTTCGACTGCGACGACGCCACGCTGACCCAGCGCGTCGCCGATGCGCTTAAGGGTGCCGATGACGGAGAGCTGTTCGTCGAGCATGCCCAGGCGGAATCGCTGACCTTTGACAACGGACGCCTGAAGGGCGGCTCGTTCAATACCGACCAGGGCTTTGGGCTCCGGGCCGTCGCCGGTGAAGCCGTCGGCTATGCCCACGCCGGCGAACTCTCACTCGCTGCGCTTTCCCGTGCCGCAGACGCCGTCGGTGCGGTTACCCACGGCCATTCCGGCTCCTATGCGGCGGCCCCGCAGCGAACGAATTCGAAGCTCTATGGCGACGGCAATCCGATCGGTTCGCCGACATTCGAGGAGAAGGTGAAGCTTCTGTCCGAGATCGACGCCTATCTGCGCGACAAGGACCCGAAAGTGCGGCAGGTGACGGCAACCGTCGGCGCGAGCTGGCAGGTGGTCGAGATCCTGCGCGCTGACGGCCACCGGGTGCGCGACATCCGGCCGATGACCCGCATCAACATCTCCGTCGTCACCGGACAGGGAGACCGCCAGGAAAGCGGTTCCTTCGGCACCGGCGGGCGCATGGGATTCAACGACTTCCTGACGAGCGAAAGCTGGCAGCTCGGTGCCGACGAGGCGCTGCGTCAGGCGCTGGTCAACCTCGAAGCACAGGAAGCGCCGGCGGGCACGATGGACGTGGTGCTCGGTAATGGATGGCCGGGTGTTATGCTGCACGAGGCTGTCGGGCATGGGCTGGAAGGCGACTTCAACCGCAAGGAAACCTCGGCCTTTGCCGGCCTGATGGGCGAAATGGTTGC